>JANQEV010000107.1 GCA_028278145.1 Chromatiales bacterium | reverse complement strand
GGCATGCGGCCTGCGCACCACGCCTTGCGATCATCGCCATTTGAACACAAACTCGGCTCATCAGCGAATTGATCAGAGGTTCCTTTAGAACATAAATTTGAAATGCTTCAGGGTAATTATTTGATCTTGACCAGACATTTTACACGCCAAACAGGCGATCCACTCCGGTTTCGGTGAGAAATGTATCGTCTGGATACCACTCTTATCTTTGCCAGAACTGAAAATTCCAACTCCCTGACACTTGGCGCAGGCTTCATACTCAGTCCAATGATGAAAAAATGCCGTATCCTGTTGACTCGAAGGCAGATTGGCTAGTTCATCATGCACCGATTGTGGAAACAGCCGCTCGGCAATCTTCAGTTGTGACGGCCTAGAGCTTATTCGTTCCAGATCCACTCCAACTGTAACCCTTTCTGACATTGCCAACAGTGCCAGATCATCACAATGTGTCAGATTGAACTGGAGTGCCGATTCAGGTTGCGAGATAAATGGTTTCCCATGTTCCCCCAGCTCAAACTCAAGCTCTCCACCTGAGACTCCAATCTGCTCTCCCAACAGCGAACGCATAGCACCACGCACACGGATAAACCTGCTTTTATCCTGATCCCTGAGCATGGAGTTGGCACGCTCAGTTTCATCCTCTGACAACAGCTCGGACAGTTCACCTGCGGGCCGATCAAGATCTATATGCCATACATGTATCTCACCATCCGAAAGTAATGGATGAGTGGTCAGTTGCATGATTTTGTCTGTGTCAGATATCGTCATTCCAGTAAGTGTTATTAGAGTTGGTCAGCACAGAATATAACCCATTCTGTTGTCTATATAATTCGATTGGTGCGTCACTGCTTTATTGGCGCATACTATGTCAATGCAGTCGAAAACCAAAATAATCAGACGTACCACCTCTGGAGCAGAGCATTTGTCAGAGGAGATCGCTCCGCTGCTTAGGAGAATATATGCCGCAAGGGGTGTAAACAGTGATGAGGAGCTGGTGCGCGAACTCAATCATTTGCCCGCCCCATCTGAACTCTCCGGGACTGCAGAGGCAGCAGAGATCCTGCATCAAGCAATGCAGGAGTCAAAGAGAATAGTTATCGTAGGTGATTTTGACGCGGATGGCGCCACCAGCTGCGCCCTGGCCGTCCTGGGGCTTAAAGCACTTGGAGCAACAGATGTCGATTACCTGGTACCAAACCGCTTCGATTATGGCTATGGATTGACCCCTGAAATAGTGGATGTCGCCCTCGAGCAGTCCCCTGATCTGTTGGTTACGGTGGATAATGGCATCTCCAGTATTGCCGGAGTGGCAGCAGCCACTGCTGCAGGCGTTCCGGTTGTGGTTACTGACCATCATCTTCCAGGCAGAGAACTGCCAGCAGCAGCCGTGATCGTAAATCCAAATCTGTCTCCAGAAGCAGGGATAGGCAAAAACCTGGCCGGAGTAGGGGTGCTGTTCTATGTATTACTGGCCCTCAGAGCCAGGCTGCGAAAACACGACTGGTTTGCAGAACATGGCATCCAGGAACCAAATCTCGCTGATTATCTGGACCTGGTGGCTCTGGGTACCGTGGCTGATGTAGTGCCCTTAGACAGGATCAACCGTATCCTGGTACATCAGGGCATTCGCAGGATCAGGGCCGGCCACTGTCGTCCAGGTATAAGTGCACTCCTAAGGGTTGCCAGACGCAATCAACAGCAGCACATAGCCGCAGATATGGGATTTGCAGTAGGACCAAGACTAAATGCAGCCGGTCGACTGGAGGACATGTCACTCGGTATAGAAACTCTGATTACCGATTCAGCGCAGACCGCTGAACATGGTGCGGCAGAGTTGGATCTTTTAAATAGTCAACGACGCGAGATTGAGGATGACATGCGCCAGCAAGCCACCGCCTATCTTGCAAGCTTAGAGCTACAGAAGGAATCCAGCATGCCGTTTGGACTCTGCATCTATGACCCGGACTGGCATCAGGGCGTGGTAGGCATCCTGGCCTCCAGAATAAAGGAGCGCTATCACCGCCCGGTAATAGCCTTCGCCGCAGCAGAAGATGGCTGGATCAAGGGTTCAGCAAGATCGGTTACCGGACTGCATATACGGGATATTCTAGATAGTGTTGCAGTGAAGCACCCGGGATTGATCAGCAAATTTGGCGGCCATGCCATGGCTGCAGGGCTGACCTTGCTGGAAGTGGATTATGCAGACTTTTGCACTGCTTTCGACCAAGAGGTTCGCCTGCACCTGGCACCCGAGGATATATGCGGTGTAATCCACTCCGACGGTGAGTTAGAGCCTGAACAGATAAACCTGGAACTGGCTGAGTTGCTGCGTGATGCTGGACCATGGGGACAGCATTTCCCAGAACCTATATTTGATGGCGAGTTCATGCTGGTAAACAGCAGGGTAGTGGGGGAGAGGCACCTTAAACTGGTACTGACTACCCAGGACAAGGACAATTTCCTTGATGCCATTGCCTTCAATCAGGCAGACATGCAACCACAGTCCAACCAGGAGAAACTACGGGCAGCATACCGTCTGGACGTTAATGAGTTCCGTGGTAACAGAAGCTGTCAGATGATCATAGAATACATGGAGTGGTTATAGTTGCTTAACAAAGGATAGACAGGAATACCAAATAACAGACTATGCATGATAAAAGTGAACAGCTGGAAGAAGAACAGCAGGAAAAGAGCAAGAGCCAGATCAAGCGTGAGTTCGCTGAACTACAGAGACTGGGAGAACAACTTGTCAGTTTGAAACCAGGACAGATTGCCGGTTTCCCGTTCAGCCCCAGTCTGCTGGATGCCCTGGATGAGTACACCAGGATCAAGAACCGTACTGCACAACGCAGGCACATCCGGAGAATTGGAAAACTCCTGGCGGACGAAGACCTAGCTCAGATCCGCGATAAACTGGAAAGACTTGATGGCAACCACCCAAAGGAGAAACAGAGAGTAAAGCTGCTTGAACAGTGGCGGGACCGGCTGATTCTGGAGGGTGACAGCGCCCTGTCGGATCTGATGCATATCTGTCCAGCACTTGACAGAAACCACCTCAGACAGCTGATACGGGCTGCGCAAAAAGAGCAACAGGCAGCAAAACCAGTCACCTCGGCCAAGAAAATATTCAAGTATTTAGGAGAACTGGATTTGGAACAAAAGTAGCTCCAGGGTTAATCCACCATACCCCCTTGTAAAAGCAATAATATGTTATTAGAATATTAAAAGTATCAATTTTATGCGTCTATAAAAACGGTTTACTGTCCGCGTCGTTTTGTTAGACTGCTCAAGTTTTTTACCGATTGGTTAATTGTGTTTTATTTAAGAAAATTCTAATAAACAAAATAGGTTAGCTTGAAAAACTCACGGTTATTTACTAGAAGTTCTAAAAGTTTTGCTGCTATTTCATTGATGATGATCCGGCTCTTTCTGCATCCTGCACCCAGGCAGCTACAAGCCTGATACTGAGATATACATACATGAAGAAAACTCGACCCAGACCCGTCCATCTGAATCTCCTGCAAATACACATGCCAATTATGGCCATCATGTCCATCCTGCATCGGGCAAGTGGTGCACTGTTGGTACTGGCGATTCCGTACTTTACCTATCTACTGGGCCTGTCCCTTGAGAGTGAAGCTGGTTTTGCCTCAGCCCAGAGTCAGCTCTCCGGCTGGTTCGCCAAGCTTGTGCTCCTGATTTTAGGATGGGGTGTGATGCACCATCTGTTTTCTGGCATCCGCTTTCTTCTGATCGATTTTGATATCGGTGTTCAGAAGGCTAGCGCCCGGCAGAGTGCATGGGTGGTAACTATCCTGGCTGCCCTGGTTTCCTTTGTTACTGCAGCCGCCCTGCTGTTGGGAGGTGGATCATGACCCGCCGCGTAAGTGGTTTCAGGGCCTGGGTGTTGCAGCGTATCAGTGCGCTGTATCTTGGCCTGTATATCCTGTTTCTTATCTGGCATTTCATGTTTTCCGCACCTGCCTCTTTCACCGAATGGAGAGAGTGGGTGGCAGAGCCGATAAACAATCTATCCCTGCTGTTTTTTGCCTTTTTTCTGCTGCTGCATGCGTGGATCGGGACACGGGATATTTTTATTGACTATATCAACCCATTGTTGATCCGGGTTTTCTTGTTAACACTACTGGCGATAGGACTGATTGGAAGTGGTCTCTGGACTGCCAAGTACCTGTTTCTGACAATAGTTTCAGTTTAGATAGAAAAATTTAGTGAGAGGTTCTCTATGACACTTGCCGCTCGCAAGTTCGATACTCTAATCCTGGGTTCCGGTGGTGCCGGGCTGCGCGCATCACTGCAGCTTGCCGATGCTGAGGCCAGGGTTGCTGTGGTATCCAAGGTGTTTCCAACACGCTCCCATACCATCGCCGCCCAGGGTGGTGTGAATGCCGCCCTGGCCAACGTGACAGAAGACAACTGGCACTGGCATATGTATGACACGGTCAAAGGCAGTGACTACCTTGGAGACCAGGATGCGATTGAATACATGTGTCGCGCCGCATCCCATCTGGTGTATGAACTGGAACATTACGGTGTGCCATTTTCCCGTCTGAATGATGGCAAGATCTATCAGAGGCCATTTGGTGGCCAGAGTCAGCAATTTGGCGAAGGTGGTCAAGCCACCCGTACCTGTGCCGCAGCTGACCGTACCGGTCATGCCATTCTGCATAGCCTGTATCAGCAGAACATCCGCGCCAAGACCAACTTCTTCGATGAATATTTTGCCGTGGATCTGATCTCGGATGAAGAAGGCAACGTCCTGGGTGCGCTGTGCCTGGAGATTGCCACCGGTGAACCTATCCTGATCGAAGCCAAGACCACCCTAATCGCCACTGGTGGTTGCGGTCAGGTGTTCCGTACCACCACCAACGCCCATATCAACACCGGTGATGGCATGGCCATGGCCCTGCGTGCCGGGGTGCCGTTACAGGATATGGAGTTCTTCCAGTTTCACCCCACTGGTATTGCCGGCAAGGGGCTGCTTATAACTGAGGGTGCACGCGGTGAGGGTGGCTACCTGATGAACAAGGATGGTGAACGCTTCATGGAGCGCTATGCTCCCAATGCAAAGGATCTAGCCAGTCGTGACGTTGTAAGTCGTGCCATAGCAACTGAGGTACGTGAAGGTCGCGGCTGTGGACCTGATGGTGATCATGTCATGTTAAGGCTGGATCACCTGGGTGCTGAGATTGTTGGTAAGCGTCTGCCGGGTATCAGCGAAACCTGTCGTACCTTCCTCAACCTGGATCCTGCCGAGACTCCGATCCCGGTATTTCCAACGGCCCACTATGTAATGGGTGGTATCCCAACCAACCGTTTCGGCGAGGTCATCGTCCAGCATGGCGATAACGCTGAGGAAGTGGTCAACGGTCTCTACGCCATCGGTGAAGCAGCCTGCGTATCTGTGCACGGTGCCAACCGTCTGGGGGGTAACTCACTATTGGATATCCTGGTATTTGGGCGCGCCGCCGCCAATAGGGTAGGTGAATTCCTCAAATCCCACCGTTATCACAAACCTCTGTGTCAGGACAGCCTGGACAAGGCCATGCAGCGGCTCCAGCGCTGGGACAAGAAGGGAGATGGTGAATCTGTGCAATCACTACGTAGTGAACTGAAGCAGGTTATGGAGACCCACTGCAGTGTGTTCCGTAATGAAGAGGTTATGCAAGAAGGTATCGAACAGTTGAAGGCACTGCGGGAACGACTGCCAGGTGTGCAGTTGAAGGATGACAGCAAGACCTTCAACTACGCCCGGATCGAGGCCCTGGAACTGGAGAACCTGATAGACATCTCCATGTCTATCATGATGTCTGCCGAGGCCAGAAAGGAGAGTCGAGGCGCCCACTCCAGGATGGATTATCCAGACCGGGATGACGAAAACTGGATGGTGCACAGCCTATACTACCTAGAAGGAGACAAACACGGTACCAAACCGGTTCGCACCAAACCTATTACTGTGGAAACCTTTCCACCTAAAGAGCGCGTTTATTGAGAAATCACCATGAAGTTTCGAATCTATCGCTACAATCCGGAAATCGACAGTGGACCATACATGCAGGATGTCGATATTGATGTAACCTCAGACATGATGCTGCGTGACGCACTGTTGAAGTTTAAAGAGCAGGATGAGTCCCTCAATTTTCGTCACTCCTGCGGTGAAGGTGTGTGCGGATCAGATGGCCTCAACGTAAATGGCCAGAATAAGCTGGCCTGTACCACCCCGGTGACTGAGCTTAGTGAACCGGTAGAGGTGCGCCCACTCCCAGGACGCCCGGTAATCCGCGATCTGGTGGTAAGCATGGATCAGTTCTACGACCAGTATCGCTCTATCCGCCCCTATCTCATACGCAAGGAGCCGGTACCGGAAGTTGAGATGCGTCAGTCTCCTGAAGATCGGGACAAGCTGGATGGGCTATACGAGTGCATCATGTGCGGGTGTTGCTCCACATCCTGTCCATCTTTCTGGTGGAACCCGGATAAGTTTCTCGGGCCACACGCACTGCTGCAGGCCTGGCGTTTCCTGGCTGACACCCGTGATCAAGGCAGAACTGAACGTCTGGATGCTCTGGAAGGGCCCTATCGCCTGTTCCGCTGCCATACCATCATGAACTGCGTCGATGTTTGCCCCAAGCAGCTGAATCCAACAGCAGCCATCGGTAAAATAAAGGCACTGATGCTAAAACAGTCTGTATGACATCCACTTCGACACAATGGCCGGATCAACTACCAACTACAAATCAGCTGCGGTGGGCCTGCAGACGTGGCCTGCTGGAGCTGGATCTACTACTCAACTCCTATATGGATAAGGTCTACGAGCAACTCACAGACCAGGAAAAACGGAAATTTATCAGCCTGCTGGATATGCAGGACCAGGAGATGCTGGATATGTTCATGGGTAAGACCAATCCCAACGATAGGGAACTTGCGGAGCTGTTGAGCCGTATTCGTGAGTGCATGATTAGCTAGGGGTCCCCCTGATGACTATACCCAAGGATGGGCCAATCAGAATCGAACCGGGCTTTTCCAAATGGCTGGCACTGTATCTGCTGTTTGTTCACACATCTGCTTTGGTTGTCATTGTGTTGCTACCATTTCCACTGCTATTAGACATTGCCCTTGTGCTTCTGGTGGCTATCAGCTTTTGCTACTACTGGAGGCGTGATCTATTACGTCTTAGCGCCCACAGCGTTATTCGGGTGGAATGGGGTGAAGAAAATGGATGGCGCCTGTGGCTAGGGGATGATTCTATGCAAAATGCGACTCTAATTCCTAGCAGCTTTCTACACCGTTACCTGCTCGCTCTGGACTTGAAAACAGAGGATTCAGGCAGATACAGACTGCTGTTACCGCAAGATAGTTTACAAACCGGGTTACACCGTCGGCTAAGGATGGTACTAAAGCTTGAGAATCACTTTGGGGAGTAGTTGTCCGGTATCATGATGGTGGGACTGCGCTGTCCCTGATCATCCAGCTCCGGGTGATCGATATTGTAATGCAGGCCACGGCTTTCCCGCCGGCGCATGGCTGAGCGGATGATCAGATTGGCCACATCTACCAGATTACGCAGTTCCAACTGGTCATTATGCACCTTGAAGCTGCTGTAGTACTCCTTGATCTCCTGACGCAGCATATTGACCCGACGCCTGGCCCGTTCCAGCCGTTTGTTACTGCGAACAATTCCTACATAGTCCCACATCAAGCGGCGTAGTTCGTCCCAGTTATGGGATACCACAACATCTTCATCAGAATCTGTAACCCGGCTCTCATCCCACAGTGGTAGTTCTGGTGGGGTGGAGATGCTCTTCAGACTCTCAACAATATCTTCGGAGGCGGTCTCACCAAACACCAGGCACTCCAGCAGAGAGTTACTGGCCATACGGTTGGCGCCATGCAGACCGGTATAGGCAATCTCCCCGATGGCGTACAAGCAGGGAATATCAGTACGGGCATTGGCATCGGTCATTATCCCGCCACAGGTGTAATGGGCAGCAGGTACGATGGGTATAGGTTCTTTGGTTATGTCTATCCCAAAATCCAGACAGCGTGCGCTTATCATGGGAAATCTTTCCTGAATAAACTCAGCTGGTTTATGGCTAATATCCAGGAATAGACAGTCTGTACCCAGGCGTTTCATCTCATGGTCAATAGCACGGGCTACGATATCGCGGGGTGCAAGTTCAGCCCGCTCATCAAACTTATCCATGAATCTGGTGCCATCCGGCAACAGTAGCTTTCCGCCTTCACCTCGAAGGGCCTCTGTGATCAGAAATGACTTGGCATGGGGGTGGTACAGGCAGGTGGGGTGAAACTGAATAAACTCCATATTTGCCACCCGACAACCGGCTCGCCAACCCATGGCAATACCATCTCCAGTGGCTATATCCGGATTGGATGTATATAGATACACCTTACTGGCGCCACCTGTGGCCAGTACCACACAGCGGGAACGGAAAGTATCCACATGGTCTGTGTCCCGGTTGAATACGTAGGCGCCAAGACAGCGGTTGTCCTTGAAACCGAGCTTATGGCCAGTTATCAGATCGATGGCATTGCGGTTTTCAAACACATCGATATTCGGCATCTCCCGGATATGGTCCTCCAAGGTAGCCTGCATAACCTGGCCAGTGGCATCTGCAGCATGGATTACCCGGCGATGGGAGTGTCCACCTTCTCTGGTCAGGTGATACTTATTTTTTTTCTTTTTGCGCTTGGTAAACTCCATTCCCTGGGACATAAGCCATTTGATGTTATCCGGCCCGTGCTCCACCACCATGCGTACCACTTCTTCATCACACAGACCAGCCCCGGCACCCAGGGTGTCGGCAATGTGTGACTCTACGGAATCTTTCTTGTCCAGAACCGCAGATATCCCCCCCTGGGCATAGTAGGTATTACTCTCAGACAAAGTGGTCTTGGAGAGAACTGCGATTTTCAGATTTTCTGGAAGACGCAAGGCCAGACTGAGACCGGCAGCACCGCTACCTATAATAAGGACATCGTGTATATGGCTAATACCCATTTGATACTCATGTTTGTGGCTCTAGGGTTTGCTGCAAGCTGATTTGCAGTTCATAATCCCAGGACTGTGGGGGGTACCTGGATGCAAACAGTTATCGTTTGCGGAATCCTAACCTAATTTAACTCCAACGAGAACAAAAAGTTATTGTCATACCAGGAATCTTTGGTTAAATACCCAGAACATACGAGAACTAATTTATGTACGGGATGTCAATCAGTTTGAACGAACAACTGCGCTTGTCGCGGAAATGGAGAAAGCCCGCATGGGCGAGCGACAAGTAGATCAGGAACTGGTAGAACGAGTACAGCGCGGGGATAAGAAGGCATTTGACCTTCTGGTCCTTAAATACCAGCGCAAGGTAGTCAACCTGGTATCCCGTTATGTGCGTAATCCTAGCGAGGCGCTAGATGTGACACAGGAAGCTTTTATCAAGGCCTACAAGGCCCTTCCTAATTTTCGGGGTGATAGTGCCTTCTACACCTGGATCTACCGGATAGCCATTAATACCGCTAAGAATCATATTGTAGCTCAGGGGCGACGCCCCCCTGGCTCTGATCTGGATGCAGGTACTGCAGAACAGATGGATATAGGCATACGTTTACAGGAGAACGCCACTCCTGAAAATCAGCTATTGCAGGATGAAATAGCAGCCACAGTACGAAATGCAATAGAAGACCTGCCGGAGGATCTTAAAACGGCGATTACACTGCGTGAACTGGAAGGCTTGAGCTATGAAGAGATAGCCAAGGCCATGTCCTGTCCGGTAGGAACTGTAAGATCACGGATATTTCGTGCTCGCGCAGCAATAGACAACAAGCTGGCCCCGCTACTGGAGCCATAAATGACTGATAAAATTACCAGGTAATTATCGGGTACCACCATGACAGACAAACTAAATGAACAGGTATCGGCTCTATTGGATAATGAACTATCCGATTCAGAATTGGCCTCGGTATTGACCGAACTGAACCATAAACACGATCTTAGACAGACATGGGATAGATACCACCTCATCGGTGACGTAATGCGTGGAGAGCCTGTGCAACTTGGCTCCACCGAAATATCTGACCGTGTCAGACATCTGGTGGATTCTGAACCTGCAATCATCTCCAGGCCTCAGCACGGTACAAAGGGAGATAAAAAACCCCTCTGGACCAGACCCTTAGCCGGAGCAGCACTGGCCGCTTCAGTGGCCACGGTAGCGGTAATCAGCGCACCTGGTTTCCTGGGCCTGGATGAACCGGCCCAACCACAGCTCACAGCTAGCAACATAAACACCACAACCCCAGTCAGAAGACAGAACATCTCCGGCACACGCTGGAAGAATCTGACTGAGCCTTCCCTGGAATCCAGGCTTAATGGCTACCTGGTTGATCATAGCGAACACGCATCACCTGGTACCGGCATGGGCGTAATGCCATATGCCACTTTCGTTGGATACGACGCCGAGCGCTAATCCACAATGTTTCACAGGCGACTTCTCATACAGATCCTGATGCTTCTGCCTATGGCTTCTGCCGTTGCAGAAAGCAGAAATGAGGCCTATCGATGGCTGGAGAAGATGCATAACGCCGTTCAACAGCTCAATTACGAAGGAACCTTTGTCTACCTGCACAACCAGCACATGGAGTCTATGCGTATCATCCACACGGTTGTGGACGGGGTAGAGCGGGAACGCCTGATTTCCCTGAACGGTTCCCAGCGGGAAGTGGTTAGAAAAGATGGTGAAGTTATCTGTATTCAGCCGGACATAAAGACTGTGCTGGTGGGCAAACGGGGTGCCAAGCGCGGGATAGCCAATATTATTCCATACGAACCGAGTAAAATATCCGCCTATTACGATTTCTTTGTGCACGGAGAGGAACGCATAGCAGATAAGAGAGCCAAGGTGATAATGGTAATTCCCAAGGATGAAAACAGATATGGGCACCGGGTTTCCCTGGATATGGAATCTGCACTGCCACTGCGCACTGATCTGTTGGACAATTCCGGTAAACCGGTATCCCAGATTATGTTTACCAGCATGAAGATAGGACCCACAGTTAAGGATAATGCACTGGAACTGGTAACCCACGATGAGTTGAAGAATTACACCTGGAATTATCAGAAACCAATGCAAAAACAGCATCCTGGAAACGGGAACAGCAGAAGCAGATGGGTATTCCAGTCCCTCCCTGATGGTTTCAGGATGAGCCTGCATGAATCAAGGGAATCCGGATCAGATAACGGAGTAGAACACTTTGTTTTTACCGATGGTCTCGCTACCATGTCCGTATATATTGAAAAGGCCATGTCAGATAAGCTATTTGAAGGTGGATCGCAGATGGGTGCAATCCACGCCTTTGGCACCAATGTTAACGGATTCCAGATTACGGCAGTTGGTGAAGTTCCGGCACAAACAGTCAAACGATTTGCCCAATCCGTGAAGGAACAATAGGAGCAACCAACACGTGATAGAAGAGACAGCACTGATACTAAACTGTGAGGGCGAATATGCAGATATTGAGACCAAACCGCAGAGTTCCTGTGGTGGCTGCGCCTCCAGTGGAGTGTGCGGCAGTGGTGTGTTCTCCAAGATATTTGGCAAGCGCAAAACCGTTGTCAGGGTAGTAAACAGCATCAAAGCCAAACCTGGAGATCAAGTAGTCATTGGTCTACAGGAGTCTTCACTGTCACGGGTATCCGTTATCTTCTACATTGTGCCACTGGTTTCAATGATCCTTGTGGCCCTGCTGGGACAAGAGATAGCTATCAAACTTGGTTACCTGTCTCCTGACCCATTTGCGATCCTGGGGGGAGGGATTGGACTGTTCTTCGGCCTCTGGTTGGTACGCCTGTTTGCAAAAACCGTACAACAGGATCCACGTTACCAGCCAGTCATGTTGAGATTCGCCACATCCGAAAAAGTTGTTTTTGATACTAAGCCAAAGCTACCAGCATAAGTCTAATGGCCTGGTAGAGCAGGCATAAAATTGCGGGATTAAATTCCCCAATAGTTTCCAGGAACTTCTTACCAATTTAAGGCTCTATAGATTCGTCTAAGTACTGTCTTACAGGAGTTATAGATGAGCAATTTGCTTATGAACAAACACTACCACGCAGCAATGCTTTTCACTCTGCTGCTGTTTATCGCAATCTCTACACCAGCACAGCAGCTACCAGACTTTACCGGTATGGTGGAGCAGTATAGCCCTGCAATTGTCAATATCAGTACCAAACAGAAAAAGAGTATCAAACGCAAATTCAGGCGGGATTTTAAAATACCAGGCTTTCCAGAGAATAGCCCCTTTGAGGATTTCTTCCGTCGCTTTGAAGAGAGGGAACGTGAGAGAGACAGAGATAGAGATGAAGGTGGAGAACTCAGTCCACAATCATTGGGCTCCGGGTTTATTATAACCAGTGATGGTTATGTAATGACCAACAACCATGTTGTAGAACAAGCCGACGAAGTCATAGTTCGACTAAGTGACAGGCGTGAATTCGAGGCAGAGGTAATTGGTCGCGATAAACAGAGTGATACAGCCATTCTGAAGATCGATGCCAAAGACCTGCCCACAGTAAAGATCGGTAAATCCAGCACCCTAAAGGTTGGCGAATGGGTTCTGGCCATAGGATCTCCCTTCGGGTTTGACCATACAGTTACCGCAGGCATCGTCAGTGCCAAGGGCCGTAGTCTTCCGCGCGAAAACTATGTTCCATTCATTCAGACCGATGTAGCAATCAACCCAGGCAATTCAGGCGGTCCACTTTTCAACCTGAAAGGGGAAGTGGTTGGGGTAAACTCACAGATCTACAGCCGCACCGGTGGTTTTATGGGCCTCTCATTTGCAATCCCAATCGAGGTTGCAATGAATGTGGCAGACCAACTACGCACAACCGGTAAGGTTTCCAGAGGTTGGTTGGGTGTACTGATACAGGATGTTACCAAAGATCTGGCTGACTCTTTTGGAATGAAGAAACCCAGCGGTGCCCTGGTTTCAAGAGTACTGCAAGACAGTCCAGCAGAAGAAGCCGAGCTAATGCCAGGTGATGTAATACTAGAGTTCAACGATAACCCAGTAAAGAATTCCTCAGAGCTTCCACCCATGGTCGGTTCCAGCCCGGTAAACAAATCATCCAGGGTGACAATATTACGCCAGGGCAAACGCATGGTTCTGGATGTCACCATTGGCGAACTGCCATCTGATGAGGAGATGGAGTCCAGGTCGCCACGTCTTGGTCAGACTTCTCACAAGCTACTTGGCATCAAGGTCAAAGAGCTTACTGATGAGCAGATGGAGCGCATGCAACTGAAAAATGGTGGCGTTATCGTGACCAAGATAATGGCTGGTGCTGGCAGGTCAGCTGGGATCAGGCGCGGTGATGTGATTCAGATGATCAACAATCAGAAGATTACCAACATCAAGGATTTTAAGCAGGTAGTGAATGAGCTAGAGCCAGGAAAAAGCGTTGCTGTACTGGTATTGAGATATACCGGTCCGGTATTCCTGGCCTTGAAAGTACCAGAATAATAGTGCATAAACAGAAAGTTACACTATTTTTCAGATATGGATGCCACCTGTGTGACGATATGCTGCAACATCTGCATGAACTGCAGCAAACAGAGCAGTTTGAGATAGAAATGGTGGATATCGATACCAGCAGCCAGCTTCAGGAGCAGTATGGCACTCTGGTCCCGGTACTTGAAGCTGGTGGAAAAGAGCTCTGCCGCTACTATCTTGACCAGGCAGCACTACTGGGCTATTTGAGCAGTCAGACAAGTGAGGTATCATAGGCCTTACACACAGAGTAGCGCCATAACTTAGTAGTGGCGATTGCCTGTACCATTTGGGAACGGAACTTTTCTGCGGAGAAGTTCCGTTTTTCAATTTGGATGGATATTAATATTTAGTAGTCCGGCAACCTGCAGTTGCAGGGATACAAGGTGCCAGTAATTAATAATGACTGATCTTCAACACATTCGAAACTTCTCCATCATTGCCCACATCGATCATGGCAAATCAACTATCGCAGATCGCTTCATTCAGATTTGTGGCGGCCTGAGCGAGCGGGAGATGGATGAGCAGGTCCTGGATTCAATGGACCTGGAACGTGAACGTGGTATCACCATCAAGGCCCAGAGTGTAACCCTCTCCTATACCAGCAAGAGTGGAGAGGAGTACCAGTTGAATTTCATCGATACACCAGGACATGTGGATTTTTCCTACGAGGTTTCCAGGTCACTGGCAGCCTGTGAGGGGGCACTACTGGTGGTAGATGCAGCCCAGGGAGTCGAGGCACAGAGTGTAGCCAACTGCTATACCGCTATTGAGCAGGGCCTGGAAGTACTTCCCGTGTTGAACAAGATTGACCTGCCAGCCGCTGAGCCTGAACGCGTGATCAATGAGATTGAGGAGATCATTGGACTGGAGGCAGAACACGCCATGCGTGTAAGCGCCAAGAGTGGTGTGGGTATACCTGAGCTTCTGGAGCAACTGGTAGAGCATATCCCACCACCGGTTGGTGATAAGGATAAACCACTGCAGGCTCTGATCATCGACTCCTGGTTTGATAGCTATGTGGGTGTGATCTCTCTGATCCGTGTAATCAACGGAACTATCAAGCGTAAGGACAAGATGTTCATTATGTCCACAGAGCGCTCATACCAGGTAGAAAAAGTTGGTGTATTCAGTCCAAAACGCGAAGACAAGCCGGAGTTAGGGCCTGGAGAGGTGGGATTTGTCATTGCCGGAATCAAGGATATTGATGGCGCCCCGGTTGGCGATACCATTACCCTGACTGACCGCAAAGCAGAACAACAGCTGCCTGGATTTACCGAGATGCGACCCCGGGTGTTTTCCGGCTTATACCCCATTAGTTCCGATGACTATGAGTCGTTCAGAGAGGCCTTGCAGAAGTTGAAGCTGAACGACGCCGCACTGCATTTTGAGCCAGAAACGTCCCAAGCCCTGGGATTTGGTTTCCGTTGTGGCTTCCTTGGTATGCTGCATATGGAGATTGTGCAGGAGAGATTAGAGCGCGAATATAATCTTGATCTGATAACAACGGCTCCCACCGTAATCTATGAGGTGGAAAAAAGCGATGGTGAGGTCATTCAGATCGACAACCCGGCTGCCTTACCAGATACCAGTAAGATTGCTGAGATCAGGGAACCACTGATTGAAGCCACCATCCTGGTACCACAGGATTACCTGGGTAATGTAATCAATCTTTGTATTGAGAAGCGGGGAGTCCAGAAGAACCTACAGTATCTTGGTGGTCAGGTTCAGATTAACTATGAACTTCCAATGAACGAAGTGGTCCTGGACTTTTTCGATCGCCTGAAATCTGTCAGTCGTGGCTTTGCCTCCTTCGAATATGAATTCAAACGCTTTCAGGCAGCCCCACTGGTGAAGCTGGATATTCTGATCAATTCAGAGAAGGTAGACGCGCTTTCTATTATCGTACATCGGGATAATGCGGAGAGCCGTGGCAGGGAACTGACCGTAAAGATGAAAGAGATTATCCCACGCCAGATGTTTGAAGTGGCAATTCAGGCAGCAATTGGTAGTAAAATAATTGCCCGCACCACAGTTAAAGCCCTGCGAAAAAATGTGACCGCAAAGTGTTATGGTGGAGATATTACCCGTAAACGCAAACTGCTGGAGAAACAGAAAGCAGGCAAAAAGCGTATGAAACAGGTGGGTAGAGTTGAAATCCCCCAAGAAGCATTTCTTGCTGTTCTGCGTGTAGGTAAGGATAATTAAGGGAATGCTTTGATGATAGAGAGTGCTCCTGTGAAAATAATAATTTCATCACACTATGATGGATAGATAAGAAGGTATTTAATGAACATAGATTTTCCACTGATACTGGTATTGGCCACATTCATAACCGGTGGTATCTGGCTAGCTGATGTACTCTTTTTGGCTCCTAAAAGAAAGCAGGGAGCAGCAGGAACATATCTCGACTCAGGTTCAGAAACAGACAAGGAACCAATAGTAGTTGAGTATTCACGCTCATTCTTCCCTGTAATTCTGGCCGTGCTAGTGTTGCGTTCAGCAGTTGTGGAACCATTCCGTATTCCCTCTGGCTCCATGATGCCGACACTACTTATCGGCGACTTCATTCTGGTAAACAAATTCAGCTACGGCATTAGGCTACCGGTTCTGAATAATAAGATTATTGACCTGGGAGAGCCAGAGACTGGTGACGTTGTAGTATTCCGTTATCCACAAGAACCAACCATTGACTACATCAAGCGTGTTGTAGCGGTTCCTGGAGACACGGTTGACTATCGCAATAAGACCATATTCATTAATGGAAAAGCCACCAAACAGGTGCAAATGGGCCTGTACAATGGTACCGGGTCTGGTGAAAGAATGACCGGCGCCCTGGAAAACATTGAAACCTTGGGTGGAGTTGAACATTCAATCCTGATTAATCAGCTGTATCCAGATCTTCCTCCCGGCTGCCAGATGCTTGCCAGTGGTACCATAACTGTACCGGAAGGCTATTATTTTGTTATGGGTGATAATAGAGATAATAGTAACGACAGTCGCTGCTGGGGATATGTACCGGAGAAAAATCTGGTAGGTAAGGCATTTGCAATCTGGATGAGTTGGGATTCAGCACGGGACAGTTTTCTCCCTATTGCCTGGGAAAGAATCGGCGAGGGGATAGACTAGATAAATCTGTTTAACCACTTGTGGGGCTATAACGATTAATAACTTAAGGAGGCAGGAATGAGACAAAATATTAAAAAGCAGCAAGGCATGACCGGAATGGGATGGTTAACCGTACTGTTTTTAATCGGTTTTTTTGCCCTGCTTACGTTTAAACTGGCCCCGATATACCTGGAAAACTATTCGGTTAAAAATATTCTGCACTCATTTGAAGAGGAACCCTTGATCACCACCAGGAGTAAAGCGGATATCCGTAGAATGTTTATGTCTCGTCTGATTACAAATGGCATCAGGGATCTGGAGAAAGAAAATATCAAGATCGTAAAGAAACCGGGGATACTAAGAATTGGCGTTGACTATTTTGTGCGGAAAAACATGGTTGGCAATATAGATGTGGTTGTAACATTTAAGAAAGAGATTGAACTGGTGTCGAATTGAGAGAACCCATAGAACATCTTTGCCGTAGACTTGGATATGATTTCAACGACAAAGCTCTGATTGATAAGGCGTTAACCCATAGAAGTGCTGGCGGTACCAATAATGAAAGAATGGAGTTTCTAGGCGACTCAATTCTTGGTTTTGTGATAGCAGACGAGTTATACCACAAGCTGTCTCGTGCCGATGAAGGCGACATGAGCAGACTAAGATCCAGCCTGGTCAGAGGGGCAACCCTGGCCGAATTGGCTAGAGAGATTGACCTTGGCAAATACCTGTTGCTGGGTCCTGGTGAACTGCGCAGTGGTGGACAGTCCCGGGATTCTATTCTGGCAGATGCTCTGGAAGCCATCTTTGCCGCGGTTTATCTAGATGGAGGTTATCCACCTGCACGTGAAGTTATTCTGGATCTGTACCAAAACCGACTGGATGACGTTGCTAACGGAAAGCAGTTAAAAGATCCTAAGACCAGACTGCAGGAATTGTTACAGGCACAACGTCATAATCTTCCCAAATATACTGTTATTGAAGTAACAGGCGAACAACACAATCAGATTTTCACAGTCAAATGTGTTGTGCATGATCTGGAATTAAATACGATAGCAACTGGATCAAGTCGGCGTAAGGCCGAGCAGAAAGCAGCAGAAAAACTGCTGCAAGAGTTAACACAGAATGTCTGAAACTAATAATCGCTGTGGGTTTACTGCAATAGTCGGGCGTCCTAACGTAGGCAAATCTACCCTGTTAAACAGGATTATTGGTCAAAAACTCGCCATAACATCCCATAAGCCACAGACTACTCGCCATAGTATTCTGGGGGTAAAGACCGATACCGGTGGCCAGATAGTCTACGTCGACACTCCAGGCCTGCATACCCGCGGCAACCAACCCATGAACAAGTATCTGAATCGCACAGCGAAATCTGCTCTGGCTGATGTAGACCTGCTGCTGTTCGTTGTTGAGGCACTGCGTTGGACAGAAGAAGATGAGTCTGTCTTAAAGACCATCAGTAAATACGGCCTGAAATGCATCCTGATTATAAATAAGGTGGACAAAATCAAGCAGAAGGAGGAACTGTTACCTTTCCTGTCCGAAGTGTCTGATAAATACAGTTTTTCCGAAGTAATTCCACTATCGGCACTCAATGGCGCCAATGTCTCTGAACTGGAGCAGAAGGTCCTGGCTGCCATGCCAGAGGGCGATAATATCTATCCTGAAGATCAGCTGACCGATCGCTCAGAGCGTTTTTTTGCAGCTGAGTTTGTACGTGAGCAGCTAACCCAACGCTATGCACAAGAGATTCCATATGCTTTAACGGTTGAGATTGAAAAATTTGAAGTAGTCAAAGGACTATACCGAATTAACGCACTGATCTGGGTAGAGCGTCAGGGACAGAAGAATATTATCATCGGCAAGAATGGAGAGGCACTTAAAGAGGTTGCCATGCAGGCGCGCAAAGAGATGGAGAAGTTCTTTGATCATAAGGTATATCTCAGAGTATGGGTAAAAGTGAAGAAAAGCTGGTCTACAGACAGTAAATCACTACACCAGCTCGGATATGGTGACTGATCCCTGATATTTATTCATAGCTTACATGTATCGAGCCTACCTGTTACACAGAACTCCATATTCAAACAGCAGTCTGCTGCTTGAGTGTTTCACCAGAGAACACGGTCGCTTCCCGGCCATAGCCAAAGGTGCCAGGGCTGCGAGAAAATCAGGTCAGGCACTGCTACAACCATTCACGCCATTAGTTATTCGAATTACCGGGAAGGGGGAAGTCAAGACTCTGGCTGGATACGAACCAGATGGAACAGCCCCTGCATTGCAGGGTAAGAACATGTACTGTGGCTTCTATCTTAACGAGTTGCTGGTACGGATTCTAGCCAGAAATGATCCGCATGAAGAGCTATTTCATCACTATGAACAGGCATTACATAGCCTATCATCAACAGATGATATCGAACCTGCTTTGCGCCGTTTTGAAGTGGCTCTACTAGGTGAATTAGGCTATGGATTACAATTGGACGTGGAAGTTGAACAGGGTAATCCAATCAAACATGATACATATTATACTTTTGAGCTCGAGAGTGGTCCGAGAGAAGCAGGACCATCCGACCACAATACAATCATGGGAAGTACACTCCAGGCACTAGCCGGGAACAGGCCTTTCTGCGATACGGAAAGAAACCAGGCAAGAAGGCTAATGCGCAGGATACTCACACACTATTTGGGGGATCGTCCGCTGAAAAGCCGTGAATTGTTTACACAACACTTCAGCTAATCAGAGGTTTCATATATGAGACACAGAAATGAAATACTGCTTGGGGTAAATATTGACCACATAGCTACTGTACGTCAGGCACGTGGAACAATTTATCCAGAACCGATTCAGGCAGCACTGGTGGCTGAACAGGCAGGAGCAGATGCGATAACCCTGCACCTGCGTGAAGACCGACGTCATATTCAAGATCGTGATGTTGATATACTGATAGATATGCTACAAACCAGGATGAATCTGGAGATGGCCGCAACCCAGGAGATGTTGGAAATAGCCACCAGATTACAACCACACGACTGCTGCATAGTACCTGAAAAGCGGGAAGAGCTGACAACAGAGGGTGGTCTGGATGTTCAGGGAAACATTGGCTACCTGAAAGATTACTGTGCAGCCCTGCAACAGGCTGGCATCCGTACTTCTCTGTTTATTGATGCCGATCTTTCACAACTGGATGCAGCAAAAGAGGCCGGGGCGCCAGTAGTTGAGATACACACCGGACACTATGCGGATGCCACTACTGAGACAGAAAAAGAGCATGAGCTTACGCGCATATCTAACGCAGTGAAACATGGCACAGAAATCGGGCTGCAGGTAAACGCCGGGCATGGGCTTGATTACCACAATGTTAAAGCCATCACTGAAATACCGGACATTATTGAATTAAATATTGGCCACTCTATAATTGCCCGCGCCCTGTTTTCAGGCCTGGCCAAAGCCGTTTCAGATATGAAGTTACTGCTGAAACGTTAAGGACTCAAAGGCATATCATCTATACTGACACTAGTATTAAATATTCCAGCAACCATAAGAAACAGATAGAAAATGACAAAACTTGCAATAATCGGCGGCTCTGGTTTTACCAGGATGGAATCACTGGAGATAACAAGAAGAGAGGTGGTCAGTACACCCTATGGTGAACCTTCTTCACCACTGATTCACGGTATATTTGAAGGTATAGAGATCGTCTTTCTACCCCGACATGGCGCTGGACATACCATCCCGCCACACAAGGTTAACTACCGGGCTAATATCTGGGCACTGAAGCATATCAATGTGGACTACGTGGTTGGTATGGCCACGGTGGGTGGCATCAGGGACGATATGACACCTGGGGCCATAGCCATTCCCGATCAGATCATCGATTACACATGGGGTAGGGGACATACATTCTTCGAACTTGACCTGGCCCAGGTTACTCATATCGATTTCACCGAACCATACTGTAGTGAACTCCGCGATGCCCTGATCAACGCGGCTGATTCGGCTGGGCTGGATATCATAAAAAATGGCACCTATGGTGCAACCCAGGGACCAAGGCTAGAGACGGCCATGGAGATAAAACGCCTGCAGAACGATGGCTGCGATATTGTGGGTATGACAGGAATGCCAGAGGCCGCCTTGGCCAGGGAACTGGGGCTCTGCTATGCCCACTGCTCCGTGGTGGCAAACCGTGCTGCAGGTAAGGGGGATGGCCCCATCACCATGGATGAGATTGAAACAAATATGAGAAATGGTATGGCCAGCGTCTACGCACTACTTCAGGAACTTGGCAAGATTCTATGCTGCTGAACCACATGTAACTTATTTCAATCCAAGCTATCCCAATGATTTCTCCATCTGGTCAAACTCATCACATATTTCAACGCTAGGTTGCCTATCCAGAAGCGAGAAAATAACAATTGCCAGCAAGGACAGGACACTACCCGGCACAATTTCATACAAATCAAACAGCCCTCCATGCAGCTGTTTCCAGACTACAACGGTAATTCCGCCACACAGGATACCTGCCAGGGCACCATTTCTGGTCATGCGCTTCCAATACAAGGCCAGGATCAATGTAGGTCCAAAGGCTGCCCCAAATCCGGCCCAGGCATAGGCGACCAGGTCCAATACCTTGCTGTCAGGATCCATAGCCAGGATAAAGGCTATTGCTGCTATAAGTATGACCGTTAGACGCCCAATGTTAACCAGACTGAGCCTGGATGCATTGCTATTGAACAACCTCTTGTATATATCCTCTGTAAAGGCAGAGGATGAAACCAATAACTGTGAGTCTGCTGTACTCATGATTGCAGCCAATATTGCAGCCAGCAGCAGACCGGCTATCAGAGGGTGAAACATGGCGTCAATCATATGAATAAACACCTTCTCCGAGTCCGTATCTGTTAGTGCCGGTTCGAAAAATCCGATACCCAACATGCCTGATACTGAAGCGCCGGTTAAGGTAAGAAAGGTCCAGGAAATAGCAATTCTTCTGGCTTTGGGAACAGCTGAAGCTGACTCTATGCCCTTAAATCTGGCCAGAATGTGAGGTTGTCCAAAGTAGCCTAATCCCCAACCCAGAAGCGAGATAATAGCAATTGCCGTAAGCGCAGTGCCGTCATTAGAGGTAAAAGGATCCAGAAGATAGGCTGATTTTGCCGCAATGGCAGATACAGCATTGGATTCTCCACCAATCTCATAGGTTGCCATAATTGGAACAATCAAAAGTGCTGCTGCCATCAGTAGTGCCTGCAACAGATCTGTCCAGGAAACTGCTAGAAAACCACCTATCGAGGTATAGAGAATGATTGCCAGGGCGCCTACAGCTACAGCCCAGATATAATCCAGGCCAAAGACCGCTTCAAATAGTTTCCCGCCTGCCACCAGGCCTGAACTGGTATAAAACAAAAAGAACAGAAGGATAAAAAGGGCGGAAACCAGCTGTAGCAGACCAGTATCATCTTTGAATCTTTGACTAAAGAAAGCGGGCAGGGTAATAGAGTCACCAGAAATATGGCTATAAATCCGTAGGCGAGCCGCCACTACTTTCCAGTTGAGCCAGGTACCTACTAAAAGTCCCCCCGCCAGCCAGATAGACTCCATACCACTGAGATAGGCATAGCCGGGCAAGCCGAGCAATAGCCATCCGCTCATGTCAGAAGCACCAGCACTAAGTGCAGCGGCCCAACTACCCAGGCGTCTGCCTCCCAGGATAAAGTCACCAAGATTGGAGGTCTTTTTGAAGGCCTGCCAACCTATAAAGAACACTACCAAGAGGTAGAGGATGAACGAGATAAATATCAGCAGCTGATCCATTTGTGTGGTTCTTATTCTAAGTGGAAATAAAAGCAGGATTATCTATTCAGATTGCAAAACCGGTCAAATTTATACCGAATTGCATACCTATCTCTATCTAGCCTCTATTCAATACCGACAGTGACACCAGATTGATGCAACACTAGTTAGTATTAGTTAATGATACTTAACGGGCATTACATTAATACACATGCAATATTAGTAGCTTATTTAAATCCTTCTACGCATCCTTCATTGCACATAGTTATTTAACAATTGCATATGGAGGGCGCTGGACAATGAACTACACTAAACAAACCAATCAACATCAAGATGACTGTTTAAAATTCAAGATTGCAACTGAAGCCTGGGAATTTGAACAGATCCACCGGCTAAACTATCAGACATTTGTAGAAGAGATACCGCAACATCCTCATAACGCGGAACAAAGTTTGGTAGACAAATATCATGATCAAAATACATATTTCATCTGTGTAAAAGGTGATGAACTTTTGGGGATGCTTGCAGTACGTGGCACCCGACCATTCTCCTTAGATCAGAAACTTGAGAACCTGGAGAAATATCTGCCACCCTTTAACTCTATTTGTGAAATTCGCTTGCTCGCAGTTAAAGAACAGAAGCGGAGATCAACCGTATTTGCCGGTATTTTGAAAGAGTCATTTAGTTGGGGAATACAACAAGGATTCGATATCGCGGTAATATCAGGCACCACAAGACAGTTGAAGCTATATACTCACCTGGGTTTCAAAACGTTTGGTCCCTTGGTTGGCAGAGGTGATGCATGTTTTCAGCCAATGTATCTCGATTTCACCAATGCATTCACACTTAAAAAGCAATCAAGGCTGTTTCAGATTAAAAACAATAGCCAGTTGCAGCAACTGTGCAGCAATTATCTGCCCGGTCCTGTAACGATTTCGAAATCTGTATATTCAGCCACATCCTCAGAACCTTGCTCCCATCGTGGAAAGGAGTTCATGGCTGATTTTGATGCATTAAGGCAGGAACTCTGCGCCAGAGTTAATGCACATAATGTCCAGGTTATGACCGGTTCCGGAACCCTGGCTAACGATGTTGTAGCGGCACATTTGACTGGCTTTCCCGGCAATGGCCTCATAATTGTAAACGGTGAATTTGGTAACAGGCTGGTGGATCATGCCAAACGCTTCCAACTCATGTTTGAGGTCATGGAAGTAGCAGTAGGAGAGCCAATTGACCTAAAGGCATTGCAGTCGAAAATAGGCAGGCTGGAATCCGTAGACTGGATCTGGACGGTTCATTGCGAAACATCTACCGGCGTCATCAACGATATTCGCTCTCTGGTTAAGCTTTGTAGCAGAGAAAACATAAAATTATGTATCGATGGAATTAGTACAATCGGCGCATGTGATGTCGATCTCTACGGCGTATACATTGCTACTGCTGTTAGCGGGAAGGGCATAGGCTCATTACCTGGACTCTGTATGGTCTTCTATCAGGATGAATTACGTGAGCAGATACACCTAATTCCACGCTACCTCGATCTAGCCTTTTATGAAAAAAAAGACGGAGTTCCATTTACTATCTCATCCAATGCGGTCTATGCACTGGATGCAGCTATCAAAGGCAGAGATTGGAAATCCAGTTTTAGAACCATAGAAAACTGGTCTAAAGAGTTATGTAATGAGATTGAGTCTATGGGCCTATCCATAGTCGCAGAGAGCCAATGTAGAGCTCCACATGTCACAACCATCAGGTTGCCTGATTCTACTTCTTCATCATTAGTAGGCGAGGCCTTAGAACAAGATGGTATAAAGATTCACTATCGAAGTGAGTATCTGGTAACAAACAATTATGTACAGATCTGCCTCATGGGTGACTGCAAGGAGCCTTCACAACTGCTGTTGAATTATCTAAAGCATTTTTCTAATACATGTACAGAAATATAACAGTCTGTTTTCAAGTATAAAAACGGTTAAATACTTATATGTCAGTCGGAGGACAGGGCCTTGTAGATAGTAGTCATTATCTATGAGGCTTTGCACATACATCTTTTAACATAATATATATTATGCGCAATTTAATGCTGGGGAAGCTAACCCCAGTCGGACCCAAGGATAAGGGCCAAAGCACAGTGCAGCAACACTGAATTTTGGAGATTTAGCTGCCCGTAAGGAACCCGTACGGCAGGAGAGCCTGGTCAATGGAGGTCAGGCGCCATGATAAAGGTGGTCTGTGTAAAGCAGACATGAATAGGCCCGCGAGTGCAGCAACACTCCGGGCCCGTGGCTAATCGGTTAGTCCCCGCTTTCACTAGGAAAAGGATCGTTAGCAATGAGAAATATATATCAACTGCTGGCGCTTGGACAGAGGGCCGCCAGCAATGAAGCCTTCTAACTCTGCCAAGCCATTAAAAAATTCTATAGGGAATCCTGTCCCTGTAGACCAAATTACACCGGAATTCGGCCGTTCTGCTGCTGTGGATGGCGTAGCGGAGGTTGAGCGATGCTCCGATGGTGTTACGCCGCAAGCGCACGCTCGGATGTCCATCAGTTCCCGTACGTCTCATGCGCGGAACCCCGACCGAAGGGAGGGAGCCGGACCCCGGGCGCTAGCCCCGGGCCCGGACTCCGACCTCGGTGGTGGTCCTAGTCTTGATTATCGGACACATGATGACCATACGCACGGTTCCCCTGCCCCGGACACTCACTCACATCTCGAAATTACCGTCTATGACTTCGGTGGTGGTGATGCGGAGGCTGTAGTTACCTCGCTGTCTGAACCTCGCACGATCTCGAAAGGTGGTGGTGCCAAGGAGTCGAAAACCCGCGAAGAGATGAACCCGGAGCAGCTTCAACGCTCAGTGAGTCGGGCAAAAAGGAACATCAGGCACCGGATCATCATGATGGGCGCAGATAGAATGTTGACCCTTACCAAAAGAGGTGGATTCCCTGATCTAGATTCCATGTGGAAAGCTTGGGGTGCTTTTGCGAGAAGGATGAAAAGGTCAAATCCGGATTTTCAGGCCGTGGCCGTTCCTGAGCTGCACAAAAATGGTACCTACCATATGCACGTTGCTTTGAACCGGTTCTATAACGTCAATGTCATGCGGTTCCATTGGCATCGGACTCTTGGAGCGGAAAAGATACTCAGGGGTGAAGAGTCTCCAGGTAATCTGGATATTCGGAAGCGTCAATTCCCTCGTGGTCGCTTGGGTCGCTATCTCTCAAAGTATATGACCAAGGAAATTGCCTATCAGCAGGCCGGCCGAAAACGTTTCGCGTCTACTGGCGATATTCAGAAACCAAGGTTGATCAGGTGGTATTTACCGCTTGGTGATGTGTCGTGGTTGTTAGCAAGAAAGTTTATAGAGCATGAGGTAGGCAAAAGGATCGTGACGGCTAGCCAGGTCAATAGTGCAATTGATGAGACTTGGTTCTTCGCTACTTTTTAGCAAGATAAAGGAGGTGTTATGGGAATTACAGGGCTGAATTTGAGCGGATTACGCTGGTTCTATGGTGATGGTTCTTCACAATTGGCTGATATGTATTACGGCTATGCAGGTGGCTTGCATGCAATGGGATACGTGAGTTTATCCATGTTGGCTCTGTGTGTAGCGCGATCATGTGAAAGAAAGAATCTCTTTAAGGCAGAGTTTTGGCGTTATCGACTTCATAAGGGGATGACTACTGAGTTGTGGTATGACCTTAGCGCAATGGCACGATTTGAGCGCATTGATCAAGCCCAGGGTAGGCGGTTACTGGAGGACATGCGGAATGGAAAAAGTTGATTCAGGTAAGTGTTTTGCTGAGTGCCGCTATGAGGCCAGGCTATCGGTGGATGAGACAGCAGATTATTTGGGTGTGTCATTGCGTACTGTTCAAAGATGGATTCAATTTGATAATGCTCCAGCTTGGGCAAGCTATTTATTGTGGATCCATGCAGGTCATTTGCCATGGACAGATTGGGAGGGATGGCAGGTTGATAACGGTCATCTTTTTCAGCCTGGTTTTAGTCGGCATGGTATGTCGCCAGGGGATATTTATGCCCTTCCCTTTCTTTATCAGCTGTTGGCTGAGTACCGGAGAAAGTCACGGGAGTTCGATAGCTTGATTGATCAGGCAGCAGTAGATCGGTGTATTCCTGAATGGATCAAAGCGAAAACAGGCTAGCAGAATGGAAAACAGAGTTGTATATTCAGGAGGTCAAGCGTCATGTTGGCGCGGTGAATTAAAGGAGGTTTGTTATTTATAGATAGTTTTCAGACAAGAAGTCGCCGGTTAACCACGTATATATTATGCGCTATATGTTATTAATCTGGCTGTGGTAAGTCGTTAACAATGTAATATCACAGATAAGTACTATACTCCTGTAAATATGTTATTACCTACGTTTGGTATGGATATAATCTCGTACCTTTGCCCTGGTGAATCTTCTTGTATCTGCAATCAATCATTGCAGCTACTACGTATGTAAAGAGGCATCCATGTCTGAGAAACATAACGTCAAATCACTGCTGCACACACTGCAAGAACTTTATTCAAAGATGGCGGAACGCGCTCTTCATCACCGCATGAGTTCCAGTAGAAAAGCTAGTTCCGCTGAGACTGAGCATGACATTGCTGCCATGCTGTCTGACCACATAAACGAGCTGGCTATTTCCAGTG
>JANQEV010000071.1 GCA_028278145.1 Chromatiales bacterium | reverse complement strand
CACCGCTTCCCAGTCCTCTTCAACTGCCTTGAGCAGGTGCAGCTTTACTGGGTTTCCAGACTGTAGTTCAGAGAGACGCCAGAGAGGATTTTGCGATCTTCCTCTTTCAACTCCTGAAAATCGGTCCACCACTTGGCCAGTTCCGGCTCTGCCTCTCCTGATTCTGCACGCAGCAGCATGAAGTCATACCCGGCCCGAAAGCGCGGGTGTGTAAGCAGGCGGTGTGGGCGCTTCCCCTGCCTGAACTCAAAGCGGTGCTGCATACACCAGATGTCTCGCATCTGCAGACTGAAGCGCTTGGGTATCGCCACCATTTTCACCTGCTCAGCCAGTACTTCAGACGCCGCCTGCTGCATGGCTGGATATGGACTTTCACCAGTGGCCTGAATCTGTTCTGCAAGTTTACGTACCGGTTCCCACAACAGCACGGCAAACAGAAATGCTGGGGTAACCGGTTTATCCTGGCTCACCCTGGCATCTGTATTCTTCAGGCCGTTAGCCACGAAGGTAATGGGAAATTGATGCTCTTCATGGGACAGACACTCTTCCGTATCGGGAAACAGTCTCCCAAAAAGATCGTAGTGCCTGAGTTTCTCGAATGCCTGTAGCGCTGTGCCATGCATAAACAGCTTCAGGACCTCTTCAAACAACCTGGCAGATGGTATGTCATCCAGTAGCTTGCCCATACTGAATATGGGTTCTTCACAGGCAGTATTGATGCTGAAACCCAGTTTGGTGGCAAAACGCACCGCCCGTAGCATGCGTACCGGGTCCTCGCGGTAGCGTTGTTCCGGATTTCCCAGCAATCGCAGTACACCGGAATTCAGATCATCCATGCCTGCGGCATAATCAACTACCGAGAAATCCTCAATGTTGTAATAGAGGGCATTTACGGTGAAGTCACGGCGCAGTGCATCCTCTTCGATAGTCCCATAGACATTGTCGCGCAACAGCATGCCATTTTCCGTCTCATGTTCACCACTTTCAGATGCCTGCTGTATCCCCCTGAATGTAGCCACCTCGATAACCTCACGCCCGAAGTGGACATGTGCCAACCGAAACCTGCGCCCCACCAGGCGGCAGTTGCGAAAGACCTTTTTTACATCTTCCGGATGGGCATCTGTAGCAATATCAAAATCCTTAGGTTCCCGGCCCAACAGTAGATCACGCACCCCACCCCCAACAAGGTAGGATTTATAGCCTGATTTTTTTAGCCGATAGAGAACCTTAAGTGCGTTTTCACTGATATTTGCGCGGGAGATATTGTGATCAGGTCGGGCAATAATGGTTGGAGTTACGATAATAATATCCCTTGCTTTCTACGATTATTGTTCACTGCTATTGCCGGACACTGAAACATCTGGCAAATATCCAAGGAAATCTGCTGTTTTGCATCTTGAGACAAATCCTGGCATGCGTATAATACACCTCCGCGAGACATTACGCTCCCTTCGTCTAGTGGTCTAGGACGCTGGCCTCTCACGCCGGTAACAGGGGTTCGAACCCCCTAGGGAGTACCAACTGAAACCGGGCCTGCACACACTGCAGGCCCTTTTCTTTGTCCGCTGCAAAAAAGCCATACAGCAGTACACCCACCTGCCACTGACAAACATTTCTCCTTACACCTGAACGGGTATATTTTTATCCTTATTTCATACAGTTATCAATTTGGGTGCCATATAACAACCGCATTCAGCAACAACATCTTGCGTTTAGGGACAGTTTTCCATTTCCTCTGGTAATTGATAGTCTATTGGCAGGCATCGATAACTTTAATAATTATTTCCAGCACCGAATACATGGGCAGATTGCGTAAAACAATAATGAGATACTCATCCTATTATCATGGATGGTGCCTGGCATTTGGCGAGCACAAAATACATTATGATGAAAACCTGGTTATAAACTGGGTAGAAGGCGATTCGCAGATGGGATTCGTGGTCTCTTCCGATAAGACCAAGCCACTTTTCCGGGAGCTGCTACGGCGCAGGAATGAGTCGCCTACTGTGGATCTTTCAGAAACCAGAACTAAAATCAATGACCTGGAGTATGACTTTTCCAAGGAAGAACTTCCCGGCGCCAAACGTTTTATTGAGTATCTGAAGCGATATGACCAGTTACACATGTACCTGACCAGCCATTTCTGCTACCCCCCACGCACCAGAATCGTAACCTTCTCACCCAAGAAGCCACCGATTATCCTGTATAAGGAGATTTCACCCATAAACCTGATCTTATCCTGAATTATCCCTGTAACCATCAGCGTCGGCGCCAGATAAGTATCCTGTTGTTTGCCGGCATGGACACATCCTCCTCAAACAGCAGCTGGTTTTTACCCGCCAACAGGTTCAGGTCATTAAAGTCTCTAATAGCACTCTGCGGATCTCTCTGTTTCAACCAGGTATCAAAGCGTGCATTACTTGCACTTGTATAGTTACCGTCATAGTTAAATGGCCCATAAAGTACAAACAGACCACCTGTCCGTAATATGCGCCCAACTCCTCTAAACATCTGCTCAACCAAAGGCCATGAGATGATGTGTGCGGTGTTGGCACTGAAAACTGCGTCAAACTCCATATCCGGCCACTCTTTCCCCACATCCAGAGTGATTGGCGGCAGAACATTGGACACTCCAGACTCGTCCAGCCATGCCTGAATACTGGGGTGACGTTGTTCCAACTCACTGGTTTGCCAGCACAAATGAGGTAGCTCAGACCCAAAATAGACCGCGTGCTGTCCAGTACCACTGCCAATTTCCAGTACAGAAATAGCCTCCGGCAAGACACGTGAAAGCACCTGTAGGATAGGACTTTTATTCTGTTCTGCGTCTTCAGAAAAGTTTTTTCTGTCCATTATTAAAAACTCAAATCAATATTCATTTTAATATATACAAACACTTTTTTTATATCCAACCTGCGCTATAACCCTGTAAATAATCCATTTTTATCCAATTAAAGCGAGCTAACTTAAACTTACCAATTGTGTGGTTTGATGACTCATAAGCACAGTTAATGAAAAAAGATTGACAGATTTGATAGTCGTGATTAGCTTTTAGTCAACAGATTGGCATTCTCATCGCCGCATCTGTATATGTGTTCCACGGCTATATGAGTCTCTGGCTACCATAGGAGTGAATATATGTCTGAGCTTTTTTCTGAAAGATGGATGGACAATTTTATTGCGCAATGGAATGCAGACGCTGAATTGGTAGATTCGCTGCAGGAGATCGAATTCGGCAGCATTATTGGCTATGGAATAGAGGGCGAGGATGACCCAAGGGTAGTACTGACTGTCGAGAATGGCATTGCCACATCAGCCAGTATATACGAAGGCCAACCTCTCAACTGGGATATCCGTTGCAGTGAAGAGCAATGGAAAAAATGGATAAGTGATCCACCTGGTGTAATGGCTCTGGGTTTTGCTTTCACCTCGGGCAAGATGAAGTTTAAGATCGGTGACTACGATTCAATGCTCAAGGATCCACGTATGACAGCACCATTCATCAGACACTTTGCGGTAATGGGAAGGGCTTATTCCTAAGAAGTAAGCCAATAGCAACAACAAAACCGCGGGCAGTTATTGCAACGGCCCGCGGTTTTTTTATTGCCAACAGCAGTAAGCAACTTAATCCAGCCGGAAACCCACCTTGATCACAACCTGCCAATGGGCCACCTTGCCATCCACAATATGCCCACGGGTCTCCTGCACCTCTAGCCAGTCCATGTTGCGCACGCTGTCAGCGGCCTTGGCCAAGGCATTTCTCACTGCCTGATCAGAACTCTCGGTAGAGGTACCAACCAACTCAATCTTCTTATATGTACGATCACTCATTTTTTGTTCTCCTCATAAATACAGATAGCTATCTAATCTTGTTCTCATCTGACTCCAGCAGTCCATCCACCCCATCCAGACTAAGCGCCTGAATCTCCGGGACCGATGAACCTATGAGCCCCCTGATATCCCCGTACATGCCGGCAGTGTTCTCAATAATCCTCTGGATCTGCTTGTCTCGCTCCTTCCAGATCCTGGCATACGCCCTCTTCTCCTTATCCAACTGCTCCTGCATACCCACAAACGTATCCACAATCGCTTCTACTTTCTGCCGAAACTCATCACCAGAAAGGTATTGATATACCATCTCCATCTTTTCCGATTTACCCTCACTGGCGGTGCGGGCGAATGCCACCTGGATCAACTGCTGACGCAGGGCCATGGCCAGTGGAATATATGATGTCACTGAACAGACCCATACTCCGTCTATCAGGTCAAAATTGCGCACCCCATCCGGCAGCACCAGGGATACGATAACCGCCAGATTGGCCCCCAACTCACGTTGGTCATCCTTCAGCTTCTCTATCCAGTTACTGTTCCAGGCCTTGGTGTTTTTAGCTTCCCAGATAATGGTGCCACTCCTGGACATACTGTGGTTATACACAACCTGGACCACATCTGCCCCACGTATACCCTTGGGTACAGGTTCAATACCGTCATGGGGAAAACTCTGTTGCAGATTGGCCTCAAGGTCCAGTTCCAGCACTTCACCCTGAGTCTCCATGGATCCCTGCTCACTCTTGCGTTTGGCATCGGCCAGGGCACTACGCAGTCCCTCAATCTGTTTATCCCTCTCCTTAAGTTTTAGATCCACTTCACTGGCATACTTCTCATTGAGCTTGCGCCTATCTTCCTCCAGCTTGTATTGGTACTCCAACTCCATTCCCTTGCGTTTCTCTTCCAACTCCCGCTTTTCATTAATCAGCGTAAGCTCGCGCTGTCGCGCCTGTTCCATGGCCTGATCCCGTGTATTGATGGCCTGTTGTAGAGACTCCAGCTCTTTCGACACCTTATTCGTCGTCTCTTCCCGAATCTTATCGGCAAGTTCCTTCTCTCTGGCCTGAACCTGCTTCTCCACTGTCTGTTCCAGGGTCTTCTCTTTTTTGGCCAGATCGCGTTGCAAGGCTGCCAACTCCAGCTCCCGCTGCTCTGCCTCCTTTATCTCGGAGCTCTTTGCCGCCAGCTCCGCTTCCAGCTTTTGCACCTGTAATCCAACTGCTGCTCTCTCCTTGTCCTGAGCCACCTTTACCGCCTGTTCACGCTCGGTTGCTGCCTCAGCCTTGATCCTGGCTTCCACATCTCCAGCAATCTTATTAGCCAATACCTCTCCCACCTCGATCTCGATACCACAATTGGGACATTTGATATGATCGGCTTCCATAGAATCCTCTAGCTCCGGCTCTGGTTAAGATTTGGCACAGTCTACCTTATCCCATTGTATACAACTTACACGGTAGCTGGGCTAGGCTTTTCTATTTGTCATGTGTTGCATACCGGATGTATTAAACTCACTATCATGACCAGATGGAGATGGAGATGAGTCAGAGACGCTGTGCTTGGGCCATGGGTGGTTCCCCTGCAGAACTGGAATATCACGATAATGAATGGGGTGTACCTTCCTACGACGACCAGTACCTGTTTGAGATGCTTATACTGGAGGGGGCCCAGGCGGGTCTCTCTTGGTCCTGCATACTCAATAAACGTCAAGGCTATCACCAGGTGTTTGACAACTTCGATGCAGACAAGATTGCCAGATACAGCGATAAGAAACTGGCACAGATCAAACAGGATGAACGCATTATTCGTAATCAGCTCAAGATCGCTGCTGCCCGTAGCAATGCCCAGGCATTTCTACAGGTCCAGCAGGAGTTCTCAAGCTTTTCAGAATACATATGGCAATTCGTAGATGGGAAACCACTTCAGAACCACTGGCAATCATCCAACCAGATACCTGTATCCACCCCTGAATCTGAAGCCATGAGTAAAGACCTGGCTAAGCGTGGCTTCAAATTTGTGGGACCAACCATTTGTTATGCCTACATGCAGGCCACAGGGATGGTGAATGATCACACCGTGGATTGCTTCAGATATAAAGAGGTCATGTCCTAGAGCTGAATATGCTGGGCATAGTACAGGTTTCATATAGAATAAAACACGATCACATATCACAGCCATATTGAGAATCAGATGCAATACAGAACACTTGGAAACACAGACCTCGAGGTAAGCCTGATCTGCCTGGGCAGCATGACCTGGGGAGAACAGAACAGTGAAACAGAGGGACATGCACAGCTGGATTACGCCCTGGAGCAAGGAATCAATTTTATTGATACTGCAGAGCTGTATGCCATTCCAGCGCGGGCGGAAACCTATGGCAGAACCGAAGAGATCATAGGAACCTGGCTCAAGGCCAGAGGCAGTCGCGACCAGGTGGTTCTGGCCAGCAAGGTGGCAGGACCCGGTAAGGGGTGGGTAGACCATATTCGAAACGGTGAAGGTTGTTTCAACCGCAAAGATATGGAGAGCGCACTTAACGCCAGTCTTAAGCGCCTGCAGACCGATTATCTGGACCTGTACCAGCTACACTGGCCAGAGCGTAAAACCAATTTCTTCGGGCGCCTGGGCTACACCCACACAGATGATAAATTCACGCCCATTGAGGAGACCCTGGGTGTACTCCAGGAGTTCATCCAGGCGGGGAAGATCCGCCACATCGGACTATCCAATGAAACCCCCTGGGGTCTGATGCGTTTTTTGCAGGTGGCCGACCATATGGGACTGCCACGAGTAGTAACCATCCAGAATCCATACAGCCTACTAAACCGCACCTTCGAGATCGGTCTGGCAGAGATTGCCCATCGCGAACAGGTGGGCCTGCTGGCCTATTCACCCCTGGGTTTTGGGGTCCTGTCGGGGAAATACCTGGATGGGGGTGGAAAACCAGAAGACCGCCTGACCAGGTTTCCAGAATACGATCGATACAGTAACCACCAGGCAGTTGCAGCCACCAGGGATTATGTCGGGCTGGCACAGGAGCTAGATATGAGCCCAGCTCAGATGGCCCTGGCCTATGTGAACAGCCGGCCTTTTCTCAGCAGCAATATCATCGGAGCCACCAATATGGCCCAGTTGCAGGAGAATATATCCAGCATCGATATAGAGTTGAACGAGGAACAATTAGAGCAGATCGAGGCCATCCACAGAAGGCATCCGAATCCAGCCCCATAAAAAATGGGGAGCCCACGTGCTCCCCACTCATCCCACATTTTATTCAGGCCATACAGCTTCTACAACAGCTGCTATTTAAACATGGTATCCAGGTCTGATTTGGATACAGTGCCGGATGTATAATCAGCCTCACCCTCTTTCTTCATATAGTCCAGATAGGATGCAAGCAGCAGTGCTGATTCCATGGAGAACTCATACCCGGTAGCACTGCTACCATTGTTTCTCTGTATCTTTGCTCCGGTTGAACCATCCTGGGACAACATAAAAATTACTTCCGTTGTAGAGTTACCAGCCCGTTCGTCTGCACACATACTCTCTGGAAAACAGATAGCAACTTTCTCGTGCTTCTGACGTACTCCTTTTTCCTGTGCTATTGCACTCCACTCGTGTGTCTTTTTAAGACCAAACATCATGTCTGCCATATCAAAACCAGGCATGGAGATGGTTTCGCCGACCCTTTCATACCCCTCATTGATCTCCATGAAATTGAGATCATAGATCAGGAATCCTTTATCAGTTACCCGTGGAGCAACCCGCATCTCTCCCAGCTCCGATGTGCCAGGCAGATAGTAAGGAATCTTTGGATAGATGCCGGATACCTTGCTTGATGACATACCCATATTCGGACCAGCCAGTGTAGACGTGTTGCCATGACGCTCTCTGATGGCAGCGGCAACCTGGCTCCTGAAATTCTCTATGGCAGCAATTCTGGATTTAAGTACCTGAGTCTTGGCCATAGCGAACTGGTCTTGCTGACCAGCCTTCATCTGTACTCGCAGTACCGCATTCAGCAGGGTTATCTGCTGGTCAGCAATTCCCATCTTCTGCTGCAGATCCTTGAGCTCTTCCGGATTTGCCGTTTTCTCGACAACGGCATCTGCCAGGTCATCCAGTTCTTCAGACTCTACTGATCTACCCGGTACAGTCGCAGTACCAACCTCTGTCTCCACCACTCCCTGGCCCTGTTCCGGGCTTAACAACATCTTCATTATCTCACCAGCACCACTGGCGGTGGTCAAAAGATGGGTATTGCCGGTATCGGCTGCATATCCTTCAAATGCGCCACTGGTCCCGCGCCCCCAGGCCCCATCAATATAGGAACGGTAGTAGCCTTTTTCCTGCAATTGGGTCTGGAGCTGGCGACGGATAAACCTGCTCTGGCTTCTAAAAGCCTGCTCCATGGGTGACCGTGCATATGCACGACTATAGCGGGGTGCTCGATGCTTATTCCTTTCATTGTGTTTTCCGAGTTGATAGGCACCTATACCTACAAGGCCTATTATCGCTGCATTACGAGTACCCTTTCCAGCATAGGCCTGACCTGAGAAGGCAAGAGCCAAAGCGCATATAAAAATTATCAACCTATTCATTTTTCTGCCTCTATTTTTCAGTCCAAATTGCCATCGACCATCTATACCAAGCACTGACCCAGCTGCCAGACTATTCGCTTGCTGCTATTAATTATAGGCAATTATGCTGCCTTGGATGGCACTGCAGACAGCATATAAGAAGAAAATATATCCAGTTATTCCACATCCTCTCACCTCTCCATCCTTATCCCTTGTTTCTCTTAGCATTAAGCTATTTCTACCTGGTCAATACAGCATAAAAAAGGGGAGCCAGTAGGCTCCCCTTGCATACTACAAATAAACAGTACTTATCAGGCTTCTTCAGCCTGTACTGCCTTCATGCTCAGACGCACGCGGCCCTGCTTATCCACCTCCAGGACCTTCACCTTGACGATATCGCCCTCAGACAGCTTATCGCTGACCTTTTCCACCCGCTCTTCACAGATCTGGGAGATATGTACCAGTCCGTCCTTACCAGGCAGGATGGTGACAAAGGCGCCAAAATCCATCAGGCGGGCTACCTTACCCTCATAGACCCGACCTACTTCAACATCAGCGGTGATAAGTTCAATCCGCTTTTTGGCCTCTTCACCAGCAGCCTTATCCACGGAGAAAATCTTCACGATGCCATCATCTGTCACATCGACGGTGGCACCAGTCTCTTCGGTGATGGAACGGATGGTCACACCGCCCTTACCGATTACGTCACGGATCTTGTCCGGATCGATCTTGATGGAGATGATGCGCGGTGCATGCTCAGACATCTCTTCGCGGTGGGAATCAATAATCTTATTCATCTCACCGAGGATGAACATACGACCCTCTTTGGCCTGTTCCAGAGCAATCTCCATGATCTGCTTGGTGATACCCTGGATCTTGATATCCATCTGCAGGGCGTTGATACCCTCAGCGGTACCGGCAACTTTGAAGTCCATGTCACCCAGGTGATCTTCATCGCCCAGGATATCGGTCAACACAGCAAACTTGTCGTCATCCTTGATCAGACCCATGGCTACACCTGCCACCGGGCCCTTGAGAGGAACGCCGGCATCCATCAGCGCCAGACTGGTGCCACAGACCGAGGCCATGGAGCTGGAACCGTTGGATTCTGTGATCTCTGATACTACACGGATGGAGTATGGAAACTCTTCCATGGTTGGCATAGCTGCCAGTACACCACGCTTGGCCAGACGTCCGTGACCAATCTCACGCCGTTTTGGAGTACCCACACGTCCGGTCTCACCAACACAGAATGGAGGGAAGTTGTAGTGCAGCATGAACGGTTCGCGATAACTACCGCCCAGGGCGTCAATGATCTGGGAATCACGCTCAGTACCCAGAGTGGCAACTACCAGGGCCTGGGTCTCACCACGGGTAAACAGGGCAGAACCATGGGTACGCGGTAGAACGCCGGTACGTACATCGATAGGACGTACAGTTCTGGTGTCACGGCCATCGATGCGTGGCTCACCTGCCAGTACCCGTCCGCGTACCACCTTCTTCTTCAGACTATCGATGGCACCACCGACCTCGTCTTCGCTCCACTTGGCATCATCACCAGAGCACAGCTTCTCAACCGTCTCCGCCTTGATGGCATCGGTACGTCCATAACGTTCCATCTTGTCAGCAATGGAGTAGGCTTCGATCAGGGCATCGTTGGCAGCAGCAGCTACTGCATCAGCCAGTTCTGTATCCACTGGTGGCGGTGTAAACTCCACCTGCTCTTTACCTACCTCAGCAGCCAGTTCCTTGATGGCCTGGATTGCTACCTGCATCTGCTCATGGCCGAACATTACTGCACCCAGCATCACATCTTCTGGCAGTCCATTGGCCTCGGACTCAACCATCAGTACTGCCTCTTCGGTACCGGCAACCACCAGATCCAGATCGCTGTCTTCGTTCAGACCGGTAAGGTCCTGGTTCAGCAGGTACTGGCCATCCTTGTAACCAACACGGGCTGCACCTATGGGACCATCGAATGGCAGACCGGAGATGGACAGCGCCGCAGAGGTGCCGATCAGGGCTGGGATCTCGGGATCAACAGCTGGGTTCAAAGACATGACGGTACAGATGATCTGCACCTCGTTGGTATAACCCTTGGGAAACAGGGGACGCACTGGACGGTCGATCAGACGACAGGTCAGGGTCTCTTTCTCACTGGGGCGACCTTCACGGCGGAAAAAGCCACCCGGGATTACGCCCGCGGAGTAGGTCTTCTCCTGGTAGTCAACGGTCATAGGGAAAAAATCACGTCCCTCTACTACCCTTTTGGAACCAACCACGGTGCACTGCACCACGGTATCAGACATATTGATCATTATGGCGCCATCGGCCTGGCGTGCAATTTCACCACACTCAAGCGTTACTTTGTGATCACCATATTGGAATTCTTTGGTTATCAAGCTCACTATTATTATCCTCGTGTTCTTTGATGGGTAACTGGCTTAGCGACGCAGACCAAGACTGGATATAAGGGAGCGATAACGCTCCAGATCCTTGGATTTAAGGTAGTCCAGAAGCTTACGGCGTGAATTTACCATACGCACCAGTCCCTGGCGGGAGTGGTGATCATGCTTGTGCTCTGCGAAATGCTCTGTGAGCTTTTTGATGTTAGCGGTCAACAGTGCAACCTGTACTTCAGGGGACCCGGTGTCACCCTCACCTCGTGCATATTGCTCAACTACTGCCTTCTTCTCTTCCGCACTCATTGCCATTTTAATTTCTCCTCATTGATGATTAAGCGACAGGACAATTCCTGCCTTATATCCACCCCCCGACAATGGGTTCAGAGTAGTGGACAAAAAACCTTTCTATAATCTGAAAAGGCCGGTCAAAGATATCTGGTCAGCTTGGCAGAGCCGTCCAGGATCCGTAAATCAAATACTGAGCCGTGAATTATGATCGGTTTGACCTGACCAAGCAAATTTACGGCATATTTTTTTAGCTACATCATACGCCGCGGGGCAACTCTTCCATCATCCAGAATCTCACCTGCACCCATAAAAACACCATCAGCGTCATATATTCTGACCATACCTTCTGTGGGTGCATTTGGTACCAGTACTGGCTGGCCCTGACGTAGATAGAAGGTTCCATCTGGTGACAGCTTCACTTCCGGCCAGCTTCCAAGGGCACTGTCAATTGGCATAAGCAGCTTATCCAGAGCAGAAAACCCCTCCTCGGCCAGGGCTTCTATCTGTTCCATGCTGACCATGGCATCGTCACTGTATGGACCTACCCCGGTACGCCGCAGCGCAGTCACATGGGCTCCACAACCTAGGCGTTCACCTATGTCCTCTGCCAGGGTACGTATATAGGTGCCTTTGGAACAGTGCACCATCAGCTCAAACTCAGGCGCAGCATAACTCCGCATGGATATGCTATGAATTGTCACCTGGCGTGGTTCACGCTCCACCTCGATACCATCACGGGCCAGCTTGTAAAGCCTCTCACCCTTATGCTTCAGCGCTGAGTACATGGGTGGAATCTGCTCAATCTCACCCTCAAACTCCGAGATCACCCGCTGGATATCAGACTCAGTAATCCCTTCTACAGATCTGCTTTCCAACACCTCACCTTCAGCATCGGCAGTAGTAGTGGTAACACCTAGTTTTACCCGTACCAGATAGTGCTTATCTGCATCCAGCAGAAAGGCAGAGACCTTGGTAGCAGCCCCAAAACAGATTGGCAACAGACCGTCCGCAAGCGGGTCCAGGCTTCCGGTATGTCCGGCCTTCTGGGCTTTGAACAGGCGTTTCACATCCTGCAGGGCACTGTTGGAGGTTATTCCCAGTGGTTTATCCAGCAGCAGTATACCCTTGACGTTGCGACCGCTCTTACGACGTCTACCCATGCTTATTCAATCTCATTGGAGTCTTTATCGGCGGATTTCTTTTCGTCGCTCTCTACCGCCTGATCGATCAGTGCAGAGAGGTGAGCACCATGTTCAATGGACTCATCATAAACAAAGTGGAGTTGTGGCAGAGTACGTATATTCAGGCGATGACCCAGCTCATGTCGAAAGAAGGGGGCGGTCTCCTTCAATACCGCAGTAACCTCTTTGGTATCAAGCTCACCCCCGATAAAGGTGAAATATACCTTGGCATGGGAAAAGTCACGCACCACCTTCACCGCCTGGATGGTAATCATCCCCAGACGTGGATCGTTGAGTTCATCACGAACCAGCTGTGCCAGTTCACGCTGTATTTGGGAGCCGACCCGGTCGGTCCTACTAAACTCTCTGGCCATTAGACGTTGTATTCCGCTCAGATCTCACGTGCCACTTCAGTGCGCTCAAACACCTCAATCTGATCACCGTCTTTCACATCGTTGTAGTTCTTCACGCCAATACCACACTCAGTACCGGCCTTGACCTCACCGACATCATCCTTGTGGCGACGCAGGGACTCCAGTTCACCTTCATAGATAACCACATTGTCGCGCAACACACGGATCGGATTGTTACGTTTGACTACACCTTCAATCACCATGCAGCCGGCGATGGAACCAAACTTGGAGGAACGAAATACATCTCGTACCTCGGCCAGACCAATGATCTCTTCACGAATTTCTGGTGAGAGCATACCGGAGATCGCCTTCTTAACATCATCCATGACTTCATAGATGATGCTGTAATAGCGGATATCCACTCCCTTGTCTTCGGCCGCCCGGCGTGCCGTGGCATCTGCTCGAACATTAAACCCAATGACAAAGGCTCCAGAGGTAAGCGCCAGATTCACATCAGATTCATTGATGCCACCAACACCGGAGGCAACCACCTTGACCTTGATATTCTCGGCCTCAATCTTCAACAGGGATTCTTTCAGCGCCTCAACACTGCCTTGCACGTCTGCTTTTATGATCAGGTTGACGTAATTGGTCTCGCCTTCTGACATATGTGAGAAGAACTCATCCAGCTTGGCAGCCTTCTGATCGGCCATGCGACTGTCACGGTTCTTCTCCTGGCGCATCTCGGCCAGCTCGCGCGCCTTGCGCTCAGAGCTAACTACCAACACATCATCACCAGCATTCGGGACACCGGAGAGCCCTAACACCTCAACCGGCATGGATGGCCCAGCGGACTTGATCTGTTTGCGATTTTCGTCCAACAGGGCGCGTACCCGACCAAACTCCTGTCCACTGACCAGGATATCGCCTGCATTCAGAGTACCTGTCTGTACCAGAACGGTGGCTACCGGGCCCCGTCCCTTATCCAGACTGGATTCAACGATGATACCGCGCGCTGGTGCTTCCACCACTGCTTTCAATTCCAGCACCTCGGCCTGCAACAGGATAGCATCCAGCAGATCGTCGATGCCGTCACCGGTCTTGGCTGAAACCTGAACAAACATGTTCTCACCACCCCACTCTTCCGGGATGATCTCCTGCTGCGATAGCTCCTGGGTAACCCGATCTGGCTGGGCTTCCGGCTTATCCATTTTGTTGATAGCAATAATCAGAGGAACCTCTGCTGCCTTGGCATGTTGGATCGCCTCAATGGTCTGAGGTTTGACACCATCATCGGCCGCAACTACCAATACCACGATATCTGTAACCTTGGCACCACGGGCACGCATGGCGGAAAATGCCGCATGTCCAGGTGTATCCAGGAAAGAGATCATCCCCTTATCTGTATCCACATGGTAGGCACCAATATGTTGGGTAATACCGCCCGCTTCTCCAGCTGCCACACGGGTAGCACGGATATGATCCAGCAATGACGTCTTGCCATGGTCAACATGTCCCATGATGGTTACCACAGGTGCGCGATTGACCTGCTCACCTTCAACCTCATCTATGGAACTTATCAGTTCGGCCTCGATATCCTCAGCTTTCTGCATTACAGGATTGTGGCCCATCTCTTCCACGATCAGCGTTGCAGTGTCACGATCCAGCTGTTGGTTTATGGTTACCATCATACCCATACCCATCAGCCCCTTGATCACCTCTGCGGCTTTGATTGACATGCGTGCAGCAAGATCAGCAACAGTAATGGATTCCGGTATTTCCACATCATGGACTACCGGAGCGGTGGGCTTTACAAAACCATGCTGGGCGTCAGTCTGTACCTGGGATGGACGTCGCTTAGCAGCCTTGCCACTCTTGCGACGACCGCTCTTCTCTTTGGCAACATGCAGTTCCTGGCGACCATGACGGGTCTTGCGATCCTTTGCCTTACCGCGGGATGGCTCATCTTTGCGATGACTGCCTTTCTTACCACTTTTCTCTTCTGCTGCAAGTTTTGCCTCAGCCTCAACCGCCTTCTTCTTGGCTTCTTCAATGGCTGATTCTTCATCGGTAACAGTTGTATCCGGTTCTGCCGCAGCTTGCTTGGTCGGCTCTTCCGTTCCAGTTTCAGCCAGTTCCACATCCTTAGCTTGCTTGGCTGCCTCCTCTTCCTGGCGCTGTTTCTCCTCTGCCTGTCGTTTTTGCTCCTCAGCCTCCAGCTTTTCGCGCTCCGCACCTTCCCGCATGGCCTTTTCAGCGCTGCGTCTTGCTTCCGCCTCTGCTGCAATCTGCTGTTTCTGTTGATCCTGTTCAGCCAGTGCCTTACGAGCTGCTTCCGCTTCTTTTAGCCTCTTTTCCTTCTCTGTCTCTGACTCTACCTTTGGTATAACCCGCTTGCGACGAACCTCAACACTCACGGTCTTACCACCACGAGCGGCACCACGCACCGGAGACCGGCCTGCAGATGCTGGCTGTCTCAGTTCGCTGATACTTTTGCGTTTCAGGGTAATCTTGCGCCCAGAACCAGAGGTATCCAGATCCTTTTTACCGTGGCTTTCTCGCAGATGAGCCAGCAACTGAGCTTTCTCGGTCTCAGTCACTATATCTTCGCCATCGTTCTTCTTCAGACCAGCCTTCTCCAGCTGCGATAGCAGAAGATCTACCGGTATACCAACATCTCCGGCAAGCTGTTTTACTTTTACTTCGCTCATGCTAGGGCCTCCTGGACAGCCTTAGTCTTCCTCGTCTGCAAACCATGGCGCGCGTGCAGTCATAATCAACTGTGCAGCACGTTCTTCATCCATCTCTTCAACAACCATCAGTTCATCAACTGACTGCTCAGCCAGATCTTCCATGCTTGTGATCCCGATCGATGCCAGTTCATAAGCCAGTTTGCGGTCCATACCGTCCATGTTGAGCAGATCCTCTGCTGGCTCCACATCTGAGAGCTGCTCTTCCTTGGCAATTGCCCGGGTCAAAAGTACATCTTTAGCTCTCTCCCGGAGCTCATCCACGATCTCCTGGTCAAACTCTTCGATAGCCAGCATCTCTTCAATATCGATGTAGGCCACCTCTTCCAAAGTGGAAAAACCTTCCTGAACCAAAATGATTGCCACCTCTTCATCCACATCCAGGCGGTCCATGAACTTGTCAACCAGTTCCCTGGCTTCGGCCTCACTCTTTTCAGCAGCCTCGGCCTCATTCATGACGTTGAGTTCCCAGCCGGTCAATTCACTGGCCAGGCGTACATTCTGACCACCACGACCAATGGCCTGGGACAGATTCTCTTCTTCCACAGCCACCGTCATACTGCCTTTCTCTTCATCCACAATGATGGAGAAGACATCGGCAGGCGACATGGCATTGATAACGAACTGGGCTGGGGTCTCATTCCACAGAATAATGTCAACCCGCTCGCCATTTAGCTCATTGGAAACTGCCTGCACCCTGGAACCACGCATTCCGACGCAGGCACCAACAGGATCTATGCGCTGATCATTGGCCTTGACTGCAATCTTGGCGCGTAGGCCTGGATCTCTGGCAGCACCGATAATATCTATCAGTCCATCGCTGACCTCAGGTACTTCCAGCTTAAACAGTTCAATCAGTAGTTCCGGGCAGGTGCGACTTACAAACAACGTCGGCCCACGTGCTTCTGGGCGTATATCATATAGGTATCCACGTATGCGATCGCCGCTGCGTACAGACTCCCTGGGGATCATCTCCTCTCTGGGAATTATGGCTTCTGCATTGGCACCCAGGTCCAGAGTGACATTCCCGCGCTCAACCCGCTTTACTACTCCTGTTACCAGTTCACCTTTGCGATCCTGGTAGGCGGCAACAACCTTGGCCCGCTCTGCCTCACGTACTTTTTGTACGATCACCTGCTTGGCGGTTTGAGCTGCGATGCGACCAAAAGCTATGGAATCCATCGGCTCTTCGATGTAATCACCCACCTGAATGGCTGGATTATCTTTAATCGCATCCTCATGTAATATCTGGGTTTTTTCGTCCAGACCCTCTTCGTCTGGTTCTTCAAGAACCAACCAGCGGCGAAAACTGGAGTAGTCTCCAGTTTCTCGGTCGATTTCAACGCGCACGTCGATATCACCACCGTTCTTTTTTCTGGTAGCAGACGCCAGAGCAGCTTCGATCGCATCGAAGATTATTTCTTTGTCTACATCCTTCTCGTTGGAAACCACATCAACGACAAGCAAAATCTCTTTATTCATCTGTCAATTCCCAATCAGAATTCTGGCACCAACCGTGCACTATCTATCTGGTCTAACGGCAGGTATTCCATCTCATCATCCATCTCCAGTACCACATTTTCATCCTGGACACCCTTTAGAACACCTTCAAACTTTCTCCTGCCATGCAGTTTCATGCGCAGCTTCACACGTACTTTGCTTCCAGCAAAACGTTCAAAATGTTCCTTAACAAACAAAGGCCTATCCATACCAGGAGAAGAGACCTCCAGCTGATATGCCTCTTTCAGCGGATCCTCTACATCCAGCATGGCACTGACTTGACGGCTTACTGCCACGCAGTCATCCAGCATGATCCCTTCATCCTGGTCTATATAGACACGCAATAGTCCTGAATCAGCTCCTCTGCGGTACTCAACCCCAACCAGCTCATAGCCCATGGTCTCAACTACCTGCCCGATGAGCTGGCTTAATCTATCCGGCGCGTTTTGCATACCTAAACATAAGGTCCAATATTTTTGGCATTTTCAGCACAACGAAAAAATGGGCCGTAGGCCCACTTCTGCTCAAAAACCACACAAACCGTTCCGGTATTATACAGCCTGCCTGGACTCCATACCAAAATACGGTCACCAAAAAAAACCCCGAACTCGGGGTTTTCTTATATCAAAATCGGTAGTGGGGTAAAAATCCAACTACAACACAGGCTGCTACAAATCGCCTTATCCCACTACGCCAAGTTGGCGGCATAATAACATAATTCACCCATCACACAAGCACCGATTTTCCGGCCTTCCACATTCCACAAGCTTTCAACACCACATGTATCACATAGGATGAGGACAACATAGAATCAGCCAGTTAGAGGTAGTAGTCTCCATATTGGCTATTTTGTGATATCGCCACCAACATAACACTATGTATATAATAAAAATCTGCTGTTTCAGGCAACAAAAACCCCTGGTGTATAAGCCACACCAAGGGTTTCGTCCTAACAATGAAGGGTGAGCCTATTTTTGCGGCTGCTGCATACCCTGCATTTGCTTGCGCATAGCATCCCACAACTTACGCTGCTCTTCCGTAAACACTGCAAGCTCCTTGTTGTAGGTATTTACACCGGCTTCGATAATCTGACGCTGAATGTCAGAAACCTTAGAGTAAGCATCACCGATTACCTTGGCATCTGGAGTTGCGGCCGCTAGCACCTTTTGCAATTCCTTGGCACCATCTCCCAGGCTTTTCATGAGTTCCGCAGCATGCTTTTGAGCCTCTTCAGCGATTGCCTTCAGCTTCTTGGTTTGCTCTTCGTCAAGCTTCAGCATTGCCAATGGATTAAATTGCTGCCGTGGCATCATCTGCTGCTGCATCATCTGCTGTTGCATCATCTGCTGCTGAGGCATCATCTGCTGTGGCATCATCTGCTGTGGCATCATCTGCTGTGGCATCATTGGCATACCCTGCGGCATCATCTGCTGGGCCTGCGCTGTACCCATACCAAGTACCAGAGCACTAGACACCATGGCTGACTTGATCAGACTGCGATTTACCTTCATAACTCTCTCCCCTCTGCTTGGTATCGTCAAAACAGAACGGCCGGACAATAAATCCGGCCGTCTGTTACTTAATACTATAGCTTATAGCAGTAGTATTCGATCCATTCAACTACTACTTTACTGGGGCAGCAGGAGCAGGAGCCATTGGAGCAGTCATCATCTTGGTCCAGCTATTAGGGTCAAACATGTTGAAACCACCAGCTGGGGCAGCAGGGCTACCAAATACGCTACCCAGTGAACCTACGCCAGGAATGGCATAAGAGCTAGGATTCATCCAACCCATGTAGGTGCCAGGGTTCATAAAGGCTGAGTATGAAGCCGGGTTCATAGGAGCCATATAGGTGCTTGGGTTCATGAAACCCATGTAAGCCATTGGGTTCATCATGTTCATGTAAGTCATTGGATTCAGATAGGCCATGTACTGGTTTGGATCCATCCAGGACATCATGTTCTTAGGATCAGCGAACTGCATCCAGAACTGTGGCTGCATGAACTGGCTATAAGTAGCAGGATTCATCAGCTGCGGATAAGTAGCTGGGTTCATGAATACAGACCAACCACCTGGAGTTGCCAGATTGAACTGACCCTGACCAGCAGGCATTCCGCCGCCCATCATAGTCATAGGGTTCATCATAGTCATTGGGTTGAAGCCAGCCTGCTGAGCACTAGCCTGCAGAGGCAGCATAGAAATGCCCATTACCATGGCCAATACCAGGCCTAAAAAGTTACGTTTAAACATGTTTCCCTCTCCACTGTTAATTAACTGTCAATAATGTATATCAGAATATACTAAAATTACTACCTTCTGGCCTATATCCCATTAGAGATATATTATATCATATTGAGTTACACACTTTTTAGTAAGAATTCTGTGCTAGTGGTAGTAGTTCACTGGTTTATGACAAGAAGAGGCATCATTTACTCCTCTATCTCTAGTAGAGTCAGTGCCTGTTTTTGTTCACCTTGCGTATATCAGCTGGTCGATGTCCATCAAAGATTATCTGTTACAGATCATTAATGGTCTGATAAAAAAACAGAAAAAGGGCCGCACATGGCGGCCCTTTTGTAATTTGTTGCGAGAACAGAGTTAGGCACAAGATTTAATACCAACTGCTCTCAAATAACCTACTCCTGAAACGCAACTAAATTACTGCTTCGGTGCTGGCGCAGCTGGTGCAGGTGCTGCAGGAGCAGTAGGTGCTGGCATCATCTGAGTCCAGGTATTTGGATCAAAGAAGTTGAAACCAGTAGTTCCAGCTGTACCAGCTGGTGCTGGAGCAGGCGCCATCATCTGGGTCCAGGTATTAGGATCGAAGAAATTGAAACTACCTGTTGCTCCAGCAGCAGGTGCTGTCAGGCCAGGAATCGCATAGGAAGCAGGATTCAACCAGGACAGATAGGTTGCTGGATTAATGTAACCCATGTATGACATTGGATTCATCGGCGCCAGATAGGTGCTTGGATTCAAGAAGCCCATGTAAGCCATAGGATTCATCATATTCATATATGTCATAGGATTCATATATGCCATGTATTCATTCGGATTCATCCAAGACAAAATGTTATTTGGATTGGCGAACTGCATCCAGAACTGTGGTTGCATGAACTGCACATATGTTGCTGGGTTCATTAGCTGTGGATAGGTTGCTGGATTCATAAACATAGCCCAACCACTTGGCCTTGCCAGGTTGAACTGAGTCGGAGCACCACCCATCATAGACATAGGATTCAACATGGTCATTGGATCAAAAGCGCCTGCCTGCGATGCATGAGATTGCTGCGGTAGTATAGAAATGCTCATTACCACCGCCAGGCTTAGTCCTAATAAGATACGTTTAAACATAGTCCCATCTCCTATAGTTAAATAGTATTTGCTAAACAAATAGTTAAACTAACCGCCTAATGCCATCTATTCCTGATTATTACTAGCGGTAACAAGGCGACACCATACCGTTTTCCACCCTGTCATCCTCTTTTAAACAACCGTACTTCTGGCTATGCTGCCTAGACTCATAGTACTTTCCTGCATAGAGCCAACTACACTGTGGCTCATCAAGCACTAAAAGCTGTTAGAAACATTAGTATATATTATATCTCTTATATAGCAATAATTTCCTTGCTCTCTGTCATTGAATTTCATTTTTTTTATTTTTCTATATCCAGATCAATACTATAAAAATCAATCTTCTCTGGCTTTCACACTGAGATCCTGCGCCAGATTTTGAGGTACAAAAATTCCCTGGATACACAGCCAATGACGGAAAAAGCACCGGCATACCTTTATTAAAGATCTGCTAGAGAGTGGCTTGACAGGAGATAATAAAGACTCGCTACGCTCGTGCTGCGCGCCTGCGGCGCTTGTGAACCTGCTGTTTAGATGTCGTAGGTTCAAATATTCTCTGGTCTAGATACGCAAAAAGGCCACCAAATGGTGACCTTTTCTTGTTTGGTAGCGGGGGCAGGATTTGAACCTACGACCTTCGGGTTATGAGCCCGACGAGCTGCCAGACTGCTCCACCCCGCAACTGACCGGCGAATATTACACAGAGTGTTACAAATGGGCAAGTGTTATTTCTTGCGATATTGGTGCTAAGCATATAGCCTATAGCGCTTCTTTGAATTATGGCTAGCTATAGCACTAAGAGTTAACAGGGCAAGGGGTTTGAGATGTACCGTGAAGAATTAAAAGTACTGGACTGCACTATTCGTGACGGCGGTCTGATTAACAATTATCAGTTCACTGATGATCTGGTAAAGGCCGTCTATCGAGCCGCCTGTGACTCTGGTGTAGACATTATTGAGCTGGGTAAAAAACTTGCTGTCAGCGATGAATTTACCCGGGAAAAATACGGGAAATGGAATTTCTGTGATGATGATGACCTTAAGATGGTCATTGACTCTCATGAGAGTGATTACCGTCCCCTGGTTGCGGTGATGTTTGACGTGGGACGAGTAGACGTGAGCACTTTACAGCCTGCTGACCAAAGCCCAATAGATATGGTACGTACCGCCTGTTATGTTGCCGACACCGACAAGGGCATTGATCTGGCTAAACGCAGCAAAGACCTGGGATACCAGACAACTATTAATATAATGGCTCCCTCAGCTGCCATCCGCACCGATCTGATCGAGGCTCTGGAAGAGGTAAGCAAGGCTGACGAGGTGGATTACCTCTACCTGGTGGATAGCTTTGGTGCTTACTACTCTGAGCAGGTGACAGATTATCTAAACCTGTACAAGAAGTACTGCCCGAATAAGGAGCTTGGTTTCCACGCCCATAATAATCAGCAGTTGGCCTTTGCCAATACCCAGCAGGCTATTATCGACGGGGTAAACCTGCTGGATGCAACGGTAAACGGTATTGGTCGTGGTGCCGGTAACTGCAACCTAGAACTGCTACTCAATTTCCTGAAGAATCCAAAATTTAATGTCGCACCTATATACAAGACAATTCAGGAGCACTTTGTACCACTGCGTAAGGAGATTGAGTGGGGGTTTAATGATATCTACGGTATAGGCGGCTATCTGAATCAGCATCCGCGAGCGGCCATGAAGTGTCGTGCCGATAAGGAAAAAATGGATAAGTGTTATGACTTCCTGCTTGAATGCACTAGCGACGTATAGTCAGGCTATGTTCTGAAAGAGAAAGGCGGGGCAAACCCCGCCTTTTTTCTGTCTAATGAAATAGTTCTCAGGCCTGTTCCAACTCCACCAGGGTGCCGCAAAAATCCTTAGGATGAAGAAACAGTACCGGCTTGTTATGAGCACCAATCTTTGGTCTGCCGTTACCAAGTACCCGGGCCCCGCTCTCCTGCATCTTTGTAGCTGCAGCTTCAATATCCTCCACCTCATAACAGATGTGATGCATTCCACCGCTGGGATTGGATTGGAGAAACTTGGCAATGGGTGATGCATCACCCATTGGGTGTAGCAGCTCTATCTTGGTATTTGGCAGCTCCACGAATATGGTAATAACGCCATGCTCCGGCAACTCAACCGGCTCCGATACATTTGCCCCCAGGGTATCACGGTATATTGCGGCGGCAGCCTCCAGGTCAGGTACAGCTATAGCCACATGGTTCAGTTTTCCAATCATATTAATCCTGTTTTCGAAGAAATATATCTATAAGTTTGGCAGCTGCCAGTGTGGCAGGTAGAGTGCCAGCAACTACCTCCTGTTCCAGTTGCTCAATTCTAGTGCTGGTTATCGGATCATTGCGCAGTGCAGCGATCAGGCTTTCTGATATCTCTGACCACATCCAGGTCTTGGCCTGCAACGCCCGCCTCTCAGCCAGTTCCCCACTGGAACTGATGGTGGTGCGGTACTCCTCAACCGTTTGCCATATCTCTTCTATCCCGCTGTTTTCAAGTGCAGAACATGTCTTTACCGGAACGCTCCAGTTCCTGGTACGGGGATGCAGTAGCTTGAGTGCGCTCAAGTAATCAGAAGCGGAATGACGCGCGGTAGCCGCCATGTCTCCATCCGCCTTGTTAACTATGATCATATCAGCCAGTTCCATGATGCCGCGTTTTATGCCCTGCAGTTCATCGCCACCACCTGGCAGCAACATCAAAAGAAACATGTCGGTCATATCTGCCACTGCAGTCTCAGACTGCCCAACACCCACCGTCTCCACTATGACTACATCATACCCAGCGGCCTCACAGATGAGCATGCTCTCCCTGGTACGCCTAGTCACTCCGCCCAGGGTTCCTCCAGCAGGAGATGGCCTGATAAACACATCCTCACGTCGACCCAATGTCTCCATCCTGGTTTTGTCACCTAGAATAGAGCCACCAGTAATTGCTGATGATGGATCCACTGCAAGAACCGCAACCCGATGACCCTGATCTGCAATATGGTTTCCGATAGCCTCAATGAAGGTTGACTTACCAACTCCGGGAACCCCGGATATACCTATACGTATGGAATTTCCAGCAGATGGCGCCAATGCCTCCAGCATATCAACCGCCTCGGCCCGATGGTCCGCGCGACTTGACTCCACCATGGTTATGGCACGGGAGATGGCCCGGCGTTTTCCGGCAAGTACTTCTGTTACAAGTGACTCTGAATCATTCCCCATCAATTCACTCAAATTCCATTATGATTTGATCAACGGTCAGGCTATCTCCCGCCTCTGTATTGATTTTTGAGATCACTACATCCTGTTCAGCACGTAGCACATTCTCCATCTTCATGGCCTCGATTACCGCCAGTTCACTTCCTGCCTTCACCTCTTCTCCCTCTTCCACCGACACCTTAACCAACAGGCCGGGCATGGGAGATAGCAGATACTTGGATAGATCCGGGGCCTCTTTCTCCAGCATATAGGAGTGCATCTCGGCTGCCCTTGGTGTAATCACCAGGGCTTTGGTATGGCTGCCAGAGTGGAATAGGTTCAACCATATCCCATCACGCTGTACCTGGAAAGTGGCTCGCCTGCCATTGATGTTACAGTGCAATAAGGGTTGTCCAAGTTCCCAATTAGTGGCTACCTCATAGGTCTCACCTGCATAGGTAACATTACAGGCACCAGCTACTGGGGTAGCTGTCACAGGATGATGCTTACCATTGATGATCACGACCCAATCATCATTTACTTCACGTTCATGACTGGGTAGCTGACCACTGATATGGGCAGCACGATCCATATAGCTACGGTGGATCATGGCAGCCACAACAATAGTCTTGGCCGGATCATCCTGCGGTACCATCTCGGCATTGAACCCATCCGGGTACTCTTCGGCGATAAAGTTTGTAGTAAGTCGCCCCTCAATAAAGCGGGGATGTACCATCAATGCATTCAGGAAACTGATGTTGTGCTGTACCCCACGGATGTAATAGGCATCCAGTGCATCCTGCATGCGTGCAATCGCTGCATTACGATCTTTTCCATAGGTAACCAGTTTGGCAATCATGGGATCATAGAACATGGATACCTCACCACCTTCATATACCCCGGTATCCACCCGAACATTCTCTCCCTCTGGTGGACGATAATCCACCAGACGTCCAATAGACGGTAGGAAGTTACGGAATGGGTCCTCTGCGTAGACCCTGGATTCCATAGCCCATCCAGTCAGCTTTACATCATCCTGACTGAGCGGCAGCCTTTCACCATTGGCCACACGTATCATCAGTTCAACCAGGTCCTGTCCGGTTATATATTCAGTTACCGGATGTTCCACCTGTAATCTGGTGTTCATCTCCAGGAAATAAAAATTGCGCTTGGCATCTACTATGAATTCAACCGTGCCGGCACTGCGATACTCCACAGCCCGGGCCAGTGCCACAGCCTGCTCTCCCATAGCCTTGCGAGTGGCTTCATCCAGAAATGGAGATGGCGCCTCCTCAATCACCTTCTGATGACGACGTTGAATTGAACATTCACGCTCTCCCAGATAGATAATATTACCGTGTGTATCAGCCATCACCTGAATCTCGATATGGCGCGGCTCTTCTATAAATTTCTCTATGAATACACGATCATCACCAAAGCTGGATCGAGCTTCATTGGTGGCACGCTCAAAGCCATCACGACACTCCTCTTCATTCCAGGCTACGCGCATGCCCTTGCCACCACCACCAGCCGAGGCCTTGAGCATTACTGGATAACCGATACCGTTGGCAATCTCTACCGCCTGGTCGGTATCCTTAACTACATCGGTATAACCTGGAATGGTATTAACTCCGGCCTCATCTGCCAGCAGCTTGGAGGTTATCTTGTCGCCCATGCTATTGATGGCATAGGTAGCAGGACCAATAAATACAATGCCCTCTTTCTCCAGAGCTTCACAAAAGGCTGAATTCTCCGATAGAAAACCATAGCCCGGATGTACCGCCTGGGCGCCAGTATCCTTACATGCCTGAATGATGCGTTCCATCACCAGGTAACTCTCTGCTGACGGAGAAGCTCCTATATGCACCGCTTCATCTGCCATCTGCACATGCATAGCATCCTTGTCGGCATCTGAATATACCGCAACAGTCTTGATTCCCATCTTGGTGGCGGTCTTCATAACCCTGCAGGCAATCTCACCACGGTTTGCTATCAGTATTTTTTCGAACATATTATATGTCTCTGTTTATTAGCCGCGAATCAACGCAAACAAACGCAAATAGATTAAAACCACATACCAGCTTCTTCCATTGAACTCTTGGGTTGTTGAAAATTAACCAGCAATCCTTCTGCTGTACCACAACCCCATATCTAACTAGTAGAGACCTTTCATATACCCTCTCAAGAAAGTCTCAGCCAAGCTGATCGGATATCCCAAATCACGCTCACACAATCAAGCGGAGTTTCTCTTCAATTCATTCGCGTTCATTTGCGATCATTTGCGGCTTTCCTTAGCCTTTATACAATCACCCACTACAGTGGGATGTTGCCGTGTTTACGCCACGGGTTTTCCAGATCCTTGTCCCTTAACATGGAAAGAGAACGGCAAAGACGTTTGCGTGTGGCATGGGGCATGATCACATCATCGATAAACCCACGTGCACCGGCCACAAACGGATTGGCAAACTTTTCACGATACTCATCGGTACGCTGTTCAATCTTTTCCGCATCGCCAATATCCTTGCGGAAGATAATCTCCACCGCACCCTTGGGGCCCATCACTGCAATCTCGGCAGTGGGCCATGCCAGGTTTACATCACCACGCAGATGCTTGGATGCCATAACATCATAGGCACCGCCATAGGCCTTACGGGTTATAACTGTAACCTTGGGCACAGTGGCCTCAGCATAGGCATACAGCAATTTGGCGCCATGTTTGATAATGCCGCCATACTCCTGGGAGGTACCAGGAAGAAAGCCAGGCACATCCACCAGGGTAATAATGGGAATATTGAAGGCATCACAAAAACGTACAAAGCGACCAGCTTTCTTGGCCGAGTCTATATCCAGACACCCAGCCAGCACCATAGGTTGGTTGGCAACAACCCCCACAGTAGAACCCTCCATCCTGGCCAATCCAATAACTATGTTTGCAGCGTAGTCTGGCTGCAGTTCAAAGAAGTCATTGTCATCCACTATCTTGGTGATCAACTCCTTTATGTCATATGGTTTGTTTGGATCCTCTGGCACCAGGGTATCCAGGGACGGGATCTTGCGATCGGCGCTATCCTGGGTGGGCCATACCGGTGGTTTATCTTTGTTGCTGGCTGGCAGAAAGTTTATGAAGCGACGCAGCATAAGCAGAGCTTCCACATCGTTTTCAAATGCCAGATCCGCCACGCCAGATTTACTGGTGTGAGTTACAGCTCCACCCAGTTCCTCTGCGGTCACCTCTTCATGGGTTACTGTCTTGACCACATCCGGTCCGGTAACAAACATGTAGGAGCTGTCTTTCACCATAAAGATAAAATCGGTCATGGAGGGTGAGTAGACCGCACCGCCAGCACAGGGGCCCATGATCATGGAGATCTGCGGCACCACACCAGACGCCAACACGTTACGCTGAAACACATCGGCATAACCTGCCAGGGAATCAACGCCCTCCTGGATGCGGGCACCACCCGAGTCATTTAGACCCACCACCGGAGCACCTACTTTCATGGCCTGATCCATCACCTTGCATATCTTCTGGGCATGGGCTGCAGAAAGCGAGCCGCCAAACACGGTGAAGTCCTGACTGAACACAAAGATCAGTCGACCACACACCGTGCCATAGCCAGTGACCACGCCATCACCAGGTGTGCTCTGCTGCTCCATACCAAAATCGGTACAGCGGTGTTCCACAAACATATCCCACTCTTCAAAGCTGCCTGGGTCTAGAAACAGCTCAATACGCTCACGGGCAGTAAGTTTGCCTTTGGCATGTTGCTTTTCGATCCGCGTCTCTCCACCACCCATTCTTGCTGCGGAACGCTTTTCGTCTAGCCGACGAATCATCTCCTGCATGTGACTCTCCAGATCATTTCATGTTAGTTTCTACTGAGCCTGCTTACGCTTTGTTCTTTCTTTCCTGAATCAACTCCAGCACCTCGGCCGCAGCCTGAGGTATATTGGTGCCAGGTCCATAGACCGCAGAAACCCCAGCATCCAACAGCATTTGGTAGTCTTGAGGTGGAATCACTCCACCACATACTACCAGTACATCATCTGCACCCTCTTTTTTCAGCGCCTGCATCAACTGCGGCACCAATGTCTTGTGACCAGCAGCCAGAGATGAAACTCCCACCACATGCACATCATTTTCTGCTGCCTGCTTGGCTGCCTCTTCCGGGGTCTGAAACAGTGGGCCTATATCCACATCAAAGCCAAGATCGGCATAAGCAGTTGCGATCACCTTAGCACCGCGATCATGACCATCCTGTCCCATCTTCACCACCAGCATTCTGGGACGCCGGCCCTCTCTCTTGGCAAACTCCTCTACCTGCTGTTTTATCATGTCAAACCCTTCATCCCCTTTATAGGCTGCGCCATACACACCTGAGACGGTGCGACTGACAGCGCGATGCCTGGCGTACACATCCTCCAGGGCATCTGAAATCTCACCCACGGTTGCACGCACCCGTGCTGCATCAACTGCCAATGCCAACAAGTTTCCACTACCATCTCTGGCTGCAGCAGTCAGGGCATCCAAGGCCTGGTGACAGGCTGCATCATCACGCTCCTCACGCAACTTATCCAGGCGGTTGATCTGGGATTCACGCACCGCGGTGTTATCAATATCCAGTACATCGATCTCCGGCTCCACTTCAGGCTGGTACTTGTTTACACCAACAATTACCTCTTCTCCGCGATCAATCCTGGCCTGGCGTATAGCTGCCGCCTCCTCGATACGTAACTTGGGCATACCAGAGGCTACCGCCTTGGTCATACCACCCAACTCCTCTACTTCGGAAATCAGCTTGCGTGCCTCTTGTACCAGTGAATCGGTCAGGCTCTCTACATAATAAGAGCCGGCAAGTGGATCAACCACATTGGTTATACCCGTCTCCTCCTGTATCACCAACTGCGTATTACGGGCAATCCGAGCCGAGAAATCTGTCGGCAGGGCCAAGGCCTCATCGAAAGAGTTGGTATGCAAAGACTGGGTACCACCAAGCACTGCGGCCATGGCCTCGATGGTGGTACGCATCACATTGTTATATGGGTCCTTGGCAGTCAGGCTGACTCCTGATGTCTGACAATGGGTACGCAACATCAGTGAGCGTTGATCCTTGGGTTGAAACAGCTCCTGCATCAACTCTGCCCATAACAGGCGTGCCGCACGCAGCTTGGAGACCTCCATGAAGAAGTTCATGCCGATGGCAAAAAAGAATGATAGTCGTGGTGCAAACTTGTCCACATCTAACCCTTTGGCCATGGCAGAACGTACATACTCAAGACCATCCGCAATGGTGAATGCCAACTCCTGCACACAGGTCGCTCCCGCCTCCTGCATGTGATAGCCGGAAATGGAGATGGAGTTGAACTTGGGCATATTCTCTGCGGTATAGGCAATAATATCCGAAACTATGCGCATGGAAGGCTCTGGTGGATAGATATAGGTATTACGCACCATGAACTCTTTGAGGATATCGTTTTGCAAGGTACCTGCCAGTTGCTCTGGTTTTACCCCCTGCTCCTCTGCGGCAATGATATAGCTGGCCATAACCGGCAGCACTGCCCCATTCATGGTCATGGACACTGACACCTTGTCCAGCGGAATACTGTCGAACAGTATCTTCATATCTTCCACGGAATCTATGGCGACACCGGCCTTGCCTACATCACCACTAACCCGTGGATGATCCGAATCATAACCACGATGGGTGGCAAGATCGAAGGCCACGGACAGCCCCTGCTGACCTGCCGCCAGATTACGCTTGTAAAAGGCATTGGACTCTTCAGCAGTGGAAAACCCTGCGTATTGGCGTACGGTCCAGGGACGCCCCGTATACATGGTAGCCCTGGGTCCGCGTACGAATGGTGCAAAACCAGGTAAGCTTTCACAATGTGCGATACCATCCAGGTCAGCAGCAGTGTAGAGAGGCTTTACTTTGATATCCTCTGGAGTTTTCCAGGTCAGGTCATCCAGAGAACGCCCTCGCAACTCCTTAGTCGCAAGTTCATTCCACTTCTCCAGAGTTGGCTTAGAAAAATCGCCCATAAACAACTGCTCCTCAATGGGTAGGCTGTCCCATACCCTGCAAAATACAGGGTACGGTACTAGCTTAAACGTAGTATAAATTTGCTCGGATAATTATGTCTGGGCATATCCGATGCTTTTCAGTGCATCTGAAATCTCAGACAGAATGGCAGGATCATCAATGGTTGCAGGAACCTTGTACTCCTGACCATCGGCAATCTTCTTCATGGTTCCGCGCAGGATCTTACCGGACCTGGTCTTGGGCAGACGCTCCACCACAATCACCAGCTTGAATGCTGCTACCGGCCCGATCTTCTCCCTGACCATTGCAATACATTCTGACTTGATCTCGTCTACATTCTTCTCCACGCCGGCCTTTAATACCACCATACCAAGAGGCAGCTCTCCTTTGAGCTTATCTTCCACACCGATAACGGCACACTCTGCCACATCTGGATGGTTGGACAGTACCTCCTCCATACCACCAGTAGAAAGACGATGTCCTGCTACATTGATGATGTCGTCAATGCGGCTCATGATCCAGAGATAGCCATCCTCATCCTTATAACCGGCATCGCCGGTCAGGTAGTAACCTTCATGGTAACTGAGATAGGACTCCACATAGCGTTCATCATTGTTCCACAACGTTGGCAGGCAACCGGGAGGCATAGGCAGCTTGATCATGATGCTGCCAATGTCACCTGGAGTCACATCATCACCATTTGAATCCAGAACCCGCACGTCATATCCAGGTACTGACTTGGAGGGAGAACCAGGTTTGACCGGTAGTTGTTCAATACCCATGCAGTTGGCCGCGATGCCCCAAGCGGTCTCGGTCTGCCACCAGTGATCTATTACAGGCACACCCAGCTTTTCTTCCGCCCAGTGCAGGGTATCCGGATCGCATCTTTCTCCGGCCAAAAACAGGGTACGGAAGTTGCTCAAATCATATTCGTTGACCAATTTGCCGTCTGGATCTTCCCGCTTGATAGCACGAAAAGCAGTGGGGGCAGTAAACATGACGCTGCATTTGTGTTCTGAGATTACCCGCCAGAAGGCGCCTGGATCTGGAGTTCCCACCGGCTTGCCTTCATACACAATAGTGGTACAACCATGCAGCAAAGGTGCATAGACGATATATGAGTGCCCAACTACCCAGCCCACATCTGATGCAGCCCAGTAGACCTCACCCGGTTCTACATTGTAGATATTCTTCATGGTCCACTTCATGGCAACGGCATGACCACCGTTATCCCGCACTACACCCTTGGGTATGCCAGTGGTGCCAGAGGTGTATAGGATATACAGTGGATCAGTAGCCGCTACTGGAACACAGTCCACAGGATCAGCGGCGACATATTCGTCGTTCCAGTCCAGATCGCGTCCAGCCTGCAATTCTGCAGTCAGTTGGGAACGCTGCAGAATGATACAGTTATCTGGTTTATGGCTGGCGATCTCGATGGCCTCATCCAGGAGAGGCTTATAGGCAATAACCTTTTTCACTTCAATGCCACAGGATGCAGACAGGATCACCTTTGGTTTGGCATCATCAATCCTGGTAGCAAGCTCCTTGGCAGCAAAACCGCCAAACACCACTGAGTGCACTGCACCGATTCTGGCACAGGCCAACATGGCGACTACCGTCTCCGGTACCATGGGCATGTAAATGAGTACGCGATTACCCTTGGTTACTCCCTGCCCTGCCAGTACGCCAGCAAATTTTGCGACCTGTTCTTTGAGTTCGCTATAGGTGATGCTCTTCTTGGTATCAGTGACTGGGCTGTCATAGATGATTGCAGCCTGATCTCCACGACCATTTTCCACATGGCGGTCAACGGCGTTGTAACAGGTATTTAACTCTCCACCCTGAAACCAGCGGTAAAACGGCTTGTTGGAATCATCCAGAACCTTATCCCATGGTTTGTACCAATCAATCTCGGCGGCTGCATCTGCCCAGAAGCCTTCTGGGTCCTCCATAGAACGTGCGTACTCTTTTTCGTAGCTCATAGTTTCAGCTCTTTGCATTAGTGGTTAAAGATCAATGAATTTTTAATAGTAACCATACTGTACTATTTATTTTTTAAAGGGTGTAGGTTTTTTATTATTGGTTTTTTCAATTCTTTGCCCCAATCAAAACAAACAGCATCTATCAGCATATTCAATTAGTTATAGAGCCTTTATTTTCGATTTACCAGATAGAAAAGAAAATATATCCACCTGAACGAAAAAAGGCGCCCTAAACAGGGCGCCTTGTTGTACAGACTTTTTTGTCTAATCTGTATGATACTTATTAGGTTATGGCTGCACTACAAAGTGCTAACAGTCCGGCCGGGAACATACCCAGAGCCAGCATGGAGAGTCCATTTACCGTAAGCAGTACTTGTGTATCCATACCAACTGGAGCCAAGGGTGTGTCATCCTCCGCTTTGTCAAAGTACATGATTTTCACAATCCTGATGTAGTAGAAAGCACCGATGATGGAGAAGAACACGCCAAACAGGGCGATCCAGACCATGTCTACGCTAACTACAGCATCCAGCACGAATAACTTGGCAAAGAATCCAACGGTAGGTGGCACACCGGCCATGGAGAACATAAGCAACATCATCATGGCTGCATACCAGGGGCTACGATCATGTAGGCCCTTATAGTCATCCAGCTGATCAGCCTCAAATCCTCTCCTGCTCAGCATGATCACGATACCAAAGCCGCCAAGAGCCATGATGGCGTAGACAATGGTATAGAACATGGCAGCGGTATACCCTTCCTGGGTTCCGGCCAGTATACCCAGCAGGATAAAGCCAACATGGGAGATGGTAGAGTATGCCAGCATGCGTTTGATATTGGTTTGGGCTATGGCGATTATGTTACCGGTAGCCAGTGACAACACCGACATAATCACCAGCATCTGCTGCCAATCTGCGTGTAACGCCCCAAGTCCATCCACCAGCAAACGCATTGCCAGAGCAAAGGCCGCGAGCTTGGGTGCACTACCGATAAACATGGTCACTGAAGTCGGTGCGCCGTGGTAGACATCAGGTACCCACATATGGAATGGAACCGCACCCAGCTTGAAGGATAGTCCTATAACCACGAATACCAGACCGAACACCAGCACCAGGTTATCCATACCAGCTGCAGCCACAGCCTTGGCCACCTCTGGGAATACGATAGAACCGGTAGCACCATAGATCATGGAGATGCCATACAGCAGCATGCCAGAGGCAATGGCACCCAGGACAAAATACTTCATTGCCGCTTCTGAACCAGCCTTGGAATCGCGGTTAAAGGCAACCATGGCATAGAGGGAGAGAGATAGCAGTTCCAGGCCCAGATAGATGGTAAGGAAGCTGTTGGCCGATACCATCACCATCATACCGAGCACGGCAAACAGACCCAGGGCGTAATACTCACCCTTGAACAGATCACGGTCGCGCAGATAATCCTTGGCATATAGAAAGGCACCAGCGCTAACCAGACAGATAGTGGTTTTCAGCAGGTCACTCATAGGATCACGAATAACACTGTTGCTGAACAGGATCTGGGTGTTATCCCCACCCACAGCTATGGTCAAACCGGCTGCCAGCAGTAGTGTGATCTGAGCCAGTGCATAACTAACTATGCGCTGCTCGTCTTTAAGAAAGAGATCCACCACCAGGACCACACACGCCATGGTGAGGAGGAAAACCTCTGGCAGGACCGGTATCAGACTGGACATTTCAAATTGCATTGATACTCACCAATTCCGTATTTAGTCGGGTCACAGTTTGGACGCGACAACATGTTTGACCAGATTCTCAATGGACGCATCCATTACCTCTACCAGCGGAGCTGGCCAGAGGCCGAGAACCAGTACTGCCACCGCCAGGGAACCAAGAACCAACAGTTCACGACGATTGACATCTTCCAGAGCGGCCACGTTGTCGTTAGCAACCTCTCCGAACATAACCCGTTTCACCATCCACAGGGTGTAGGCTGCACCCAGGATCAAAGTTGTTGCTGCCAGGAAAGCGAACCAGAAGTCGGCACGGAAACTGGCAATGATCACCATAAACTCGCCTACGAATCCTGAAGTACCTGGCAGGCCGGCATTGGCCATGGCAAAAAACACCATCAGTCCGCCAAATATTGGCATGGTGTTGACTACACCACCATAGGCACCAATCTCACGACTATGTACGCGGTCGTACAGCACACCAACACATAGGAACATGGCAGCTGAGATGAAACCATGGGATACCATCTGCACCATGCCACCTTCAATACCCAGGACAGCACCACTGGCAGTTTCAGAGTTCTGGGCAATCATGAATACTATAAAGAAGCCCAGGGTTACAAAGCCCATATGGGCAATGGATGAGTAGGCAATCAGCTTCTTCATATCCTTCTGCACCAGGGCCACAAAACCGATATAGACCACCGCGATCAGGGACATGGTGATGATCAACCAATCCAGGCTGCTACTGGCATCAGGTGTGATAGGCAGGCTGAAACGCAGGAAGCCATATCCACCGATCTTCAGCATGATGGCCGCCAGGATCACGGAACCACCGGTGGGTGCCTCTACGTGAGCATCCGGTAACCAGGTGTGTACCGGCCACATGGGCACCTTGACGGCAAAGGCCATAAGGAAGGCCACAAAGATCAGGATCTGTTCGGTCAGAGTCAACTTCAGGCCATGGAAGGCCAGGATATCGAAACTGCCAGACTTGAAGTACATGTAGATCAGGGCCACCAGCATGAACACCGAACCAAAGAAGGTATAGAGGAAGAACTTGATGGTGGCGTATACCCGGTTTGGACCACCCCAGACGCCGATGATCAGGAACATCGGAATCAGCATGGCCTCCCAGAACACATAGAACAGCATGGAATCCAGGGCACTGAACACGCCGACCATTACACCTTCCATAATCAGGAAGGCCGCCATGTACTGGGATGGTTTGTACTCAATCACTTCCCAGCCGGCAATCACCACAAATACGGTGATGAAGGTGGTAAGAACAATGAGTGGCATGGAGATACCGTCAACACCCAGGTAGTACTCAATGTTAAACAGCGAAATCCACATGGATCTTTCCACGAACTGCATCTGAGCAGTGGAGGTATCAAATCCAGACCATAGCGGCAAACTGACAATAAAGGTCAGGATTGCAACTATGAGTGCTGTCCAGCGAGTAACATTGGCCTGTTTATCACCACTGGCAAGCACCAGTGCACCACCGATGATCGGTAACCAGATAACCAGACTGAGGATAGGCAGATCAGACATGCAGTGCGTCCTTCCTTCAGATAATCACGAACCAGGTCAGCAGAAGCAGCAGACCCAGAATCATGGCAATTGCGTAATGAAATAGATAGCCGGTCTGAATGTTGCGCACCAGCCCCGCAAACCGTCCAATATTATTGGCCGAACCGTTGATGATGATCTCATCGATTAGCTTGGCATCACCCTTCTGCCAGAAGAATCTGCCGATACCACGACTACCGCCAGCAAACACCGCCTGGTAGATCTCATCAAAGAAGTATTTCTTGTCCAACAGGTTGTAGACCGGAGCAAACATGCCCTTGATCTTGTCTGCCAGGTCCGGCTGTTTCATGTAGATGTACCATGCCACGCCAAGCCCGGCCATAGCCAGATAGAACGGCAGAGTCGCATAGAAATGTCCCAGCATTCCATTACCGCTATCCACTGTTTTACCCAGAGCAGCCAGGGTGTCATGCTCAGGCAGCACATGAATAGCACCAGCGAACCAGTCACCAAATATCATTGCATCCACAGTGAAGTAACCGATGAATACAGACGGAATGGCCAGCAGGATCAGCGGCACCGTCACTACCTTAGGCGACTCATGTAAATGATCCTTGGCGTGCTCATCCCGTGGCCCTTCCCCGTGGAACACCAGGAAGAACATACGGAAGCTGTAAAGAGCAGTTACGAACACACCTACCACAACCATAAAGTAGGCGTAGCCAGACCATGCAATATTGGAGTGATGCACCGCCTCGATGATTGCATCCTTGGAGAAGAAACCGGCAAAGCCCGGGAAGCCGATCAGGGCTAGTGATCCAAGCAACGATGTCCAGTAGGTAATTGGCATGTACTTTTTAACGCCACCCATGTTGCGGATGTCCTGGTCATGGTGCATACCAATGATTACCGAACCGGCGGCCAGGAACAGCAGCGCCTTGAAGAAGGCGTGGGTCATGAGATGGAAGATGCCAGCAGCATAGGCAGATACACCCAACGCCACCATCATGTATCCCAGCTGAGATAGGGTAGAATAGGCAACCACTCGTTTGATGTCATTCTGTACTATGCCAATGAGGCCAGTGAAGAGTGCGGTGGTGGCACCAATGAATAGCACAAAGCTCAATGCAGTCTCAGACAACTCATATATGGGTGACATACGTGCCACCATAAACACACCTGCGGTAACCATGGTGGCTGCATGGATCAGCGCCGAGATAGGAGTCGGGCCTTCCATGGAGTCCGGTAACCACACATGCAGTGGAACCTGGGCCGACTTACCCATGGCGCCTACGAACAACAGAATGCCGATAACCGACATCAGGGACCAGCTGGTACCTTGAAAGATCTCTATCTGGGTTCCTGCCAGACCCGGTGCTGCCTTGAATACCTCGGCATAATCCAGGCTGTTGGCATACATGGCCACGGCAGCTATACCCAGGATAAATCCGAAGTCACCCACGCGGTTCACCAGGAAGGCCTTCAGGTTGGCAAAGATGGCAGTAGGACGTACCGACCAGAATCCGATCAACAGATAGGAAACCAGACCCACGGCTTCCCAGCCAAAGAACAGCTGCAGGAAGTTGTTGGACATCACCAGCATCAGCATGGAAAAGGTGAACAGAGAGATGTAGCTGAAGAAACGCTGGTAACTGTTCTTTCCAGCCAGGCTCTCACTCGGCCAGTTCTCCTCATCATGGGCCATGTAGCCGATGGTGTAGATATGGATACAGAAGGATACGAAGGTCACAACGGACATCATCACCGCAGTGAGGTTATCCACCAGGAAACCAACTTCCATGCGCAATCCATCACTCACCATCCAGGTGTAGACCGCACCATTGAATACTTGGTTAGTGCCAGTGATAAAACCATACAGCACATATAGGGATAGCACGGCAGAGATGCCAACACCGGTACTGGTCACCCAGTGGGCCCCAGCCCGACCGATCTGTCCGCCCCAGAAACCGGCGATGATGGCGCCGACCAGGGGTGAGAGAGCAATTATTAGATAGATATTTTCCATGCTTAGCCCTTAAGAGTATCCAGATCAGCAACGTTAATAGTGCGTCGGTTACGGAACAGAACCATGAGGATGGCCAAACCAATAGCGGCCTCTGCCGCTGCAACCGTCAGGATAAAGAACACAAACACCTGCCCTGCCGTATCCCCCAGGAAATGTGAGAAGGCAATAAAGTTGATATTCACTGCCAGCAGCATCAGTTCCACACACATCAGCAGAATGATCAGGTTCTTGCGGTTAATGAATATACCCGCAATGCTGAGTGCAAACAGGAAGGCTGCCAGTATCAGATAGTCGGAGAGTGCAATCATCGTTTAATCTCCATCTTCTGTTCAGAAGGCATCTTGATAACACGCATCCGGTCTGGACCCTTCTTGATCTTGACCTGTTCAGACTGGTTCTGGAATTTGGTCTCGGGACGTTTGCGCATGGTAAGGCCAATGGCGGCGATAATAGCTACCAGCAGGATTACGGCAGCGATCTCAAACGGATACATATATACGGTGTAGAGGACACTACCCAGGGCCGCAGTATTGTTATAGTCGGCCGCGGCTGGTGTGGGCGCTGCCACCATATCCAGACCAAAGGTCCCTGGTCCCACTACCATGTACATCTCAACTACCATCACAGCAACTATCAGCAATCCTACCGGTAACGCTCGCATAAAACCGGCACGCATGGTGGCCACATCGATATCCAGCATCATCACCACAAACAGGAACAGCACCATCACAGCTCCTACATATACCAGCACCAGTACAATGGCCAGGAATTCCGCCTCAGCCAACAGCCAGATGCCTGCACTGGAAAAGAATGCCAGCACCAGGAACAGCGCAGAGTGCACTGGGTTACGGCGCGTAATCACCATGGTGGCTGCGAACAGCAGCATGGCGGCAAAAACGTAGAATAAGAATTTTTCAAACGTCATCTGTCAGGGCCTGTTAACAGTTACCGATACTTGGCCTGAGCTTCGAGATCAGAGTTAATCTGATCTCTGTACTCTTCACCAATCGCCAGTAGTTCATCCTTGGTCATGATATTCTCACCCCGCTCCTCGAAGTGATAGTCGTATACTCTGGTCTCTATAATTGCATCTACCGGACAGGCCTCTTCGCAGTAGCCACAGAAGATGCACTTGAACAGATCTATATCGTACCTGGTGGTACGCCGCGAACCGTCATCTTCACGTGGGCCAGTCTCGATGGTAATGGCCAGCGCTGGGCATACCGCCTCGCACAGCTTACAACCGACACAGCACTCTTCGTCTTTTTCATCCCTGCGCAGTGCGTGCAGTCCACGAAAGCGCGGTGACATGGGAGCCCGCTCTTCCGGGTACTGGATGGTAAATTTCTTGCGCCACAGATAACCACCTGTCAGGCGCATACCCTTGAACATCTCAAGCAGAAAAAGACTCTTGATATAGTTGCTCAGACCCTTCATCCGTTACTCCGCTTCAGAACTTGATGCATACTGTTAATCCTCATATCCTCAAGTCCTCAATCAAACCACCAGGGCAACTCATAGACCACGGCAAAACCCACCACCAGAATCCACACGATGGTAATGGGGATGAACACCTTCCAGCCCAGACGCATGATCTGGTCATAGCGATAACGCGGGAAGGTGGCACGCAGCCAGAGAAAGAAAAACCCGACAAATGCCGTCTTGGCAAACAGCCAGATAAAGCCCGGCACCCAGTCAAACATAGGACCCAGCAGCGGCCAGCCATGGAATGGTGACAACCAACCACCCAGGAACATGATTACAGTCAGGGCCGAAATCAGGATCATGTTGGCGTACTCACCCAGGAAGAATACCGCGAACGGCATACCGGAGTATTCAACATGAAAACCGGCCACAATCTCAGATTCACCCTCTGCCACGTCAAACGGGGCACGGTTGGTCTCGGCCACACCAGAGATGAAATAGATCAGGAACAGTGGCGCCAACGGCAGCCAGAACCAGTTGAACAGTCCACCATCACCCTTCTGCGCCTCAACGATTTCACCCAGATTCAAACTGCCGGCAGCCACCAGCACACCCACCAGGGCAAATCCCATGGCAATCTCGTAAGATACGATCTGGGCTGCAGAACGCATGGCGCCGAGAAAGGCATACTTGGAGTTGGATGCCCAGCCAGCAATCAACACACCGTACACACCCACCGAAGCCAGAGCCAAAATATACAGGAGTCCGGCGTTTACATCGGCCAGCACCAGACCAGGACTGAACGGAAATACCGCCCAGGCTGCCAGGGCCGGGCCCAGGGTAAGCAGGGGGGCAATCAGAAACAGCAGTTTATTGGCCTGGCTAGGAATGATGATCTCTTTGAACATCAGCTTTACAGCATCGGCAATAGGCTGTAACCAACCTTTGGGACCCACCCGGTTGGGACCCATGCGGGTCTGCATATAACCAATCAGTTTTCGTTCTGCATAGGTGAAGTAGGCCACGCACAACATGAGTGGGAGTACTATCACAACGATCTTCATCAGTATTGCCAGCACCGGCAGTTCTGTTCCAATCGTTGCCCAGAGTTCTAAGATGAAATCCATCGGTTTATGCCTTCTCCAGGGTCACTTCGCCAAACTGTCCGCCCAGGGTCTCGCTACCTGCCAATGCAGCACATACCCGGACACTGCCGTCCGCCACTCCAGGGTCGATTTCCACTGGCAGTGTCACGCGGTTGCCATCCTGTATAACATCTGCCTTGTCACCATCATCCAGTCCAGCCTTGGCTGCCTCGGTCGGATTTATTCTTACAGCAGCCGTGATGGCATCATTTGTTTTCTGCAGGGCCGGGGCGCGACGCACCATGGCATCAGTTGCATAGATGGGCACGTCGCCTATACGCATCAAACCAGAACCGGATAACATGCGCGCCTGGCTTGGACTGGCAGTAACGCTGTTATCCAACTGTTTACCCTCTGCACCAGCCTTGGCTTCTTCCAGTACCTCCTGGGAACTGACCTGCTCAAACCCCTCGGCATCGAGAAGATTACCCATGACTCGCAGGATCTTCCAGGCCGGCCGGGCTTCACCCATAGGCGTAACCGCACCAGAAAATGACTGCCAGATCCCAGCTCCATTCACATAGGTGCCTGAGGTTTCAGCAAAGCCTGCCATGGGCAACAATACATCGGCAGCGGTTTCCAGAGCTGCGCTGCGGTAGGCAGTGATAGCCACAACGAATCCGGCCTGGTCAAAGGCAGACTGTGCTTGAGCCGGATTCCATAGATCAAGGTCCGGTTCCAGATTCATCAGCAGGTAGGCCTTACACGGCTCGGCCAGCATGGACTGAGCATTCAAACCGCTGGCAGGCATGGCCCCAACCATACGCGCCCCTGTACTGTTGGCGGCTTCACCTACAAAGGCAATCTTTGCCCCACTGGCCTTGGCCAGTTCAGACGCCGTGGCACAAAGGGTGGTGTAATCAGGATGGGAGGCCGCAAGGTTACCCAACATGACCACAGCCGACTCAGCCTGTTTCAACTGCTCGGCGATGGCCTCATGTTCTGGCTTCACCTCGCCGGCCACTACACTGGCACCTGCAGCCTTGGCAATAGCGGCCAGGTCATCAACCATATTGGCGGGTGCACTCAGTAGCTGATTGGCCCGATAGTTCAGGTCATATCTCAAAGGATTCAGATAGTTGATAGTAGCGCCATTTAGTACTGCTTTACGCAAACGATGCCCAAGTATGGGTTGATCCTTACGTGGGTTGGCGCCAATGATCAATGCAGCATCCACAGCTTCAACCTCATCGATGGCCATACCCAGCCATGGCAAGGTCGGTTCGCCACCACGGAAATCTGACTGGCGCAGACGGAAATCTATATTGTCACTACCCAGGCTGCGCACCAGTTTCTGGGCCAGATACAGCTCTTCAACAGTGGAGTTTGGTGATAACAATGCACCAATATCTGTACCAGCATCCTTCAGGCCAGTAGCGACCCTTTGCAGCGCAGTGTCCCAATCGGTCTCGGTCCATTGGCCATTATCCTTAACCATGGGTGTTGTGAGGCGGTCTTCACTGTACAGACCCTCATAGCTGAAGCGATCCCGGTCAGAGATCCAGCACTCATTGACTGCTTCATTGGCACGCGGATGTACCCGCATCACACGGTTGTCGCGCACATGGATATGGATGTTTGAACCCACGGCGTCATGTGGCGCCACACTATCAGACTGGGTCAGTTCCCAGGCCCGACCCTGATAACGGAATGGCTTGGAAGTGAGGGAACCAACCGGACAGATGTCGATCATGTTGCCGGACAGTTCAGAATCAATGGTGCGCTCCACGTAGGTACCGATCTTCATGTACTCACCACGACCGGTGGCACCCATCTCACGGATACCTGCAATCTCGGCGCTGAAACGGACACAACGGGTACAGTGGATGCAGCGGGTAAAGTTTGTCTCTACCAGGGGACCGATATATTTTTTGGGAACGATGCGTTTCTTTTCTACAAAGCGGGTGACATCGCTGCCATAGGCCAGCGAAACATCCTGCAGTTCACACTCACCCCCCTGATCACATACCGGGCAGTCCAGTGGATGGTTGATGAGCAGGAACTCCATGGTACCCTTCTGCGCTGCCAGAGCCATGGGTGACTTGGTGTACACCTTCATGCCATCCATCACCGAAGTAGCACAGGCAGGAATCGGCTTGGGAACCTTCTCTACCTCAATCAGACACATACGGCAGTTGGCAGAAACCGACAGCTTGTTGTGATAACAGAAGCGGGGTATATCGATACCTGCCTCATCAGCAACATCGATAAGCATAGCGCCGGCCTTAGCCTTCAGTTCCTGGCCGTCAACTTCGATGGTAACCATTGAATCTTCAGTCATCGCAACTCAATCTCTGTCAACTTGGGCACCGCTTTCGGCGCTCCTTACAATTCATAATATTCGTCAACCATCCCTGTAAGGCTATTGCCGCTCTTTACTCTGCCGGCATCCATACCGGCCTGGGACTAACACGTCTTAACTCTGGTTTATGAGTCAACCAGACACTTCTTATTATCAATGTGGTACTGAAACTCATCCCGGAAGTGCTTCAACATACCGTTCACCGGCATCACCGCGGCATCACCCAGGGCACAGATAGTACGACCAGCAATATTTCCGCCCACGCTGCTCAACAGGTCCAGATCTTCCGGCCTACCCTCTCCCCTCTCAATTCTGCTCACCACCCTATACAACCAGCCGGTGCCTTCACGACATGGGGTACACTGACCACAGGACTCCTCGTGATAGAAATAGGACATGCGCTCCAGCAGTTTAACCATGCACACGCTGTCATCGATCACCACCACTGCTCCTGATCCCAACATGGAACCGGCCTTGGCAATACTGTCGTAGTCCATGTTCAACTGCATCATCTCATCCGCCGGAATTACCGGTGCTGAACACCCGCCCGGGATGACCGCCTTGAGCTTTTTGCCATCCTGCATTCCGCCAGCCAACTCCAGCAACTCAGCGAATGGAATACCCATGGGCACTTCGAATACGCCCGGATTCTTTACTGCACCGGACACGGCGAACAGTTTGGTTCCAGCGCTGTTCTCTACACCCAGGTCCTTGAACCATTCGGCGCCGTTCTTCAGCACCATGGGTACAGAACTCAGGGTCTCGGTGTTATTGATTACGGTAGGTCCGCCATAGAGTCCGTAATGAGCCGGGAATGGTGGCTTGTATCTGGGTTGTCCCTTCTTGCCTTCGATGGACTCCAGCAGCGCGCTCTCTTCACCACAGATATAGGCGCCAGCTCCCAGATGTGAATGGACATCGTAGTTAAAACCGGACCCCAGGATGTTGTCACCCAGGAAACCTGCAGCCCGTGCCTCTTCCAGGGCGGCTTCAAAACGTTCGTATGGTTCCCAGAATTCACCCCGGATATAGTTGTAACCGGCGGCTGCATCGATGGCGTAGCCGCAGATAATCATGCCTTCAATCAGCTGATGCGGATTGTAACGCAGGATGTCACGGTCCTTGAATGTACCCGGCTCACCCTCATCCGAGTTACATACCACGTAACGGTTGGTCTCGGAGTTACGGTTGATGAAGCTCCACTTCAGTCCAGCTGGGAAACCGGCACCACCACGACCACGCAGGCCGGATTCCTTGACCTGTTCAATCACCTCATCCTGGGTGATCTTCTCGGTCAGAATCTTGGTCAGGACTTCATAACCACCACGGCTCTTGTACTGTTCCAGCGTCCAGGGCTGATCCAGATCCATATTTCGGAAACAGACTTCATTTGCCATAACGTCTACTCCAGCCCGTCCAGAATCTCATCCACCTTTTCCGGCGCCAGATTCTCATAATATTCTTTACCAATCTGCATCATTGGTGCGCCACCACAGGCTCCCAGGCACTCCACCTCTTTCAGGGTAAACTTGTTATCTTTGGTGGTCTGACCCAACTTCACCCCCAGCTTTCCTTCCAGGTGATCCACTATCTTGTCGGAGCCATTGATCATGCAGGAGATGTTGGTACATACGCATACCTTGTGCTTGCCAACCGGTTCCAGCTCATACATGGAGTAGAAGGTAGCGACCTCATACACGGCAATGGGTGGCATATCCAGATAGGCAGCCACATCATCCATAATTTCCCGGGTCAGCCAGCCACCATTCTCATCCTGCATAATGGCCAGTGCAGCCATCACCGCAGACTGTTTCCAGCCCTCAGGATATTTCGCAATCCACTTATCAATCTGGGATCGGATCTCCGGAGTAAACAGATTGCTCTTATCCTCCACTGGATCCATGGTGATCATTGGTTCGCTCTTGAAACCCATTAGCGGTCAATCTCCCCAAATACGATATCCATGGTACCGATAACGGTAACCACGTCTGCCAACATATGCCCCTTTACCATCTCATCCATAGCGGAGATGTGTACAAAACCTGGCGCTCTGATCTTAAGACGGAATGGCTTGTTGGCACCATCTGACACTACATAGCAACCAAACTCACCCTTAGGTGCTTCAACTGCAGCATATGCTTCACCCTCAGGTACGGAGTAGCCCTCGGTGAACAGTTTGAAATGGTGAATCAGACTCTCCATGTTCTGCTTCATATCATCACGTTTTGGCGGTGCCACCTTGCAGTCCTCAAGAATCACCGGACCGGGATTCTCCCGCAGCCACTTCACACACTGCTTGATTATGCGGGTGGATTGGCGCATCTCCTCGACACGCACCAGGTAGCGATCATAGCAGTCGCCATTGACACCAACCGGAATATCGAAGTCCAGCTTGTCATATACAGCGTAAGGCTGTTTCTTGCGCAGATCCCACTCGATGCCAGAACCACGCAGCATGGGACCACTGAATCCTCTCTGCAGGGCACGTTCCGGTGAAACCACACCTATATCCACCAGACGCTGCTTCCATATACGGTTATCGGTAAGCAGGGTTTCGTACTCATCCACCAGACCAGGGAAGCGGTTGGCGAAGTCTTCAATAAAATCCAACAAGGAGCCCTGACGATTACTGTTCAGACGATCCAGATCCTTGGCAGTGCGGAACTTGCTGGGCTCATACTGCGGCATCACGTCTGGCAGATCACGGTATACACCACCGACCCGGTAATAGGCCGCATGCATACGAGCACCGGATACGGCCTCGTAGCAATCGATCAGATCCTCACGCTCACGGAATGCATACAGGAATACGGTCATGGCGCCCACATCCAGGGCATGGGTACCCAGCCACAGCAGGTGGTTTAGAATCCGGGTAATCTCATCGAACATGACCCTTATGTACTGGGCCCGTATGGGAGCCTCAATACCGAGCAATCTCTCAATGGCGGAGACATAACCATGTTCATTGCACATCATGGACATGTAGTCCAGCCTATCCATATACGGGATAGACTGATTGAAGGTCTTGGCCTCAGCCAGTTTCTCGGTACCGCGATGCAGCAGACCCACATGGGGGTCAGCACGCTCGATTACCTCGCCATCCAGTTCCAGTACCAGACGCAGTACACCGTGAGCGGCTGGATGCTGGGGTCCAAGGTTTATGGTGTAATTTTGTATTTCAGGCATTGGCGTCTACTCTTCCGGCTCTTGAGCCAATGGACGGATATCATCCCGGATTACACGCGGCATCTGGGTGCGCGGCGGAATTGATACCGGTTGATAGATAACACGCTGCTGTTCCGGGTCATAGCGCATCTCCACGTGTCCACTGAGTGGGAAATCCTTGCGCAGTGGGTGCCCGACAAAACCGTAATCGGTAAGGATACGCCGCAGATCAGGATGGCCTTTGAACAGGATGCCGTACATATCAAATGCTTCACGCTCGAACCAATCAGCCGAATTCCAGACGTTTATTACCGAGTCCACAATCGGATGCTCAGTCTCAACAAACACCTTAAGGCGCAGACGATGATTCAGGCTGGGTGAAAGCAGATGGTAGACCACGGCGAAGCGATCGGCACCGGACTCTCCTGCCTGCAACCCTTTTTTGTCTACTCCACGACCAAAGCCGGTAGCAGATGCATCCTTGGTCACCCACTCAGACTCACCATAGTTGGCATAATCCACGCCGCAGACATCAATCACCTGGGTGAACTGAAACAGCTCATCGTCATGCAGTTGGTTGGCAGTCTCAAGCAGTTGCTCACGTGGCACCTGCATGGTGATTTCACCCAGTGCTGAACTAATCTCGCAGCCCTTGGCCTCGAACTGTTCCCGCAGGTTGTCCGCTAAACTCTCTAACCGCTCTTCTGGCGTTGTCTGTACGGAATCATTCATGAATTTCTACACCTGTCGGGCAATAGTATTGGTGCGCTTTATCTTCTCTTGCAGCTGGTTGATACCAAACAGCAGGGCTTCTGGTGTTGGAGGACAGCCTGGGACATATACGTCCACAGGTACTACTCGATCACAGCCGCGTACTACAGAGTAGGAATAATGGTAATAACCACCACCATTGGCGCATGAACCCATGGATATAACCCAGCGCGGCTCAGCCATCTGGTCGTATACCTTGCGTAGTGCCGGCCCCATCTTATTGGTGAGTGTGCCAGCTACAATCATCACATCTGATTGACGTGGACTGGGACGGAAGATGATACCAAAGCGGTCGATATCATATCTGGCAGCAGCAGCATGCATCATCTCCACAGCACAGCATGCCAGCCCAAAGGACATGGGCCAGAGTGATCCGGTGCGGGCCCAGTTGATCAGTTTGTCGGCGGTGGTGGTCACCACCCCCTCTTTGAGGATGCCTTCAACGCCCACTAGTTACCCCCTGTGAAGAATATGCACTGACCAGTGTTACTGGTCTGCCACCGCACACCGGCGGTCGCATCCCCACTGCGTGGGGCCCCTGCTCTGTGCCTCGTGCGGTTACTCCCACTCCAGCGCCCCTTTTTTCCACTCGTAGATGAAGCCAACAACCAGAACACCTAGGAATACCACCATGGCTAGCATACCCACCATGCCGATCTGATCCAGCACTACGGCCCAGGGAAAAAGAAATGCAATTTCCAGATCAAAGATTATAAAAAGGATGGCAACCAGGTAGTAACGGACATCAAACTTCATACGGGCATCTTCAAATGCCTCGAAGCCACACTCGTAAGGTGAGAGTTTCTCGCTATCCGGACGGCGTGTGCCCAGAACGAAACCCAGGGTAATCATGACTGCTCCAACGGCAATTCCAACCGCAAGGAACACTAGGACAGGCAGGTAGTTTCCCAGCATTATCTACGTCATCCTCCCCAGTTAGTGGTTAGTACTTAGTTATACGTTTTATTTGATTCGGGATGAAAATATGGCAATGGAGTCTAGTGTGGTACTCCAATCGTGTCAAGCAACAGACAAATATAATTTTTTTTCTTTTTCAAAAGGTTACAAATTTTTTCATTTTAGAATCATCTAATTTATTTATGGTCTAATTGATCCCTGCCACACCTATAATCCAAGTTCCCTATAAGCTCTTGAAATTGAAGGGAACGGCAACATTTACCCTATTGGGACCATGAAATTATATTTATACAAGTCTATAAATCACAGTAAATATGGCATAAAAAAAAGCGCCATCCAGATCGGATTGCGCTTTCATCTTTATATGGTGCCGATGGCCAGAGTCGAACTGGCACGGCTTGCGCCACACGCCCCTCAAGCGTGCGTGTCTACCAATTTCACCACATCGGCTATTCTGTTTGTATTACTCAGGAATCTTGGGAACATCCCCTGCTGCATCCTGTGAGTTCTCAGCAGAACCCGGGATCACTACCTCGCTCTCTGGTACAGGCACTGTAGGTGCCGGTGCCTCAATGACTGGTGCTGTCTCCTCAGCCTCCACACCTTCCATGAGGCTCTTTTTCTCCGTGGTCTGCATAGAGTACCAGGCCATACCCAGACTGGTCACAAAAAACAGCGCTGCCAGTATGGCGGTGAACCGGCTGAGAAATGAGCTTGATCCAGCCGAACCAAACACGGTGGCAGATGCTCCGCTACCAAAGGCCGCACCGGCGTCCGCACCCTTGCCGTGCTGTATCAGCACCAGTCCAATCAGCCCCAGGGCGATAAACAGGTGTACAACTATAAGGATTGTTTGCATGTCCTTTCCTACTCTATATAAAGGTAGTTGCAACCAGCCTAGTTATTGGCTGCCTGGCAAATACCGATAAAATCTTCCGCCTTCAGGGATGCCCCGCCGATCAGACCACCGTCTATGTCCGGTTTGCCGATCAGTTCAGCGGCGTTTGACGGCTTCATACTGCCGCCATATAAAATACGTATCTTCTCTGCCACCGCAGAGTCCTGCTGTGCGAGCATGCCACGAATAAAACCGTGTACATCCTGCGCCTGCTCTGGTGTGGCAGTCTTGCCGGTGCCAATGGCCCACACCGGTTCATAGGCGATCACACCCATTCCCAGCATAGCGATTCCGCAAAGTTCAATTACCGCATTCAGCTGCCGAGCCACCACCTCTTCAGTGGTGTTCTGTTCCCGCTGCTCCAGGGTCTCTCCCACACAGAGTATAGGTGTCAGACCGGACTGCAGTGCCGCAGCAAATTTAGCCGCCACCTGCTCATCACTTTCAACATGATAGCTCCGGCGCTCGGAGTGACCGACAATTACGTAACTGCAGCCAAAATCCACCAGCATAGGGCCTGAAACCTCACCGGTATAGGCCCCTGACTCCTGCAATGAGAGATCCTGTCCACCCCAACTGACAGGCGCACCATGCAGCTGCCCCTGCACTTCCGGGATGTAGATGTAAGGTGGACAAACCAGAACCTCTACTCCAGGTACAGTTTTAACCCCTTCCCTTATCCCTGTCAGCAGTTCAAATACGCTTGCTCTGGAACCGTTCATCTTCCAGTTACCAGCTACTAGCGGTTGGCGCATACAGATCTCCCTGCCAGAAAAATCAAGCGCGCCATATTACCCGTCAGCGCCAATAAAATCAATGGAATCCAGCTGATGGGTGAGGTCAACCCAGCTGCCATCATTATACAGTCACAGGCACAACTTGGGTTGGCTTCAGCAGACCATGCTTCTGGGAGACTGCTATTCCTCCAGTCTGCCCTGCCCAGCATAGTGCTGACGTAGAGCAATCCATTCCGCCAACCGCAGCTGGATGCGGTGATTGATGGTGCCTTCTGGATAGATCCCATCAGCATTTGGTATCCCCGCCGGCAGACCGGTTAATAGTTCCATGGCCTGGTCAACATGATCTACCGTATAGACGCTGAACTGGCCAGCTTCAGAAGCAGCCACCAAATCCTGGTTCAGCATAAGATCCCTGGCGTTGGCGGAGGGAATGATGACACCCTGCTCTCCAGTCAGGCCCCGAGCCTTGCATAGATCGAAGAATCCCTCGATTTTCTCGCACACGCCACCAATGGCCTGGAGCTGGCCATGTTGATTGATTGATCCGGTAATCGCCAGCGATTGTTTGATAGGGATATCTCCCATGGCAGAAAGTAGCGCACAGAGTTCGGCCGCTGAGGCGCTATCTCCCTCAACAATGCTGTAGGTCTGCTCGAACACCAGGCTGGCTGAAAGGGAGAGGGGTTGATGTTTGGCATAGCGCTCCCCCAGATAGGAGACAAGAATAAGTACGCCCTTGGAGTGAATAGGGCCACCCTGTTCTGTTTCCCGTTCTATATCGATCAGTTCACCCCCGCCTATGCGTGCGGTAGCACTGATCCTGGTAGGAGCACCAAATGCATAATCACCAAGCTGAATGACTGTAAGCCCATTGACCTGCGCCAGCTGGGTTCCATCTGTTTCCAATCTTATTCGATCCTTAAGCATCTCCTCCTGCAGTTGCTCCTGCAATTGATTGGCACGCTGGCGATGGGCATCGATGGCATTCTGGACATCCTCCTTGTCTATCAACTTACTACTCCGTCTGTCTGCCCTGTAGTTTGCCTCTTGCAACAGCTCAGTCAGGTCACCCATATGCAGCGAAACCTTGTCCCCACTGTAGGCCTGCCTGACGCATTGCTCCACAATACGCACCACACCATCACGGGTGATTTCATGCAGTCCTTCCCGGTGTTGCAGTGTTGCAATTAATCGAGCATAGAGCAGTTCATTGTCACCCTCCCGTGGCAGCTCCTCATTCATGTCTACCGTTACCTTAAACAAGAGCCCGAACTCTTGGTCATAGGCCTTCAGCAGGTAGTAAAGCAGACGGCTGCCAATCAACAACACCTTGAGGTCGATCGGGATCGGCTGCGGTTCCAGGGAGATGGTGCTGACCAGGCTTAACTGACGCTCCAGAGACTCGATGCGGATCTCCTGTGACTTGATGCAACGCTTTAATCCATCCCAGGCAAAGGGATTAGTAAGTACCTTCTCCGCATCCAGTATCAGGAAACCGCCGTTGGCTCTATGCATGGCTCCTGGCTTGATGAGGGTGAAGTCGGTATGCAGTGCTCCCATGCGGGCAATATGTTCAATTCTGCCGATAAGATTCTGATAGGTTGGATTGTCCTCATAGACCAGCGGTGCGCCCTGGGTTTCGGCATTATCCACCAGGATGTTGATCTGATAGCGGCTGAAACTGGGATCTTGGGCCGAGGCGATTCGACCTTCTTCCTCTGCCGCCTTGCGAAACAGGGAGACATTTTCGATAACATCTAGCTTAACGTTGGACAGATAGGTGGTAATGTCCTCAAACTCACGGTACTTCCTTTGCAGCTCCCCGATAAACTCCGCCACGGTCAACTCTACAGTCACCCTTTCCAGGGCCTGTATGCGTTGTCGCATCTCCCTTTGCCATTCAGGGATACTGCTCATGGTGGTCTCCAACCGCTCTTTCATCACATCCATGGCAGCGGAGAAACGTTCTTGGTCCTTCTCCGCTAACTTGCCGAAATCCTCCGGAGAGAGGGCCTTGCCATCTAGCTGTGGGGTCAGGGTAAATCCGGATGGTCCACGCAGCAGTATTATGCTTTGTTCCGCAGCCTGTTTACCCAGCTCAGTAGCTGCTTTCTCTTCCCTTTCCTTGAAATCATCGGTAATTTCTGCGGCCCGGCGTCGATACTCATCACCCCTGAAGGCAGCAGGAATGGCAGTGATTAGATTGTCCACCAACTGTTCCATATCACGCCGCAGACGACGTCCTGTCCCGGCAGACATTTTCAGAACATTGGGTTGATGAGGTGTAGTAAAGTTGGTGACATAGCACCAGTCGAAGAGATTAGGAGCCTCCTGCGCAGTCGCTTCCAGCGCCTGACTTACCAGCGTATGACGGCCCAAGCCACTAGATCCCATGACATAGAGGTTAAAGCCCTCATTGGGCATACCAACCCCAAACTCCATCGCCTCCAAGGCCCGTTCCTGTCCAATGGTTTCAGCCAAGCGCTCCAACTCTCCTGTGGTCTCAAAATCCAGGAGATCGAGATTACAGGCGTGGTAAAGCTCGTTTGGCTCCAACCGCCGCTTCTGTTTATTATTTTCCATTGACCAGTTGCTCAGAGACGCTCAGGCAGATGGCTACGAATATCTGATATACCATGTTCGGCCAGATTCTTGGAAATCTCTGCACTCACCAATTTCTGCAAGGAGTTGGATAGATGCTTTCTCAACGTACCGAGAAACCTAGGCGCAGCAATGATGTAGAGTTTTTCAAACTGTGCATCTGTGCGACCCGACTCCAACACATGACAAACCTCATTGGCAAATCTGACCTCCTCTTCCTGCTTGGCACCTATCTCACCATTCATCCCATGACTAGTGGCAGAGCCATCCCATTCTCGCCCAGGCCTGTCGGAAACCATATCACCTTCATGCAGCCTGGCCGCTGGATGGGCCATGGTTTTGATCTCTACCATAGGGCTATGGCCACTATCAGCAGTGAAGATACGTGCACGGCTAGAGTCAGCGACTACAATCCAGATTGAACCCATTGCAGACCTCCTTTATGCCTTGCCCGGATAACGGATCATTCGCTTCCTGTTTTGCACTCCCTATACTATGAGTATAGCCTTAACCCCTGGTTGCACGTTCCTATATACCCACACCAACGCATTTGAACACGCTAGTGGTATAGGCAATACAACCTATACAGCATAAGTTATCCACACCGGCTGAACAGAGCAGTTCCACGGTGTGGTACTGAATAATATTATGCGTCACTAGGCAGTGAATTTGTCTTGTCCTTTACGCCCAAACAGTAGTACACCACGGTGATGGAATGGCTGTTAAAAACAGTCCAACACATCACACAAGTGTACGAGGCTTCCTAAATCAATCCACTGCACAGAAATGACCGTGGCGTATTCCCTTCATCAGGGAATTAAACTGCTCATTGGATACCACCACCAGTTCCTCATGACTTCCCGCCTCAAGATACACCTTGGCCAGACTGGTGAGATCCTCATCCAGGATGGTTTCCAGGTTATATGCCTCTCCAACTGGCGGGACCGCACCTAGTTCACAGTCAGGAAACAGTGGCTGGATCTCCTCTTCCGTAGCTAAATGGAGATCCCGGTTCATTTCTTCCCGTATACGCTCCATATTGACCCATTCACTGCCAGGAATCACTACCAACAGATAGCCATCTGCATCCTTCACTACTACCCCCTTGGCAATGTGATCATCGGGGATATGGGCCGCTGCTGCAGTTTCGGCACTGGAGTAGGTTTTTGGATGGGAAACCAGGTCATACTCAATTCCCTTGCCCTTGAGGAAACTCTTAACTGTTGTTGCAACCGTCATAGCTATTCCCTCCAAATTTCACCTCTTATACCTTTAATTTAGACCAATATTTGCCTATACATGCTTTACTTACTAATAGAGAACATAAGTATTATTTGCATAACAATAACGGCAAAAAGAAGAGAATTTCATAATGGGCGAACTTTTTGATTATGTCGATGATCTCGGACCTGCCAAGGTCATCCACATCCATGAACCAACCCATGGCCTACAGGCGGTAGTGGTGATAGACAATGTAGCTACCGGACCTTCCATTGGTGGGCTGCGTATGGCGCCAGATGTCAGCACCAAAGAGTGTGCCCGGCTGGCCAGGGCCATGACCCTGAAAAATGCCGCGGCCAACCTGCCCCATGGCGGAGGCAAGGCGGTACTGTTTGGCGACCCCAGGATGCCGAAGGAACAGAAAGAGCAACTTATCCGGGAGCTAGCCTGCGCCCTACGGGATGTGAATGATTATATCTTCGGACCCGATATGGGTACCGATGAAGAGTGCATGGCCTGGGTGCATGATGAGATCGGCCGTTCGGTCGGCTTGCCGCGGGAGATAGGAGGTATCCCCCTAGATGAGATCGGCGCTACTGGCTGGGGCATAAGCCATGTAGTGGACGTAGCACTCCCTCATTGCGGACTTGAACTGAATGGGGCACGCATCGTAATCCAGGGTTTCGGCAGTGTGGGTAAACACACGGCACGGTTCCTTACCTCCAAGGGGGCCATCCTGGTGGCAGCAAATGATTCCAGAGGCACCATCCACAATAACGACGGGCTGGATGTGGATGAGTTGATGGCCCTGAAACGGGAAGGCCGGAGTGTTATCGATTACGCCCATGGCAAGAAGCTGAAGCAGGATGCTGTGATCGATGTGGAGTGCGACATCTGGATTCCGGCCGCCAGGCCCGATGTGATCCATGAGGACAATGTACACCGTCTTAAGGCCTGCATGGTGGTGGAAGGGGCTAATATCCCGGTAACCCACGGTGCAGAAAAAGTGTTGTATGAACGTGGGGTACTCTGTATTCCAGATTTCATCGCCAATGCCGGTGGTGTTATCTGTGCCGCCATGGAGTACCAGAAGGCAAACCAGGCAGCTGCCTTCCAGACCATAGAGGAGAAACTGCGCAGCAACACGGCCCAAATGCTGAACACGTCAGAAAAGAAAGGGATCATGCCACGAGATGCGGCGGTGGAGTTGGCAACAGAACGGGTAAAGAATGCAATGGCCTTGAGGCGTTGGTCGCTATTCTAAACTGGAGTGCTTTCGGAAAAAGCTAACTGCTAAGAACGCGAAGGGCACGAAGTTAATTTACTGAACATATAGTGTTTACTAAGCGATCTTGGCGACCTTAGCGGTTCAAACCAGTTATTCTGAACGGACACTAGCCTATGTCCTGAACAGATTGCTTGAGTGAGGGAGCCTAGATGTTTCGCATACGTTTTCACGGTCGCGGCGGGCAAGGCATGAAAACGGCCAGTCGCATCCTGGGTACAGCCTTTTTCATTGAAGGATACGAGATACAGGACGCACCCCGTTACGGGGCTGAGCGGCGCGGAGCGCCCATCTTTGCCTATGTGCGGGCTGCCCTGGAGCCCATCAACGAACGTGGCGTCATCCAGCACCCGGACCTGGTAATCGTGGCGGATGACACCCTGGTGCCGGCCCCAGCCGCAGGCGTACTGGCAGGTGCCGATGAGCATACGGTGCTACTGATCAACAGCCATGAGGAAAAGGAGATCTGGAAAGAACGCCTGAATCTGCAAGGACCGATGCTGATTCTCCCGATCCTAGAAGAGGTGGAAGACCGGGCGGAGCTACCCTTCATCGGCGCCACCTGTGCCGGTGCGGCAGCACGGCTGGTAGGTGTGATCTCCCGTCCCTCCCTGGAACAGGCCATCCACGATGAGTTGGAGCATCTCGGCCAGGCCATTGTGGAAAAAAACCTGCACAAATCCCTGGAGGCATATGACCTCATGGCCGAGCAGTCCGGAAGCGCAACTCCCAGCCCGGTTCGCTCAGCACAGGTGTGGGAGAATCCCGGATGGATCGAACTCCCGTTTGAAGATGCCTGCCTATCCACTCCCACCATTCATGCAGGCGCCACCAGCGAGATGCTCAAGACCGGTCTGTGGCGCACCATGCGACCGGTGATCGACTATGAACACTGCAATCGCTGCTGGTGGATCTGTAGCACCTTCTGTCCGGATGGAGCCATACCAGTGAAAGAGGATGGTTACCCGGAAATAGATTATGAGCACTGCAAGGGGTGTCTGATCTGTGTAGCTCAGTGTCCGCCCCACGCCATCGCGGCCATTCCTGAGCATAAGTTTCAGGAGGATGCGCCTGAAGGAGAAGAGTCATGAAGCGGTTGCTGCTGACCGGGAATGGCGCCGCCGCCTGGGGCGCACGCCTGGCCCAAGTGGATTACATCCCGGCATTCCCCATTACTCCTCAGACCGAGATCATCGAGGCCATCGGGCAGTGGATAGACAACGGGGAGATGGCAGGCCGTATGGTGACACTGGAATCCGAACACTCCATGATCACTGCTGCCGGTGCGGCAGCGGCTACCGGGGTACGGGTGTTCAGCGCTACCTCCAGCCAGGGACTGCTCTACGGCATGGAGATGCTGTTTACAGTCGCCGGCTGGCGCGCTCCATTTGTCCTGGCGAATGTATCGCGCGGACTATCCGCCCCCATCACCCTGGAGCCGGATCACAATGACATCCTGGCAGCCCGGGACAGCGGCTTCCTGCAGATTCACTGCTCCACCTGCCAGGAGGTGCTGGACAGCACCATCATCGCCTACAAACTGGGTGAAGATGCAGGGGTGCGCCTGCCGGTAATCGTCAATCAGGATGGCTTTTACCTCTCCTTTACCCGGGAACCGGTAGAGGTGCCAGACCAGGAACAGGTGGCGAAATTCCTTGGCCAGTTTGATCCGGAGAACACCCGTTTCCGTGCCTCTACGCCAGAAAGCCAGGCGGTAGCGGTACTCGGGGGCGCCCCCTACTCCTATTTTCGTTATGAGAGCCACCTGGCGGCACTCAACGCTATCAAAGTCTATGACCGGATTGCGGATGAGTATGAGCAACTGTTCGGACGGCGTTACGACGCAGTGGAGAGCTATCGCTGTGAGGACGCGGAGTATCTGTTCGTCATGCTGGGCTCCTTCGCCACCAAGGCCAAGGCGGCGGTAGACCAGCTGCGGGAGGCGGGCTGGCGCATCGGCCTGCTGCGCCCCAGACTGCTGCGGCCATTTCCCGAGAAGCTGTTCCAGCAAACACTGACTGTTACCAAAGGCGTGGCGGTGATTGACCAGAACATCTCCATGGGCAAGGGTGGTGTACTGTACACCGAGTTGGCCTCGGTGCTGGCTGGCAGCACAGAACCGGCACCACTACTGGTCAGCTTCATCGGCGGGCTTGGGGGGCGGGATATCACCCCGGAAGAGTTCTATGAGATGGCGGAAGTAACTAAAAAGGCAGTACAAGAGGGGCAGGCACCGCCACCCAGGCTGCTGTACACAGAAACAGATTTGCGTGAGACCCGCAAGCTGCAGGCCATTGCCCAGGCGGAACGCAGCGAGCTGGGAGGTAGTGAATGAACGAGACCAGATTCAAGAACGTCAAGGCCCTCCCCTCCACCCACTTGCTGGGAACCGGCACCCCCATGTGCGCGGGTTGCGGCGGGCTGGAAGCCCTGCATGAAATCTACGATATCCTGGGTGAGAAGAGCGTCTTTGTGAATGCCGCTGGCTGTATGACCCTGCTGGCGATCTACCCATTTACTCCTTTCCGCGGTTCCTGGCTGTATACGGCCATGGCCTCGGCCCCAGCCGGCGCCCAGGGAATTCGCGACGCCCTGGATATCCTGCTGCAAAAAGGACAGATAACGCCGAAAGATGATATGCAGGTGGTGACACTGACCGGAGACGGCGCCGCCTACGGCATGGGCATGTCGGCAACCTCCGGAGCCATGGAACGTAATTTGGACTTTCTCTACATCTGTTATGACAACGAAGGTTACGGCAACACCGGACAGCAGTATTCTGCCGCCACCCCCCACGCTGCCAAGACCACCACCAGTTGTGGACCCCAGGGCTTCTTCGGCTTTAAGAAACCGCTGTTTGATATCTGGGCGGCTCACCGGCCGGCCTATGTGGCCACGGTAATTGGGGCCGAACCCCTGGATCTGGCACGCAAGATCGAGAAAGCTAAAGAGTTGAAGGGACCGCGCCTGATCATCGCCCTCTCCCCCTGCCCCACCGGCTGGGATTTTGATCCGCGGGAGGCGATAGAGATTGGCAAACTGGCAGTCAAGACCGGTATCTGGCCACTTAAGGAGTATGTAAATGGTGAGGTGGTCCACACCAAGCTACCGAAGAAGCGCTTACCGGTGGAACGTTATCTGGAGAAGCAGGGACGTTTCGCTCATCTGTTTACACCACAACGGAATGAAGAGCTGCTGACTGAGATACAAGAGCGAGTGGACCGCTACTGGGCGGAGATGGCTAATCCATGATCACCAACAACAAAAGCTATTTTCACCGCGGCGGCGAAGAACCCCTGTTGGGCAGCACCATTCCGGAACATTTCGCCAGTGTGGTGGAACGCTTTCCAGATAATGACGCAGTGGTCTCCATCCCCCAGGGGCGCCGCCTTACCTATACAGAACTTGCCAGTGAGATTGACCGCATTGCAAGGGGCTTGTTGGGGATGGGCTTCTGCAAGGGCGACCGGGTGGGCGTCTGGTCCACCAACAACATCGAATGGCTACTACTGCAGATGGCTACCGCCCAAATAGGGGTGACCCTGGTCAACATCAATCCAGCTTACAAGAGCAAAGAGTTGGCCTATGCCCTGCAACGCTCTGAAATACATGGGCTGTTTCTGATCCCGGCCTTCCGCAGCAGTGACTACATAGCCATGCTGCTGGAACTGTTGCCTGAATTGAAAACCACAAAGCCGGATGCATTATCCAACACTGATTTCCCCCAGCTGCGTCGTATCATGCTCTATGATCCAGCCAAACCTGAGGAGACCCAGAGACCAGATCCTGGCTTTGGGCTGTGGCAGGAGCTGTTACAACTGGCAGATGGAGTACCACAGGAGAGGCTGGATGAAATAACCGCCTCCCTGGACAGGGATGATGCCATCAACATCCAGTACACCTCCGGCACCACCGGCTTTCCCAAGGCGGTAGTGCTTACCCATCACAACATCCTCAACAACGCCTGGTTTACCGCCGAAGCCATGCACTTCACTGACCAGGACCGGCTCTGCATCCCGGTACCCTTCTACCACTGTTTCGGCATGGTGCTGGCCAATCTGCTCTGCTTTGCCAGCGGCGCCTGCGCCGTAATCCCCAGCGAACACTTTGATCCCCTGGCCACGTTGCAAGCAGTGGAGGCAGAACGCTGTACCGCGATCCATGGGGTACCTACCATGTTTATCGCCGAGTTGGAGCATCCAAGGTTCAAAGAGTTCGATCTCTCCAGCCTGCGCACTGGCATCATGGCAGGCGCCCCCTGCCCGCCCGAGTTGATGACCAGGGTGATGGAACAGATGCACTGCCGGGAAATCCTGATCGCCTATGGTGAGACAGAAGCATCCCCCATCACCCATCTAACCACACGTGACGACAGCTTTGAACGCCGTATTGAAACCGTGGGCCACAACCTCCCCCACCAGGAGGTCAAGGTAGTGGACACAGAGAGCGGGCAGACCGTAGCTCTAGGCGAGATCGGCGAGGTCTGCTTCCGTGGATACCATATCATGCAGGGCTATTTCGCTGATCCCGAGGCCACTGCAAAGGCCATCGATCCACAGGGATGGTTGCACTCGGGTGATCTGGGCACCATGGATGCAGATGGTTATCTGCGCATCACCGGCCGTCTGAAGGAGATGATCATTCGTGGTGGGGAAAACATCTATCCACGCGAGATCGAGGATTTCATCTTCACCCACCCCAAGGTGGCAGAGGTGGCGGTGTTTGGCATACCGGATGAGTACTACGGGGAAGAGATCATGGCCTGGATTCAACTCCACGCCTCAGAGAGCTGCAGCGAACAGGAGATACGGGATTTCTGCCAGGGCAAGATCGCCCACTTCAAGATCCCCAAATATTTCTGGTTTGTTGATGAGTTCCCGTTAACGGTTACCGGTAAACTGCAGAAATTCCGTATGCGGGAAATGGCGCTGGAGAGATTGCACTCCAAAGGATAGGTATTTGCTTTCAGCAGATATGGCGCTTTAAGCCATCAATAGCCTAATCTAAAACGTGGCTTACCAGCCCATCTGCCAACTTGGGTTCAAACCAGGTAGACTTGGGAGGCATCACCTCACCAGCATCCGCCACTGCCATCAGCGCCTCCATGGAAGTTGGATAAAGGGCAAAGGCCACGCTCATCTCGCCACTGTCCACCCGCTTCTCCAGTCCTTCCAGTCCACGGATACCGCCTACAAAATCGATGCGCTCATCACGACGCGGATCAGAGATACCAAGGATAGGCTCTATTAGCTCATTGGCCAGCAGGCTTACATCCAGGCTGGCAACTGGATCATTGGGTATGCGTGATGCGTCCAGTTTCAGTCCGTACCACTGTCCGCCCAGGTACATACCGAACTCTGCTGTGGTGGCAGGCTTGAATGGAGCACTACTCTCTGCAACAGTGAAGTTCTCTGCAACCTTCTGCAGGAAGCTCTCCTTGTCCAGACCGTTCAGGTCCCTCACCACCCGGTTGTAATCCAGGATCTGCATCTGGTTATGGGGGAAGATAACACTGAGGAAGTAGTTGTAATCCTCTTCACCCGCATGATCTGGATTGGCTGCCTTGCTGCTGGCCGCAACCCTGGAGGCTGCAGCAGAACGGTGGTGGCCATCTGCCACATACAGCGCATCCATGGCATCAAAGGCCTGGGTAAGAGTGGCAACCGTCTCAGGATCAGACACCACCCACACCTCATGGCGCACACCATCAGCAGCAGTCACATCCATATCTGGTGTGCTCTCAGATACCCGCGCCAGGGTGGAATCCACCGTTTCATCACTGCGATACACCAGGAATACCGGGCCGGTCTGGGCCGCCAGTGCCTCGATCTGCCGCACCCGGTCATCTTCTTTCTTGGGGCGGGTGAACTCATGCTTTTTGATCCGGTCCTGGTCATAGGCCTCAACCGAGGCCGCTGCAACCAACCCGGTCTGCCGGTGTTCGCCCATGGTCAGACGATAAACGTAATAGCTGGGCACCTCATCCTGCGCCAGGACATCCTGTTGCCGCATATGTTCCAGATTCTCTGCCGCCTTGATGTACACCTCAGGAGCGTAAGGATCAGTATCGGTGGGTAAATCCACTTCAGGTCGCGAGATATGTAAAAAACTCCAGGGACGGCCAACAACCATCTCCCTGGCTTCATCCGCACTCATTACATCATACGGTGGCGCTGCAACATCAGAAGCCCGGCCAGAGGTTGGGCGTAAACCCCGAAACGCTTTTACTAACGGCATGTTTTTATGTTCCTAAATCTATATGTAGTATGAGTCAAATTAAATTGGCATACATAGAATGCTACATGTCCATTTGCAAATTGACTCCGACCCCTGAATATAAGTTATATATTTGTTGCCGGGAACGCTGCGCTTATCCCGGCCTACGCAGCTAATGCATAGGCTACCCGTAGGCCAGAATAAGAGCCAGCGTTTCTGGCAATATTATTGACCTGCAACCTGAACCGTCTTAGCTCATCTCGCGCAGGGCCTGGATGCGCTCATCCAGTGGCGGATGAGACCGGAACAGGCTGGATATGCCAGAGCTTTTACCGGAGACGCCAAATGCAGCCAGCTTATCCGGAAGATCCGGCTGCTCGTGGGCCGACTTCAGACGCTCCAGGGCTGCAATCATACTATTGCGGCCAGCCAGACCTGCGCCTCCAGCATCGGCCTTGAATTCACGCTGGCGTGAGAACCACATTACAATAATGCTGGCCAGAATGCCCAGCACCAGTTCGGCGACGATGGTAGTGATCCAGAATGCGATACCATGGCCACGTTCATTCTTGAATATCACCCGGTCCACCGTATGTCCGATAACCCGTGACAGGAAGATGACGAAGGTGTTCACCACACCCTGGATCAGGGCCAGGGTAACCATATCTCCATTGGACACATGGGTTACTTCATGGGCCAGTACCGCCTCTACCTCATCCCGGTTCATATGCTGCAGCAGTCCAGTACTCACAGCCACCAGGGCGTTGTTCTTATTGGCACCAGTGGCAAAAGCATTGGGTTGGGGTGAATTGAATACCGCCACTTCAGGCATACCAATACCGGCGCGCTTGGCCTGGCTCTGAACCGTGTTTACCAGCCAGGATTCAGTCTCATTGGAGGGGCGCTCGATCACCTGGGCCCCAGTCATACGCTTGGCCGACCACTTGGATATCAGCAAAGAAATAAATGAGCCGCCCATGCCGAATACAAAGGCAAAGACCAGCAGGGAATTGATATTCAGATCCACGCCCTGAGCATCCAGGTAACCTTCAAAGCCCAACAGGCGCAGAGAGATATTAAGCACGAATATTATGGCTATATTGGTGATTAGAAACAGGGCGATGCGTTTCATGTTGTTGCCTTTAATCCAAGATTGATAAGCCGCAAATAGACGCGAAGTACCGCAAATCTGCGCAAATAATATTATGCGTGTATTCGCGGTGATTAGCGTTCATTTGCGGCCAGTTTTTTTCCTGCCTTAAATCTATAAACCTTTTGGCTAGTCGGATTCCTCTATCCATGCTGCCTGGATGGCCTCCAGGATCTTCTCACCACAACGTTCCGGATCATCATCAAACTCCGGCAGATCCATAACCCAATTGCGCAGGTCCACAAAGTTGAGAGTAGTCGGATCAACATCCGGCTTGCTGTCATATAGTTCGATGGCAATGTCCTGTATGTCTGTCCACTTCACAGCTAGATCTCCCTTAGTGGTTCTCTGAAACCATGTTGATGGTGTACTTGGGAATCTCTACTACCAGATCCTCATCCGCAACCTTGGCCTGACAGCCCAGGCGCGACTCTGGCTCCAGACCCCAGGCCTTATCCAGCATATCGTCTTCCAACTCTTCTGACTCTTCCAAGGAGTCAAAGCCCTCACGAATGATTACATGACATGTGGTGCAGGCACAGGACATCTCACAAGCGTGTTCGATCTCGATTCCATGCTCCAGGGCGGCTTCGCAGATGGTTACTCCGGATTCCACCTCAATGGTCTCCCCCTTAGGACAGTGCTCCTCATTGGGTAAAAAAGTTATCTTTGGCATCTTGTTGTATCCGTCTCTCTACTCAAACTCTTCCACGCTATGGCCGGACATGGCCTCACTGACACTGGCATTCATGCGCCGCTCCACGTAGAACTCACAGGCCTTTTCCAAAGCCTCTATCCCGTTCTTTATTTCGATATGGTCATCGGACTTGGAGATTTCAACCAGCTTCTCTAGTTCAGAGACAATCAGAGTCCGCTCCTCTTCATTTAGCAGTTTCTCACCATCGGCATTCAGCGCTGAAATCAGGGCCTCAATTACCCTCTCTGCCTCCACCTTCTGCTCTGCCAGACGCCTGGTTTCCAGGTCCTTCTGGGCATAATCGATGGAGTCGCGCAGCATCCCTTCAATCTCACCATCAGTGAGACCATAAGAGGGCTTCACTTCCACTCCGGTCTTGACCCCACTGGATTTCTCTTCTGCTTCCACGTGCAGCAGACCATCGGCATCCACCGAGAAGGTCACCCTAATATGGGCGGCACCAGCCACCATGGGCGGAATACCACGCAGTTCAAAGCGGGCCAGGGAGCGGCAATCATCCACCATCTCACGCTCACCCTGCAATACATGTACGGCCATGGCGGTCTGACCATCTTTGAAGGTGGTAAACTCCTGGGCCCGCGCCACAGGTATGGTAGTGTTGCGGGGTATGATCTTCTCTACCAGTCCACCCATGGTCTCGATGCCCAGAGAGAGGGGATTAACGTCCAGCAACAGCATCTCGCCATCCGGCTTGTTACCGGCCAGCACATCGGCCTGGATAGCGGCACCCACGGCCACTACCTTATCTGGATCGATGCTGGTCAGGACCTCGGTTTCAAAGAAGTCACTCACCATCTCCCGTACCCGTAACACCCGGGTGGAACCGCCAACCATCACCACATCCTCCACCTCATCGGCAGAGATACCGGCGTCACGCAGTGCACGCCGGCAAGGACCCAGAGTTTTTCGGATCAACGGTTCAACCAATTCGTTAAACTGCTCACGACTCAGGGTTCCCTCCCAGTGGGTACCATCTTCCAGTTCCAGTTTGATCTCGGCGGTATCGGATTCAGTCAGGGTCTCTTTGGCGGCACAGGCATCACGCATCAGGCGACGCAACATGGCATGTCCGGCATCATCCTGGATCCCTGCCTGCTGCATAATCCACTCTGCAACTACCTGGTCGAAGTCGTCACCACCCAGGGCAGAGTCACCACCGGTGGAAAGTACCTCGAACACACCACGGTTGAGGCGCAGGATAGAGATATCAAAGGTACCTCCTCCCAGATCATAGATGGCATGTACACCGTCCGATCCTGTATCCAGGCCATAGGCCACAGCCGCAGCCGTGGGCTCGTTCAACAGACGCAATACATTGAGACCTGCCAGTTTTGCTGCATCCTTGGTAGCCTGGCGCTGGGCATCATCGAAATAGGCCGGGACTGTAATCACCACACCGGTGAGTTCCCCCCCCAGGGTATCCTCGGCCCTTCTGGCCAGGGTTTTCAGCACCTCAGCAGATACCTCTACCGGACTGACATCACCAGCAACCGTGTGGATACGTGGCACTGCAGTATCGTCTTGCCGAAATTCATACGGCAGACGCTCACCCAGGCTCTTTATATCATTAATACCACGCCCCAACAGACGCTTGGCCGACACTACTGTATTCAAGGGATCACTGGCCGCTTCTGCCTTGGCATCATGACCCACTACGATACCATCCCCTAGATACCTGACTACCGATGGCAGGCGATGCCGTCCATCACTGTCAGGTAGCGTCTCTGCCTCACCGGAGCGAACGCTGGCTACCAGGGAGTTGGTGGTACCAAGATCAATACCTGCAGCCAGCTTATGCTGATGGGGCGCGGCCGACTGGCCAGGTTCAGAGAGTTGCAGCAGTGCCATTACAACGCATCCTCAAGTTCAGCTTCCAGGGCCTCGGCGTCCTGGTTAAGTTTGTGTAAAAATTGCATCTTGAGCACAATCTCCTTAGCTGCTTCCAGCTGCTCCGGAGTTGCAGCTGCAAACTGCTCAGTCAATTTCTCGATCAGGACCTTTAGGCGCTGGTCAATTCCCTGCAGAATCTTGGCCACAGCAGCAAAGGGATCAGACTGGCTACCCGCATCAGCAAGTTCTTCACGCAGTTCCATCTGCTCCATGAGAAACTCCATGTCCTGGGTGGACTCCTTGCTGTCACTCATATCCACTCCATGAAGTGACAACAGATAACGTGCCCGCAACATGGGATCCTTCAGAGTCTGAAAGGCCTCATTGATCAGGGTGGAACCCTGCATGGAGAGGCGGCGTTCCTGCTCGGAAGCAGAGGCAAAGCGGTCCGGATGCACCACACGCTGCAGCTCACGATAGTGGGTTGCCAGCTCACCCTTATCCAGAGTGTATGTAACTGGCAGTCCGAATAGTTCAAAGTAGTTCTTGGAAAAATCGAGCATAGTCGGATTTGTCTGTTATCAACGCCCTGTGGGATAGCTAAAATGCATATCCCCTCTCCCACCGGGAGAAGGGATATCATGGTGCTGGTTACCAGCGAGCAGAGATTTGCAGTTTATACCGAAAAACTCTCGCCGCAACCACACTTATCCTTGGTGTTTGGGTTGTTGAATTTAAAACCTTCATTCAACCCCTCCTTACCATAATCCAGCTCTGTTCCATCCAGGTAGGCAAGGCTCTTGGGATCCACCAGCACCTTGATGCCACGGTCCTCAAACATTACATCCTCTTCATTTTTTTCATCCGCAAATTCCAGTACATAGGCCATACCGGAACATCCGGATGTACGCACCCCAAGACGGATGCCCAGACCGCTGCCGCGGCCCTCCAAAAAACGCTGCACGTGGCTGGCAGCTGCTTCTGTCATAGTAATTGCCATAGGACCCTCTTCCTCAGGATTTATCCTGTTTCTCTGTATAGTCGTTCACTGCTGCCTTGATGGCATCCTCAGCCAGTACAGAACAGTGAACCTTGACCGGTGGCAGTGCCAGTTCCTCAGCAATCTCCGAGTTTTTGATCTGCTGGGCCTCTTCCAGTGTCTTGCCCTTGACCCACTCCGTCAACAGGCTACTAGAGGCGATGGCAGAACCACAGCCATAGGTCTTGAATTTTGCATCTTCAATGACACCCTCATCGCTTACCTTAATCTGTAGACGCATGACATCACCGCAGGCAGGTGCACCTACCATGCCGGTACCTACATCTTTGTCGTCTTTATCCAGAGCCCCTACATTACGCGGGTTCTCATAATGGTCTAAAACCTTGTCACTGTAAGCCATAATCTATCTCCAGCATTAGTGCCAACCTCAAGCTGTTGACACCAGTAAAACCAACCAAGTTCCTATGATTCAGCTCTGGGACTAATGCCCTGACCACTGAATGGATTTCAAATCTATACCATCCTTGAACATCTCCCATAAGGGAGATAAGTCACGCAGACGCGTTACCTCATGTCTAATTTTGTTGACCACCATATCTACCTCTTCCTCAGTAGAAAAGCGGCCAAATGTGAAACGTATTGAGCTATGAGCCAGCTCATCATCCCGGCCCAGTGCACGTAGTACATAGCTGGGTTCCAGGCTGGCCGAGGTGCAGGCGGAACCGGAAGAAACCGCTATATCACGTAGAGCCAGAATCAGTGACTCACCCTCTACAAAATTAAAGCTCACATTCAGGTTACCTGCCACACGATGCTCCAGATCACCGTTCACGTATACCTCTTCCATGTCCTTGATACCATCCCAGAGACGGTTACGCAGGGCCTGCAGTTTCTCATTCTCAGCTTGCATCTCCTCACCGGCAATCCGGAAGGCCTCGCCCATTCCTACAATCTGATGGGTGGCCAGGGTACCGGAACGCATGCCACGCTCATGGCCACCACCATGCATCTGGGCCTCGAGACGCACCCTGGGCTTACGCCTTACATACAGGGCACCAATCCCCTTGGGTCCATAGATCTTATGTGCCGAGAAAGACATCAGGTCTACCTTCATCTGAGCCAGATCAATCGGCACCTTACCGGCACTCTGGGCGGCATCCACATGGAACAAGATCTTTTTCGATCTGGTCAGCTCACCAATGGCTTCGATATCCTGTACCACGCCGATCTCGTTGTTCACATGCATAATTGAAACCAGGACGGTGTCATCGCGCATGGCGGCTTCCAGCTTGCCCAGGTCAATCAGGCCATTGGGCTCAGGATCCATATAGGTAACTTCAAACCCTTCCCGCTCCAGTTGGCGGCAACTGTCCAGTACTGCCTTATGTTCAGTCTTGCTGGTGATGATGTGCTTACCACGTTTCTTATAGAAGTGGGCAACACCCTTGATAGCCAGGTTATCCGATTCAGTTGCACCTGAGGTCCAGACAATCTCTTTGGGATCGGCATTAACCAGGCCGGCAACATTCTTACGCGCCTCTTCCACCAGCTGTTCCGCATCCCAGCCATACTGGTGGGAACGGGATGCAGGGTTACCAAACACGCCATCGGGAGTGAGACATGCCATCATGCTCTCGGCAACCCGGGGATCGACCGGGGTGGTTGCCGAATAATCCATATAGACCGGTAACTTCATTAATTCATACTCCAGAAATAATTTCCGTGAAATTCTATATACTTGGGTGAGATCTGGCAGTAGAGGCAACCCTTGACTCCAGATCAGTAGTGTCAATTACATGATCTTGCCGCTCAGAAACCCTCTGAACACCTTTACGCATGACCAGGTCATGCAGAGATATACAACTCAGATACTCATGGATACGATCACTGAGATCGTGCCACAGATCATGGGTTAGACATGGTTGATTATCCTGGCAATTCTGGGCGCCACCACAACGGGTGGTATCAACAGTCTCATCCACAGCAGTGATCACCGCAGCAACGGATATCTCCTCTGAGCCGCGACTCAACATATAGCCACCGCCAGGCCCGCGGACGCTGGATACCAGATCCTTTCTGCGCAGGCGTGCAAACAGCTGCTCCAGGTAGGATAGTGAGATTCCCTGCCTCTTGGCGATATCAGCCAGTGTGATCGGTCCAGATCCGGAATGAAGGGCCAAATCCAGCATCGCAGTTACTGCGTAGCGACCCTTTGTGGTAAGCTTCACGTCTACTACTCCAAAGTGTATCTAATAATACTAATATACTATTACTGAGTAATTCGGTCAACTATTCCACAGAATCAGACCAGTCATTCTGACGAGGAATCAGAGTGGTTTTTTGGGTCCAATTTGCTCAATTCTTCTGCGGTTGATGCGATCTCGCAAGAGTCCAGGCTGGGCAGCTCAGTATCCAGTTGCTCACCACTTACCTCACGAATGGCCTCACACATGGATTGCATGCGTTTATCCATGACGTGGATATGATCCAACATACAGTTGATGGCATGCGCCACCGGGTCTGGAGCATCCTGTGTAGCTCCATAGGCATCGAAGCCCATCTTGCTTGCCATCTCCTTACGGCGCGTGTCATCTCCCTGATTGCTGGTCTCCACCAGGCGTCCGGGAACACCTATAGCAGTAGCACCGGCAGGCACAGATTTCACCACTACGGCATTGGAACCTACCCTGGCACCATCACCGACCTCAATTGGCCCCAGCACCTTGGCCCCGGCTCCCACAACCACATTGTTACCCAGGGTTGGGTGGCGCTTGCCCTTTTTCCAGCTGGTACCTCCCAATGTCACTCCATGGTACAGAGTGCAGTCTTCGCCAATTACAGCTGTCTCTCCTATCACCACACCCATACCATGATCAATGAAGAAGCGACGCCCGATAACTGCACCTGGATGGATCTCAATTCCGGTAACCCAACGCCCAAAGTGTGAAATAGCCCGCGCCAGCCAATAAAAACCAGCCTTCCACAGCTTGTGGGTAAATCGGTGTATGACCACTGCATGCAGGCCTGGGTAAGCTGTTATGACTTCAAAAGAGTTACGAGCAGCAGGATCACGATCGAAAACGCACGCGATATCCTCTTTGAGTCTTGAAAACATGGGGTTAATCCTGGCCTGAAATAGATACGTCTAGAAAGACTTATAATTCTACTAGATTATTATTCATCCTGGCCAGTTCTGCAGAATCTTTTCTATGTTCGGTATCAAATCACTATCTGGCAGATATTTGGTACAAAGCCTCTACTACATCTCACTGCAGCTGCATACTAAAAAACTTTGGTATTTGTATATCCCTGACAAGCAGCACTCGAACCCTGTCAGACAGTTACTGATCAAGCATACTGATGGGGCTTTTTGAAATGTTCAAATACCTTTTTCAGCTGTGATTTATCCGCCCCAGCTATCCTGCGGAACTTGATGCCGTAAAACACACCATCTGGTTTTGCATCAGAGCGGACTATGTATCCTTTTACCCTCAGCACCTCATCTTCTACTTCATGCTCCCCTTTTGGTAGGTATAGATGTATCTCCAGGTCCAGATCCTGTGTGGCATCAAGTTCTTTTGTACACTTGATCTGCAATCCACTCATACTGATGTCCTGGGTAATTCCTTCTATATGATTACTACCTTGATGCAGCATTACCTTAATCTGATTATCAATACGCGGATGGCGCCGTTGTTCATTGTCAGTGCGATCCTGTGCTGCAGGGGTATCGGTCTGGAAGCGATGTAATAACCTGTCCAGATCATCCGAAACTGTGTGCAGATCACTTGCAACCAGAGAAGTGGAACCGGCCTTCTCGGCACTTTCAGCCAGAACATCGAACAGCTCATTAAGTTCATTGTGTAACGACTCTAACTGCTCTGCCTGCTGCTGATTGAGTTGGGCAATCTGGGCCGAATTTTCAGTATTTTTATTGATGCCATCAGTCATGGCATCAAAGGTTGCAAGTGTCTGCTCAGATTTTTCCTGGGACTGGTGCACCTGCTCTGTCACACGCTGCATGGATTGTACTGAATCTTGCACCTGACTGGTAAGTTCTTCAATCAGACTTGTTATCTCCGTAGTAGATTCTGCAGTCCGCGATGCCAGACTACGCACCTCATCTGCCACTACCGCAAAGCCACGGCCATGCTCACCGGCCCGGGCAGCTTCAATTGCTGCATTTAACGCCAGCAGATTGGTTTGCGCCGCGATATTATCAATTGCCGTTATAATTGCATGAATCTGGTCAGTAGCGCTTTTCACCGATTCCATCTGGGTGGCCGTAACATTCACGCTCTCAACAGCACTTCCAAGCTCACTGATACTCTCCTGCACCACTCCGAAGCCATTCTGTGCCACGGTACGAGTCTCTTCCGCCGTCTCTGTTGCCTGCTGGATGTGATCACTTACGGTGTTTGCTATCTGCTGTAAAGAAGTAGTGGCACTCAGTACCTGTTTGGAACTATCCTGCTCCTGCTCGCTAATAGTGGAAATTTCACTGGAAATAGTTGCAATCTGTAGCGACGAATGGGACATCTGAGCACTATTCTGCTGCACCGTATGGATAATATTACTCAGTACCGAGCGCATCTTTTCAACATTTTTCAGCAATATACCAAGCTCATCCCGATGAGGTTTCTCCTGGGCATAAGCCTTGAGATCTCCACTACTGATTCTCTGTGCTGAAGTGACCACTTGTGAAAGGGGGGTAACAATATTGTGGGCGATTAACCAGGCTATGATTACAGAGCCCAGTACCGCAAAACCCCAGATCCATTTCTGGTTGTTAAGCATGGACTGTACTTTATTATCCGAGGCAGCGGCCAACATGCCTACAGCCTGATTCATTGTAGCCAGGACCTTGACGCTTAGTTTATTGATCTGGACCAACTGATCCACACTGTGACTGGCTGGCTTGACTTTAGCCACTGCTGACAACAGTTCCTGCCACAACCTATCCACATCTTTCAGCTTGGCACTGACCTGCTGATTGTCCATTACAGGAAGATCTATCGGCTTGGTCATACTAAGATCCCGATAGGTCTTGCCACCCTGGTCTAGCGCCTGCAGCGTAACAGTGAACAACTGCTTGGTTTTCTCCATCTGACCAGTGTTAAAACTAGCATTATCACCCTTGGCCTGTTGCAGGGCCAGGTAGAACTCCTTGGTGAACTTTTGGGTCAGCATGCGCTGGCGTCCGGCCATATTTACCACTGTACCATCACTTTTCTGACCATCCAGCGTGGTGGCAGTATACATCACCATAGCACTGATAATTGTGAGGAACACCAGGCTTAGCAGGAGTAGCTTTTTACTGATACTCAGTCTATTAAGCCCGGTAAGTGTATATAGATTGCCCAGTATTTTTTGCATCATGCATATCTTTATATTTTATGGATACTCAAAAATAGCGACAGTATGAACAAAAAGTTTAATTTTTTTTAACAACTTGGGGGCAGCGTAAATAATTACATACAGATCATAATGTTATCTTTTATTCCCAGGAGCATTAAGAGAAGATTGGAATAGGCAACACCGGTATTATCAGATGCAAATGAGATCTGTGTGTTGGTTCTGAGATGCTATGCAAGTTGAGGAATGCCAACGGCTATATATCTGTGCTCAAACAGCCATATCTTCCTTAAGATATTACTAACACCATCTGGATATGAGCACTCACTTTTCTTTTTTCAGTACCCGCCGAATGGCATCGGCCGTGACCCGTTCACCCTCTTTACGCAGGATCCGGGCGATCTCTGCCGGTTTCTTGCCCTTCTTGGTCATGCGTTTGATCCGTATTAGTTGTAATTGATCATGTTCTTCCTTGGCAAGCTGGCCCTGCTCTATGATTTTTTTGTGCTCTTTATGCAGGTTTTCCAAGAATCTTCCAGCATGACGCAGATGATCACTTTTACCATGCGCCTTCTGGGTCTTGGTCAGTGTATTACCCAATCCCTTTAACAGGTATCCCAAGGACTCAGGGGACATTTCACCAGTAACCAGTGTCAATTCCAGCAACTCGGAAAGATCCCGTTTCAGCCTTTCGGCCAATTTTTTCCGTTTTTTTTCAAACTTCTTGTCTTCTTTACTCTTCTTTTTAGCCATGTCATGCATCCTTTACAGAAACACACATATATACATTTAATATAGTCAACCTGCCCTTACTTGACCGATCAAACTAGAAATAATAGAGAAAGAAAAAATGAATGTAATGTTACGTACACTCTTCACTTCATAGACTTGCGTCCCTGGGCAGCACTGAAAATACCGCGCAAGATATTGATCTCATCCTGGTCCGGGCGGGCACGAAAAAACAACCTGCGTAATCTGCGTTGCAGCTTATCTGACTGGCGTGGATCAGAGAAACCGATATCCTCCATGGTCTGCTCCAGGTGCTGAAACAGACCCTCCATCTCCTCTGCTGTAGCCACGTCCTGGCGCTCTGGTTGTGAACCATCCTGATCCAGAGAACCCTGATGGATTTCATATGCCACCACCTGTACTGCCTGAGAGAGGTTGAGTGAACTGTACTCCTCATTTGCCAGGATATGCACCAACAGATGACAGCGATCCAGCTCAGCGTTAGTGAGCCCGGAACTTTCGCGACCAAATATGATAGCAACCTCTCCCTGCTCTGCTTCCTGCAGCATGGTTTGTGCACACTGCCGTGGCGTAACCTGGGTCCATTTCACGCTGCGGGTTCGGGCACTGGCACCAGCAACCATGCGGCACCCCTCCAGGGCCTCATCCAGACTCTCACACACCCGAGCCTGGCTTAACACATCATGAGCACCGGAGGCCCGGTCTGTAGCTTCGGCACTTGGGTAGTGCCTGGGTCGAACCAGGTAGAGATGCTCCAGGCACATATTTTTCATGGCACGGGCCACGGCACCAATATTTCCAGGATGGGTGGTACCGATCAGGACAATTCTTATATTACTTAGCATGATGAAGAAGATTACAGGATAAAAAAATTGAAGTCATAGATCCGGGTCAAGTTTGAATAGCCGTGCATCAACCTCCGGCTACTTACCCTAATTATTGGTTAAAACCCTTTAAACTGCCATGCCGTTGCTGTATCTTTGCCGCCCATGCACCCGATGATTAATATTGCAGTTCGCGCAGCCCGTAGCGCAGGTAACATCCTGCTACGCTATTTTGAGCACACCGACACTCTTACCGTCACAGAAAAGAAAAAGAATGATTTTGTTTCTGAGGTGGATAAGGCAGCGGAACAGGCGATTATTGAGGTCCTGCGCAAGTCCTACCCAAACCACGCCATTCTGGGGGAAGAGAGTGGTAGCCATAAGGGAAATGAGTATCAGTGGGTAATCGATCCTCTGGACGGAACTACCAACTACCTGCATGGAAACCCACAATTCTCCATATCCATAGCCCTGAAACACCATGACCAGCTGGAGCACGGTGTTATCTATGACCCACTGCGCGAAGAGATGTTCAGTGCCACCCGCGGTTCCGGGGCCTTTCTGAATGACCGACGTATTCGGGTAACCCAACGTAAAGGGATGGAAGGTGCTCTGATTGGAACCGGCTTCCCCTATCGTGAGCTCAGCCATCTGGATGCCTATATGGGTATGTTCCGCGATATGGTCTCTGACACAGCGGGAATTCGCCGTCCCGGATCTGCTGCTCTGGACTTTGCCTACATAGCAGCAGGCCGGCTGGATGGTTTCTGGGAGCTGGGGTTGTCTGAGTGGGATTTTGCAGCCGGCGCCCTGCTGATTCGTGAGGCTGGTGGAACCATAAGTGATCTGAGCGGCGGTGAACGTTTTTTCGAATCAGGAAATGTAGTTGCAGGCGGCCTCAAGACCCATGCAGCCATGTTAAAGCTGATTAAGCCACATCTTACGAAGCAAATAAGTTTCTGAGCCCTATCCTGACTCCACCCTAAGCATAAGACATGTACTGCTATGCAGTTATATGTGTCGGTATATCCTGTAACTGAACCTATGATTGAGACAATGCTGGCCGTATCATTGTGACGATACTTCCAATCCGCACCTAATGTCATTTTGTCATGACTTTTTTCTTTTCTATAACAACCATATAACAATATACCTACCCGCATTCATGTCATATTGTCATGAATACCCACAAAACAAGCTCCCAAAGCCTAAATTACTAGACGTCAGTTTTTTCTTGTAAAACCTGATGTTGCATATAGCCACAGCATTTATGGCACATCCATTGCACATGTTCGTGAAGATTTTTTTATTTTGCGCTCTGATGCGCATGGTTATCTCTTGGCATGAGTACCAGGCAGGATGATTTGCTGCCGTTCTGATATTTGATCGAACGCGACACATCAATTTCAGCCGCTAAGAGTGTTGATGTTCCAAAGTTTGGAACTACCCAAATAATAAACGGGGGAGAGGATGGTAAAAAAAATAATCAGTGCAGCCAGGAAGCTGTTAACGATCGAGCGTACCGCCTCAGACGCACAATCAGCACAGGACACAACCTCGGCAAATGGCAGGCGCAGCTTTTTTAAACGCACTGCCGTTGGCGCGGTTTCAATCACCACCACAGCTGGGCTAGCCAAGACGGTAGTGGATTCACTCCCCGAACCCAACATGCGGGATCACTATATAAAGGATAGTCACGCCGGTGAGGATGAGTTGCAGAAGCGTGAGTATGTAGTCATGTCCGAGCAGGAGAAGACGGATATGGTGCAGACACTCATCAATCACCACACCAATCATTCCTGATGCTCCGCCATCAGTAACAAATTTTGTTTCATTCGATTTACATCCAATCTGGGGGTAATTGATGTCCAAAGAAGACAGTATAAAAAGCACCTCCCGCCGCGACTTCCTGCGCAAGGCCGGCACCTATAGCGTGGCATCCGTTACCGGTGCCGCAGCGCTGCTGGCAGATACCAAACCGGCCGCGGCGACTACAAACGTTACCTGGGCCGAGCACTTCCAGAAGAACTACCGCTTGATGACGGAAGAGGAGAAGCAGGAGGCAATAGAGCGCCTGGAGAAACGCTACTCAGAAGAGTTTGGAAAAAAGGTCACCGTAGACGGTAGCGAAGCCATCGACGGCGTGCTGTTCGGTTATGCCCTGAACATCCAGAAGTGCATAGGTTGCCGCCGCTGCGTCAAGGCATGCGTAGCCGAAAACAACCAGTCTCGCGGTGATGAGCAGCAGATCGAGTGGATCCGGGTATTGCGTATGGAGAAGGGTAACTTCTCAGCAGAGGATACAGCCAAGCATGGCTACCCACCGGAAGAGGGTCACGAGTATGGTGTCCAGGTAGGTGGCAATGCCTACAAACCGTCCGGCGTTGTTTTGGAAGGCCAGCACTACTACCAACCGGACCAGGTGCCGGAGAAGGACGCCTTCTATTTCCCCATGCAGTGCATGCAGTGCGAGAAGCCACCCTGCGTCAAGGTGTGTCCGGTGCGTACCACCTACCGTGACCCGGACGGCATCGTGGTAATCGATTACAACTGGTGCATCGGCTGCCGTATGTGTATCGGCGCCTGCCCCTACTGGGCACGCCGCTTCAACTGGGGAGAACCCAACCTGCCCAAGGAAGAGATGAACCCGGTGACCCACTATCTGGGCAACCGCCCCCGCATGAAGGGTGTGGTGGAGAAATGTACCTTCTGCGTGCAGCGCACCCGCAAGGGTCGTTGGACTGCTTGCGTGGAGGTGTGTCCGGTAGG
>JANQEV010000033.1 GCA_028278145.1 Chromatiales bacterium | reverse complement strand
ACCTGTTCTCGTACAGAGTTGATGCTATCCTCAATGATACTGGAGGGATTCCATAACGGCTCGCAGCCACAGATCTCAAACAGGAAACGCTCGAGGATACGTCCCCCCTGCCTGGTATGGGTCACCTCGGGATGAAACTGGACTCCATAGTAACCACGCTCCTCATCGGCTATTCCAGCCAGTGGGGCATTGTCCGTCTCGCAGATCACATGGAATCCTGCTGGCGGTTCCACTACCCGGTCACCATGACTCATCCACACATCCAACAGACCATAGCCCTCTGGTGTTGTATGGTCTTCTATATCACGCAGCAGTTTGGAGTGGTGCCTGGCCCGTACCTGGGCATAGCCATACTCATGTTTATCGGATGACTCTACCTTTCCACCAAGCTGGGCAGCCATGGTCTGCATACCGTAGCAGATACCCAACACCGGAACTCCCAGGTCAAATACCGCCTGTGGTGCCCGCGGCGTATGATCAGCAGTTACCGTTTCCGGGCCACCGGACAGCACAATGCCAGCCGGCTTGTGCTCGGCCATGGCCTCTTCACAATTATCGTAGGGCCAGATCTCGCAATAGACACCGGCCTCACGTACCCTGCGGGCAATAAGCTGGGTGTATTGTGATCCAAAGTCCAGAATCAGAATTCGGTGGGCATGGATATCTTTTGAGTTCGTAGTCATATAAATACAGCCATAATCGTGTTCCGGCTATGAGCCTGAAGACAAAAAATTAAGCCGCAAAGTGACGCTAATCACCGCTAATTTGCGCAAATGCCATTAGTATATTTTGCGATTATTTGCGGTTTTTTGCGTCCATTTGCGGCCGCTGGGTATAACTCAGTTACGTCGGTAGTTAGGCGCTTCCTTGGTAATGGTTACATCGTGCACGTGGGACTCGGTCATACCGGCACCGGTCACCCGCACAAACTCCGGCTTGGTACGCATCTCCTCCATATTGCTACAACCGGTATAACCCATACTGGAACGAATACCACCCAGCAACTGGTAGACAATATTCAGGATACTGCCTTTGTACGGAACCCGTCCCTCGATACCTTCCGGAACCAGCTTCTCGGTCTCTGAGGTATTCTCCTGGAAGTAGCGATCACTGGAGCCTTCCTTGCCGGACATTGCTCCCAGGGAACCCATGCCTCGATAGGATTTGTAGGAGCGCCCCTGATACAGTTCCACCTCACCCGGTGACTCATCGGTACCGGCAAACAGGCCACCCACCATTACCGAGTGGGCACCAGATGCAATAATCTTTGCTATATCCCCGGAGTAACGCAGACCACCGTCAGCAATGAGAGGCACTCCCGTGCCCTCCAACTCCTTGGCTACATTCATCACTGCCGTTACCTGTGGCACGCCCACACCGGCCACGATACGGGTGGTGCAGATTGAACCTGGACCTATACCTACCTTCACCGCATCGGCACCTGCATCCACCAGGGCACGGGCTGCCGCCGCAGTAGCAATGTTACCTCCGATCACCTGCACATCCGGGTAGTTTTTCTTTACCCAGGCAATGCGATCCAGCACCCCCTGCGAATGGCCATGGGCAGTATCCACCACAACCACATCCACACCGGCATGTACTAGGGCCTCTACCCGCTCCTCGGTACCTGTCCCGGTACCCACAGCAGCACCCACACGCAGCCGTTCCTGATCATCACGACATGCGTTGGGGTTCTCTTTAGCCTTTTGAATATCTTTTACTGTTATCAATCCGGAGAGTTCGAAATCATCGTTTACCACCAATACCTTCTCGATGCGGTGCTTATGCAGCAGAGCGATCACTTCTTTACGCTGCGCACCCTCCTTCACCGTTACCAGACGCTCCTTGGGGGTCATGATGGAAGATACAGGATCACTCATGCGGGTCTCAAAACGCAGATCGCGTCCGGTTACTATACCTACCAGTTCCCTGCCGTCGGTGACCGGTACACCGGAAATATTGTGCGCATCGGTAAGCTTCATCACATCCAGGATACTGGTGTTGGGGGTAACGGTAATTGGCTTACGAATGACGCCACTCTCGTACTTCTTAACGCTCAGCACATTCTCAGCCTGGCGTTCCGGAGTCATATTCTTGTGTACTATGCCGATGCCGCCTTCCAGCGCTAGAGCAATGGCCAGCCTGGACTCGGTAACCGTATCCATGGCCGCAGAGATCAGAGGAATACTCAACTGTATATCTCGGGTCAGGTTGGTCCTCAGGTCCACATCACCCGGCATCACTGTAGAGTGTGCAGGAAGAAGCAGTACATCATCGAAGGTCAGGGCTTCCTGGGTCAGGCGCATAATTCGGTTTTCCATACTAGCAAATAAAAAATATAACGGACTATTATATGATTTGCGGCTATCCGGGTAAACTGGAACTATTGACACTCCGTAAATTAATATTGAGAGAATATGGCCTCTTCCTCACCAATCAGTGCCCAGCAACGCGACATCTACTCCGTCTCCCGCCTGAATAGCGAGGTACGGGCGGTACTGGATGTAAGCTTCCCCCTGCTCTGGGTGGAAGGCGAGATATCCAATCTGGCCCGACCATCGTCCGGCCATATCTACTTCTCGCTCAAGGACCCTCACTCCCAGGTACGCTGTGCCATGTTCCGTATGAAACGCCAGCGGCTCAGGTTTGAACCCGAAAACGGTATGCAGGTACTGGTCCGGGCCCGACCCAACCTGTATGAAGCTAGAGGCGACTTCCAGCTCAATATCGAACATATGGAGCCTGGCGGTGAAGGTCTACTGCGCCAGGCCTTTGAAGAGTTAAAACTACGCCTGGATAAAGAGGGTCTGTTCAGTGCCGAACTCAAACTGCCTCTGCCTGAATTCCCGAAACAGATCGGGATTATAACCTCCCCCTCAGGAGCAGCCATACGAGATGTGATAAGCGTACTGAAGCGGCGTCTTCCATCCGTTCCGGTGGTGATATATCCGGTCCAGGTACAGGGTGACGGGGCCGCCACTGATGTGGTTCAGGCCCTGCAACTGGCTAACCTACGCCACGAATGTGACCTGTTGATCATCACCCGTGGCGGTGGCTCACTGGAGGATCTGATGGCCTTCAATGACGAACAGGTGGCACGCGCCATATCCACCAGCAAAATCCCCATCATCTCAGCCATCGGTCATGAGATAGATTTTACCATCGCCGACTTTGTTGCCGACCAACGCGCACCAACGCCTTCTGCTGCGGCAGAGCTGGCCACACCAGACCGCAGGGAACTCACCGATAGAGTGGCAAACCTTACCCGTCACCTCATAAACCAGATAACCAGACAGCAGCACACCATGGAGCTGCACATCAGCAACCTGCAACAGAGACTGAATCTTCTCCATCCTGGAGTACAGCTGGGACAGAAGCAACAGCGATTGGATGAGCTGGAACAGCGTATGAGTCTAGGTATGCAATCCAGAATGCTCCAAAACCAAAATCAGGTGCATAATTTAGACACCAGGCTCCAAAGCCAGGCACCAGGAAAGCTGGTTTCACTCTTCAAGCAGAAAACAGGTGAACTGTCACGTCGGATGATATTTGCAGCTAACAATCTGCACCGACTTCAGAAACAGCGACTGGCTGCCGTTACAGGTAGTATGAATGCCCTTAGCCCTCTGGCCACCCTGGAGCGTGGTTATTCCATCACCACCAGGTTACCAGAAGGTGAGATTCTGGATGATGCCGCCATATTATCGGCGGGAGACAGAGTTGAAACCAGGCTGGCAAAGGGAAAAATTAAATGCCTGGTGGAATCCAGTGAAGAATAATAAAGGGGCATTCAGAGACACAAAGGAGAAAAAGTAACTATATTCTGAAGATATAAACACTATTGGAGAAGAATAATGTCAACTGCCAGTATGCCTTCGGGACTTGAGTTTCGTCAAAGCGTGGACCACATGGTGGACCGTGCTGTAGAAGTGATGGATTTAGACATAGACATTGCAAATGCCATCAAGGCCTGCACCTCTGTCCTCCAGGTCACCTTCCCGGTGAAGATCAAAGGTAAGATCGAAATGTTCACCGGTTGGCGCGCGGTACACAGCATCCACAGGTTACCTTCTAAGGGCGGTATCCGTTATGCCACCAGCGTGGACCAGTATGAAGTGGAAGCACTGGCTGCACTAATGTCCTATAAGTGTGCCATTGTGGATGTTCCTTTTGGCGGCTCCAAAGGTGGTCTTTATATCGACCCCAAACAGTACACCAGAGATGAACTACAGATGATCACCCGTCGCTTTACCAGGGAACTGGCGAAAAAGGGGTTTCTAAGTCCATCCACCAACGTCCCTGCGCCGGATGTTGGCACCGGCCAGAGGGAGATGGCATGGATTGCAGACACCTACAAACATCTATACCCCACAGACCTCAATCATGTGGCCTGTGTTACCGGCAAGCCAGTTGAACATGGCGGTATCCGCGGTCGTACCGAGGCTACAGGACGTGGTGTACAGTACACTCTACAGGAATTTTTCCGGCATAAGGAAGAGGTAAAGGATGCCAGCATGGATGGCAGCCTGGAAGGCAAAAACATCATCGTTCAGGGCCTGGGTAACGTGGGCTATTACGCTGCCAAATTCCTCTCCGAAGAGGATGGAGCAAAGATCACGGCGGTAATAGAATGGGATGGTGCCATCATCAACCCTGATGGCATCCATATCGAGGAACTACGTTACCACATCAACGACAATGGTGGAGTCAAAGGTTTCGCTGGCGGAACCTATGAAGAGGATGGAACCAAGGTCCTGGAGATGGAGTGTGACATCCTTATTCCAGCAGCATTGGAAAGCGTGATCCATGAAGAAAACGCCCCAAACATCAAGGCCAAATTAATCGCTGAAGCCGCCAACGGCCCGGTAACCTTTGAAGCCGACCGCATACTGCGCAGCCGTAATATTAAGGTACTCCCAGATGCCTTAATGAATGCCGGTGGTGTGGTCGTCTCCTATTTCGAGTGGATCAGAAATCTTACCCATATCCGCTTTGGGCGCCTGGAACGCAGATTTGATGAATCCAAAGGCCACTGCATAGTACATGCACTGAAAGAGATGACCGGCAGGGATGTGCCTGACTATATTCAGGACAACCTGGCCAGAGGTGCTGATGAGTTCGACCTGGTACGCTCCGGTCTGGACGACAGTATGCGGTTAGCTCTGCAAGCAATTATCGATACCCACAATCGCAACGAGAAGATCGAAGACTACCGAACTGCGGCATATGTTATCGCCATGTCCAAGATCTCCCGATCCTACCTGGATATAGGTATCTACTAATCGCAATATCACACAGGGCCGGAGTCAGTTGACTTCGGCCCCTGCGCCTATTTTTTCCTTTTCACAAACTTCTTCAGACGCTGACGTTTCTGCACCTGCCGTTTGGTCAATACATTCTTTTTCCCTTCATAGGGATTGTCGCCGGTACGGAACTCCAACCTTACCGGGGTACCATCAAGTTTTAACGCCTTGCGAAAACGACTCACCAGATATCGCTTGTAGGTATCTGGCACGGCATCTGTCTGGGTACCATGGATAACGATGATGGGTGGATTCTGTCCACCCTGGTGGGCATAGCGCAGCTTGATACGTCTGCCACGGGCCAGTGGTGGTTGGTGTTCCTGCAAGGCCCACTCCAGGATCCGGTTCAGCTCCGGGGTCGGTATATCCCGAATGGCGTTGGCGTACACCTTGTCCACCACGGGAAACAGCTTACCCACACCGGATCCATGCAGGGCAGAGATAAAGTGTTTCTCAGCAAAATCCAGGAATGGCAGTTTACGTTCCAGGTCATCCTTGATCTTGTCCCTTTTCTCCGGTGATAGGCCATCCCACTTGTTTATCGCCACCACCAGAGCACGACCACTCTCCAACACATGCCCGGCCAGAGTCGCATCCTGATCTATGATATCCAACTGGGCATCTAACACCAGGATTACTACATTGGCCTCTTCGATGGCCTGCAGCGTCTTGATGACACTGAACTTTTCGATGGCGTTATCCACTTTGGCACGACGCCGAACACCTGCGGTATCGATCAAGGTGTATTTTTTATCATCCCGTTCAAATGGAATGAATACACTGTCACGGGTTGTACCTGGCTGGTCGAAGGCTACCACCCTCTCTTCACCCAGAAGCCGGTTTACCAGGGTGGATTTACCCACGTTGGGACGGCCAATAACGGCCACCTTAACACCCATGTCCAGGCCTTCATGTTCTGCATCAGTATCTTCCGGCAGGCTTTTTAAGGTTGCATTTATAAGCTGCTTTACGCCATGGCCATGCTGGGCTGCAATGGGCACCGGGTCTCCCAACCCGAGGCTATAGAAATCCACCCCGGCCACTGCCTTGTCCATATTCTCACTCTTGTTGACCACCAGGGTTATGGGTTTTCCAGTACGCCGTAGCTGCTCGGCTATAGCCTCATCAGCACCGCTCAGACCATCCTTTGCATCCAGGAGAAAGAAGATATGATCAGCATCACCTATGGCAGTGGTTACCTGCTGTACCATCAGGGCCTCGACCCCTTCCTCATCACCACTTATACCACCGGTATCCACCACCAGGTATGGCCTGCTACCCACGCGCCCCACTCCGTATTGACGATCACGAGTCAATCCAGGCTGATCTGCCACCAACGCATCACGACTGCGGGTCAGGCGATTAAACAGGGTAGACTTACCCACATTGGGGCGTCCTACCAGGGCAATTACGGAAAGCACAGCGATTGTCCTAGGGCCAGCTATCTGGCAAAAAAAGTCCAGTGATAAATGAAAAAAGTGGAGCGTTGCTCCACCAGGTAAATTCTACAGCATCATTGGTTGATATGAAGCTGTTTCAAACTGCGGGACGTCAGTAGGTAACAGCGATCTATTGGGATTTACCAGAGATGGTGATTGCGGCCAGTTCACCCCCATCTCCCAGGACATATGCCACGTTTCCATCGACAACCGGTGGGCTGGTTATGGGATCATCACCTACCCGGATGCGTGCAACCATATGCCCGTCTTCAGGTGACAACCAGTGCAGATAGCCTTCAAAATCGCCCACTACCACATACTCTCCCAGTACTGCAGGAGCAGATAGTTTACGCCCATGCAGCTTGCTCTGTTTCCACATTGACGAGCTGTTTTTGGGATCAATGGCCCAAACCTTGTCCTCTGCATCAGAAACATACAGATTATTTAAGTCTGCCCCCAGTCCCGCATACGAGGAGAGCTTACGACGCCAGACCACATCTCCTGAGTCCTCAGAGACTGCTGCCAACTGACCCTGATAGGTTGCTACATAGATCATGCCGCTCTGCACTACCGGATCGCCGTCTATATCAACCATACGTTCAAGTTCAGAGCGCCCGGTTGGAACAGCGATAGTAGACTCCCACAGTTGCTGCCCACTCTCTATATCAAATGCGATAAGCTTACCACTGGCAAAACCACAGATAACCGTAGACCCGCTTATTACCGGAGAGCTGTTTCCGTGCAGTGTGAGTACTGGTATGGAGCGGTCATAGACCCATGCCATAGTACCGTCGCTGGCATTCATTGCAAACAGCTTGCCATCGATAGTGTGTACCACCACCATGTCCATGGCAGCCTTGGGTACCGACAGCACCTCACTACTTACCCTGGCACGCCATTTCTCAGATCCATCCTGCTGTGAAAGAGCTACTACCTCACCATTACTGGTCCCTACCAGTACCAGGCCTTCACCAGCTCCAGGGCCGCCCGATATCTCCAGACCCTCTTTTTCCACACTCCATATAACCCGGCCATTACTGCTATCCAAGGCCTTTACCACACCCTCACGATCCGCCACATACACCCGGCCACCGTGTACATAAGGCACCAGTTTTACCCGGTCCGTAGAGGAACCAGAGCCCACTGATTTTGACCAGAGTTTACGCACATTGATACTGCGCTTTATATCAACCAGTTCTGCCGGCGGATCTACATTTGGGGCATCTTCCAGCAATTTCAGTGGATCCATGGAACCACAGCCGACCAGCAACAAAGTCAGTGATATAACAATGGATCGCAAACCCAAAGACATTATTTATCGCCCTTACCTGCTGCCAGGTTGTCCAGTTTCATTCGCACCAGTCTGCGGTTGCCAATCTCACTGGTTAATGCATCCGTATATGCGCTGCGTGCCTCTGCATAGTCTTTCCTGGCATTGGCTATATCACCTCGGAGGACTGCAAATTCACCGGCAAAATTATCCTTGTCCGCCTTTGCGATGACAGCCTCTGCACCTTCCAGATCATTGCTACTAATTAGGACTCTTGCCAAACGCAGACGTGCAACCTGTCTCAGGGATGAGTCAGATGAGTTAGCCAGCACCCACTCATATTGAGCATTGGCTCCGGCAGTATCACCCTGATCCAGTTTTAGTTTGGCCAGATCCAGTGCCGCCAGTACCCCATAGGCAGTGTCTGGCCAGTCCTTAATGATCTTCTCTCCCTGCTTCATGGCAGATTCGCTGTTGCCAGCCTGTATGGCCTGACCCATCTTTTCATAACGTAGCGATGCACTCGCAGCAGTCTGGTCCTGATGCTGGCTCCATGCCTGCCAGCCAAACACCGCACCCAGGCCCAGCACGATACCACCCACTATGGAACGACCATTTTCATTCCACCACTTTTTTAGTGCCTCAACCTGTTCTTCTTCTGTGTCGTATACGCTCACGCTTTCACCTTTTGCCCCATACCATGGGAGAAATCCAAATATTACCTGCCTGCAAACCGGTTACCATTCAATCAGGGAACCAGATTGTGCCACTATTTTCAGCCACCGCAAGCTACCAGGAACGCTGGCATTTACCTCCGGCCATAAACAAAGCAGTAATTATGGCCATATCTTTTTCCTAACAATTTGATTTAACAGACATTAACTGGAAAAAAGACCGCTCAAAGTTACGAGAAAAAATCTCCCAACTTATCTAGAGCAATCTCTTGCTGTTCACCCTTATCCCGCAATGGTTTAACCCCTGCTACACCACGGTTCAATTCATCCTCACCTATTACCAGGGCATAGCCGGCCCCGCTACGGTCAGCCTTCTTAAACTGACTCTTGAAACTGCCACCACCGCAGTTGGTCAACAGGCGCAGACCTGGTATCTGATCCCTGAGCTGTTCGGCCAGGATCAAACCCTGCCGCTGCGGCTCTTCCCCCACCAGCACCATGTAGGCGTGGATATTGGCAGTCTGAGAAGCCGTATCGGTCTGTTCCAACAGAGAGATCAGACGTTCCACTCCCATAGCAAAACCTATGGCCGGTGTGCTACGACCACCCAACTGTTCCACCAGGCCATCATATCTGCCGCCGGCACATACCGTACCCTGGGCCCCAAGCTGGTCGGTGACCCACTCAAACACCGTGCGTGAATAGTAGTCCAAACCACGTACCAGACGTGGATTGACCACATATGCAACACCGGCCCGCTCCAGCCCATCACACAGGGCGGTAAAGTGAGCCCTGGACTCATCACCCAGGTAATCCATCAAAGAGGGCGCCCCGGAAATCAAATCCTGCATGTCTGGATTTTTTGAATCCAGGATACGCAGAGGATTGGTTTCCAGCCGGCGCAGACTCTCTTCATCCAGCTGTTCCTTACTGGCGGAAAGATATTCAACCAGCTGCTGACGATATACCACCCGCTCTTCCGGAGTCCCCAGGGTGTTTATCTGCAGCTCCAGTCCATCCAGACCGAGGGACTTCCAGATCCGGTTGGTGATCAAGACAACTTCCAGGTCGATATCCGGGCCGTCCATACCATAGGTCTCAACACCAATCTGGTTGAACTGGCGAAATCGCCCCTTCTGCGGCCGTTCATGGCGAAACATTGGCCCCTGATACCACAGGCGCTGAACCTGATTGTAAAACAGCCCATGTTCGATACCGGCACGCACACAGCCAGCAGTGCCTTCTGGCCTCAGGGTCAGACTGTCTCCGTTGCGGTCATCGAAGGTGTACATCTCCTTCTCCACAATATCTGTTACTTCGCCTATGGAACGTTTGAACAGGTCAGTCATCTCCAACACTGGCATACGGATCTCGCTGTAGCCATAACCTGCCAGTACGGAGCGCACCCGGTCTTCAAACAGTTGCCACAACGGGGTCTGGTCCGGCAAGATATCTCGCATGCCGCGTATGGCCTGAATATTCTTTGCCATCAGTTACCTGTAATTTCTATGTTATATGTTGTTGACGCAGAAAGTGGTTGTTCTCAGGGACTGCCTATCTTTCCATCCTGGATGGTAAACCGGGCAACACCACCACTGGAGTACAGGTCCAGATCGGCTGCTTTTCCGTCCACTACTACTTTCACTGCCGCAGAGTTTCCTAAGACCACTTTATAAGGTGTTCTACCAGATAGTTTTTTCCGGGTACCTTTCTTGTATTCCCCAATAAGTATTACCTGGTTATTGGCATCTCTAACCTTTACCCAACTGGATTCAAGAAACTCAAACAGAGTTACCTTGCCAGATGTGTCTGCTACTACAGGCTTTGGTTTAGGTTTGGGCTTTGGTTTGCGTATCACCGCCCTGACAACAGTTTTTGGTTTCGGCTTAATGGCCGGTTTCGCCGGTACTACCGGGGCTAGAGGAGTCACCTTTTCTACAACCTCTTTAATCGCAGATACTGAACTCTCCACCTTTTCGGCTGCCTTGGGTGGGAGCGGTACAGTTATGCTGTCAGCCCCGACCGTGTCTTTATCCAAATTGAGTGTTGTTGGTTCAACAGATTCTGATGCAGGTGTTATCTCCAGATCTGTTACCACAGCTTCTTTTGCAACTGGAGGAGTAATACTTGACTCATCTGTCTCTGCCGAACCGGGAGGTGGTGGCGGAATAAATCCAGCCGGTTCTGCCTCAGTATCGGAACCTACTGCAGCTGGAGCAGCTTCCTCAGTATCGGTAGAAACCGTACCTACAATCTTTGACGCCGCCAGTTCCAGATTATCCCAAAACCAGATCAGGGGTAACACAATCAGGATCACGCCAATTCCAGCAGAAACTAGTTTCACCACACCATGATTGCTGCTGACCTCTTCGGCCACATGGGAGTCCAGCGGCGGCTGTTCACTAATCTCCAGGGTTGGATGATCTATGGAATATGCAGCCAGAATAGGTGCCTCAGGCTCATCTAACAACCGGGCATAATTTCGCAAGTATCCACGGATAAATACTGGTTCTGGAAGCGAGTCGTAATCGTCTGTTTCCAGAGCATGGAGCTTAGACTCAGACAGATGTAGCATGGCCGCAACTGCTGTTGCGTCCAGACCTTTTGCTTCACGTGCCTGGCGTAATATTGCGCCAGGGCCACTCCTGATGTCAGGAATCTCTACTGTATCCTCACTCATTGCTTCAATGAATCCCGCAGTAGTTTTACTTCAGTTGAATCTGGAAAGCTGCCACGCAACTGTATGGAGTAGCTGGCAACTGCGTTCTTGTTCCCAAGTTTTTTCTCTACCTGGATAGCCAGCCACAGAGACTGAGCAGTAAACTTGGCAACCTCATGATAGCGTTTCAGAAAATCCCTGGATGCCTCTATTGCCCCAGTTTCATAGCTAACGCGCGCCATATTGAACAATGCCACTGAAAACTTCTTGTTATGCTGCAGCGCCCGTCGCAGATAGGCCTCAGCCAGATCCAGATCCTTGGCCCTTCTGGCACAGATACCGGCATTGGTCAGTGCAACTTCCGGTGTCTTGTACAGGGGGTTTTTCAAGGCCAGCTTGAACTGTTCCTCAGCTTCTTTGTATCTCTTTTGCCCACACAGAAAACTGCCATATGCATTCAGGGTATATGGGTTTCTTGGTTGCAGTTTCTTGGACTGCTTAAAGTGTTTGTCAGCCAGACCTGTTTCACCCAGACGACTGTATATGATCGCCATAACATTGTGGGCCTCACCATTGTTGGAGTCAGCCGCAACAGCCTTCTTTATGTTCTGTAGTGCAATCCCAAGTTTTCCCTGTTGCATATAGACCACTGCAAGCCGCACATAGACATCACCTGTCCCCTTTTTAGCAGTAGTGCCTAGGGAACCGGTATCATCCTCCATATCTGCCCTGACTCCACCCTGTTGGCAGCCGGTAAGACCAAACACGGCTATCAAGAGCGTAACCAGTATGGTCTTGAAACCTTCCAATTTCACTTTGCTATACCTCCCCAGGCGGATTCATCATCACTTAGCGTGCGTCTACTTTTATCTTTCACCCTACCAACCAATTGACCACATGCTGCATCAATATCATCGCCCCGTGTCTTGCGGGTTATGGATATTATGCCAGCCTTCATCAATCTCTGCCTGAATGCCTCAATCCGCTCCGGAGGCGAGGCCTTGTAGCCACTGCCTGGGAACGGGTTGAATGGGATCAGGTTCATTTTAGAGGGCGTACCCTCCAGTAATCTGATCAACTCTTTAGCATTACGATCGCTGTCGTTGATCCCATCCAGCATTACGTATTCCCATGTTATCTTGCGCCTCTTATCACCCCTCACAAATTCCCGGCAAGCTGGAATCAGCTCTTCCAGAGGGTATTTTTTATTAATCGGCACCAACTCATCACGCAATGCATTATTAGGTGCGTGCAGGGATACAGCCAGACTTACATCACTCACCTTACCCAGCTCATACAGCGCCGGAACTATACCGGCAGTACTCACCGTAACCCGGTATTTTGAAAGCCCGTATGCCAGATCATCCTGCATGATACTCATGGCATCAACTACGGCATCCAGATTGGCCAAAGGTTCCCCCATGCCCATCAGGACCACATTGGTCAATGACTGTTCCATGGTACGCACCGCTACCCATACCTGGCCTATAATCTCTGCCACCGACAGGTTGCGATTGAACCCCTGTTTGGCAGTTGAACAGAAACTACAGTCCAGGGCACAACCCACCTGGGAGGAAACACACAGCGTAGTGCGTCCATCATCCGGAATCATTACCGTCTCGATCCGGTTATTGCAATCCAGCTCCAACAGCCATTTGCAGGTTCCATCTCTGGATGGCTGTTCCAGGATTATCTCTGGCACCCGGATTTCACTCATGAGTTTGAGCTGAGCACGCAGCTTCTTGCTCAGGTCAGTCATCTGATCGAAGTCGGTAACGCCGTGCTTGTGGATCCATTTCAGAACCTGGCGCGCATGGAAGGTCTTGAATCCCATCTGTTCAAAAAAGGATTCCATAGCGCTGCGGTCCAGACCCAGCAGATTAATTTTTTCCTGTGACGCCAATATAGACTCAATCAAACTCTAGAAAACGGGATGGTAACTGCACTCCGATTGAAATCAGAAACAGACCAGATCCAGGCCACAATGTATTCAGGCCCAACAGTTACAAATCAGCGGGTTAGTTTACATTGTCGCGGGGTAAACAGGCAAAGATTTTACCTTAAGATGTGACCCAGGGAGCTACAACTTGATAAGCTGCCGACCCCTAAACCCTACGCTTGACTTCCATAACATCCTGCAGCTGGGCGATCTTTCCCAACACCAAACTCAACTGTTCCATGTCTTTGATTTCTATAGTGAAACGCATAACAGCTTGATCCGAACGCCGATCTGACCGGGTATTTACTCCAGTAAGATCCACCTCTTCGTTGGTCAAGATGGCTGAAATGTCCCGCAGCAATCCTTTGCGATCGCTGGCAATTACCTGGATATCCACCTGGTAGGTGGACTGACCATGGTCATCTCTCCACACCACATCAACCAGCCTGCCACGCATACTGTCATCCATCTTGCGGATGATCGAGCAGTCACTGCGGTGCACGGTAACTCCGCGACCACGGGTGATAAAACCCACAATCGGGTCATATGGCACTGGCTTGCAGCAGCGTCCAATGTGGGTCATCAAGTCCTCAACACCTTCGACTATTACCTCGCTTGCACCTTGTTTGCTACTACGCCGGCGACGACGTGGCAATTCTATCTCACCTGGTTCTTCCAGCGGGGCCTGACGGCTTCTGATACCCACTGCCAGATGCACTGGTGACATTTCACCCCTGCCAATAGCAGCATACAGGTCATCCACCTTGTTCAGGTTGTGTCGTTTCGCCTCCTCCAGCAGGTCAGGACTCTCTATCCCCAGACGGGTAAGCTCCCGCTCCAGACTAGTGTGCCCAATCTGTACATGTTCACTGTAGTTCTGGTGTTTGAACCAGTGTCTTACCTTGGAACGGGCGGAGGCGGTCTTGAGATAACCCAGTTTAGGGCTGAGCCAGTCCCTGCTTGGCTCACCATGCTTGGTGGTCAGGACCTCAATCATCTGCCCACTCTCCAGCGGCTGTGTCAGCTGGACGATGCGACCATCTATCTTGGCCCCGCAACAGCGATGCCCCACCTCGGTATGGATGTGGTAAGCAAAATCAAGGGCAGTTGAACCCTTCGGCAGTTCTACCACATTACCTTTTGGAGTCAGTACGTATACCTGGTCCGGCTCAAACTCAGATTTGGCATTCTCAAAGAAATCCTGTTCCCGGTCTTCTGCTCCCTGGGACTCAAGCCAGCTGCGCATAAGGGTAATACGACGCTCAAACTCGGCATCTGACCTGCCACTCTCCTTGTAGCGCCAATGCGCAGCCACACCCAATTCGGCATGTTCATGCATATCCCTGGTCCTGATCTGGATCTCCAGGGGCTTCTCCTCCGGACCAATTACGGCAGTATGAATGGACCGGTACAGGTTGGCCTTGGGAGTCGCGATATAGTCGTCGAACTCACCCGGTATATGACGCCAGAGGCCATGCACCACACCCAGAGCTGCATAACAGTTGGCATCTGTATCCAGCAGGATCCGCACTGCACGCAGATCGAAGATCTGATCGAAGCCCACATCTTTGCGTCGCATCTTCTTCCAGATGCTGTAGATGTGCTTGGGACGTCCGGTGATCTCTGCCTTAAGTCCTATGGCCTGGAATTTTTCTTGAAGCAGTTCAACCACATCGGACACAAACTGCTCACGTTCAGCACGCTTGCCATCCAGGAGTCCTGCAATCTCCATATAGGTTTCAGGTTCCAGGTAACGCAGACAGAGATCTTCCAGTTCCCACTTGATCTGCCAGATACCAAGACGGTTGGCCAGTGGCGCATAGATATCACTGGTCTCCTGCGCCTCCCAGATCCGGTTCTCCTCTGGCAGGCTCTTCAAACCGCGCATCTTATGCAGACGTTCTGCCAGAACCACCAATACCACGCGTATGTCATCCGCCAGGGTCAGCAACATGCGGCGCAGATTCTCCACATGTCGCTCCTCATCGCGACGACTCACACCCACCGAGGATTCTGCCACCAGACCAATTCGGTCCAGGTCTTGCACCAGTTTGGCTATCTCCTCGCCGAACTGGGGCCCGATCTGCTTGTGGGCAGACTCCAGATCAGAAAGGGTATGGTGCAGTATGGCTGCGGCGATGGTATCGGCATCCAGTGCCATTCCAATCAGGATATCACCCACGGCAATGGCATGGTGCAATATGCCGCCATCCGCCCCGGACCCGGAAGCTTCCAGGGCACTCAGGACAAAATCACACACCTCACGCAGCAGCAGCATATCTTCACCACTGCGCCCGCCTGACACCTCATCCAACCAGGATTGGATATCACGCTGTTCCAACAAACCGTTGGCAGGGAGTGTGTTAACCACAGAGACCATTAGTGTTCACCAGGTACCAGACCTGTAAAGGCAGGCCTGGTCCAGTTTTTGTCAGCTAAGCATCAGCTTGTTGAGACGGCGCACAAATGCGGCCGGATCATCCAACTGCCCACCCTCAGCCAGAAGCGCCTGATCAAACAGGATCTTGGCCAAATCGGCAAACAGGTCCTCATCCGGCTCCTGGTCCATCTTGGTTACCAGGGGATGATCCGGGTTAACCTCAAGTATAGGCTTGATATTCGGGGCGTCCTGACCCAGCTGGGCAAATACCCGCTGCAGGTTGGCACTCATATCGTAGTCACCCACCACCAGACAGGCTGGAGATTCAGTCAGGCGTTTACTTACCCGCACCTCTTTCACCGCATCTCCCAGGGCATTCTGGATACGTTCCACCATACCCTTATGCTCTTCTGCCACCTTCTCCTCTTCTTCCGGATCCTTTTCTTCCATGTCACCCAGGTCCAGTTCACCCTTGGCAACAGACTGCAGGTGCTTACCCTTGTAGTCAGTAAAGTGTGAAACCAGCCACTCATCCACTCGGTCTATCAACAGCAGCACCTCTACATCCTTCTGCTTGAATATCTCCAGGTGTGGGCTGTTGCTGGCAGCGGCATAGCTGTCTGCAGTGATGTAGTAGATCTTCTCCTGTTTCTCCTGCATGCGTTCGATATACTCATCCAGGGAAACATTCTGCTCGGTACCATCCGACTTGGTGGTGACAAAGCGCATCAGACCACCCAGTTTCTCCTTATTGGCATGGTCCTCACCAGGACCCTCTTTAATCACCTTACCGAACTCATTCCAGAAGCTCTGATATTTCTCGCTGTCATCCTTGGCCATCTTTTCCAACAGACCCAGGATGCGCTTCACATTGGCACTACGAATACTGTCAATCTTCTTGTCGTGCTGCAGAATCTCGCGTGAGACATTCAGCGGCAGATCATCGGAGTCCACCACACCTTTCACAAATCGCAGGTAGCGCGGCATAAGCTTGTCGGCCTCATCCATGATAAAGATGCGGCGTACATACAACTTTACCCCATGTTTCTGTTCCCGCTCCCACAGGTCAAATGGGGCCCGGGATGGTACATACAGCAGTGAGGTGTACTCGTTGGTACCCTCTACCCTATTGTGCACATGGGCCAGTGGCTCCTGGAAGTCATGCCCGATGTGCTTGTAGAAATCGGCATACTCCTCATCGCTGATATCTGCCTTACTGCGCATCCACAGGGCGGTACCCTTGTTCACCTGCTCCCAGCCCGGCTCCTTCTTCTCCTCCTCATCATCTGTAGCATGGACCTCCTCCAGCATCTCCACTGGAATAGCTATATGGTCAGAGAACTTGCTGATGATGCTGCGCAAGCGATAAGGATCAACGAACTCCCCTTCATCTTCACGCAGATGCAGGGTGATATCGGTACCACGACCTGTCTTTTCCACCGTCTCGATGCTGTAGTTGCCCTCGCCGCTGGACTCCCAG
>JANQEV010000027.1 GCA_028278145.1 Chromatiales bacterium | reverse complement strand
TTTTTCAGGCGTAACCCGAAGGGCTGGGGCTATTTTTCCGCCCAGCGGCGTTATCATTCGTTCATGTAGAGTCACTACACATCAGTCATTCTGCCTTGCTGGACAAAAAAATAGTCCCAGCAGTGTCTATTGGATTAGTGTTAACAGGCCCTAGATAGGACATCAGATGCAACAAGCTAATATTCCAGGAGCGCGCCAAGGCATTCTGTCACTTACTATCAAGGACAAAAATGCCCTATATGCCGCTTATATGCAGTATGTGAAGAACGGCGGTCTGTTCATCCCCACCAACAAACAGTACAAGTTGGGGGATGAGGTGTTCATGCTACTTACCCTGATGGAAGAGACTGAACGTATACCGGTGGCAGGGAAGGTGGTCTGGATCACCCCTATGGGTTCCGAGGGTAACCGTGCAGCAGGAATCGGCGTTCAGTTCAGTGATCAGGATGGCGGTATTGCTCGTAACAAGATTGAAACCTATCTGGCAGGTGCGCTCTCCACTGATCGGCCGACTCACACCATGTAAGCCAGCATATGAATGGTCTTGTAGATTCGCACTGCCATCTGGATCGTCTCGATCTGGCACCATTCGACAATAGCTTTGACAGATTGATACAGCACACGCTGGAATCTGGTGTGGAGCATATGCTCTGTGTCTGTATCGATACCGAGAGTTATCCCAAGATGGTGTCGCTGGTGGAGTCCTATCCGCAGGTTTCCATATCAGTTGGTGTCCATCCCAATGACAAAGAGCGCCATGAGCCAGAGCCTGAAGAACTGGCAACACTGGCGAAGCATGCCAAGAATGTAGCCATTGGTGAGACTGGTCTGGACTATTTTCGTAGTGAGGGTGATCTGGAGTGGCAGCAACAGCGTTTTCGACGCCATATCCAGGCAGCCAGGATCTGCAACAAACCTCTTATCATCCACACTCGGGCCGCACGTGAAGATACGATAAGAATTATGCAGGAGGAGGGTGCTGATAGAGTTGGTGGTGTCATGCACTGCTATACCGAAGACTGGGATATGGCCAGCAAGGCTCTGGACATGGGGTTCTACATCTCCTTTTCCGGTATTATTACCTTTAACAGTGCCGATGAGTTGCGAGAGGTAGCGAAAAAGGTGCCGGAAAACAGAATGTTAATTGAAACCGATGCCCCCTATCTGGCACCTGTTCCCAAAAGAGGCAAGCCAAACTACCCAGCATATGTCAGCCATGTGGCCCAGCGAATAGCAGAAGTGCGTGGTGTCTCACCGGAAGCGATTGGAGATATCACCAGAGACAATTTCATACGCCTGTTTAAACCCTTAGCCTATAGTAGCGACTGATTGGACGTGGACGCTCAGGTACCAAGACGAATAGCGAGTCATCCCTGGATCTGAAATCTTGGAACATACTAAGAACCCTGCCGTAGTAGCAGCCTTATGGATGACTGGAACCCTGGTCTCTTTCATGGCTATGGCGGTTGCCGGCAGGGAACTCTCGAGTGAACTTAACACCTTCCAGATCCTACTTTTCCGTACCTTGGTAGGAATGGTAATAATTGCTGCCTATCTGCAGCTGCGTGGTTGGCACCTGGTACGCACCAACTCTCTTTCCACTCATATACTTCGTAACCTGGCACATTTTGGTGGACAATACGGCTGGTTCTATGGCCTGGCCTTTATTCCACTGGCCGAGGTGTTTGCTATCGAATTTACCGTGCCGGCATGGACTGCAATTCTGGCCATATTTATGTTGGGTGAAAAGCTTACCCGTGCACGTTTACTGGCAGTTGCCCTGGGGTTGATTGGTACCTTGATCATCCTGCGTCCTGGTATTGAAGTGGTGCATCCAGCGGCATTGGCAGTTTTGGCCGGGGCTTTCTGTTTTGGAATCACAAATATCAAGACCAAGAAGCTGGCCCATGTGGACCATCCTGTATCCATCCTGTTCTATATGTTGATAGTTCAGTTTCCACTGGCCTTAGTTCCATCCATTTCTGGATGGGCAAATCCATCGCTGCAGGCATGGCTATGGATTTCAGTTGTGGGGGTGACAGCCCTGACCGCACATTATTGTATTACCATGGCTATGCAGCAGGTGGATGCGACAGTGGTGGCTCCTATGGATTTCTTGCGCCTGCCCCTGATTACTCTTGTGGGATTCATCCTCTATGCAGAATCGATCGACTGGATTGTTCTGTTGGGGGCAGGGGTGATGTTTATTGGTAACTACATTAACATCACTGCTGAGAAAAAAGAGATATAAGTAAAGAGTTTTTTAACTACTACTATTATTATTTATCCAGAGTCATCCGGTTGCCAAATATTCGGCCGGTTATACTACTGCGGCTTTTGTTTTTCCACTCTTCGCGTTCTTGCAGGATTTCTCGGGTGAGGTAGACCATTGAACGCACAGTGGGTGTTTGTACAATCTCAAGTCTCAGCTCTTCCTGAGCAATAGGTGATGACCATGGACCGCCCTTGTCTTTTCTGATCAGCTTCCTTACCTGACTATGTAGATTAGCCCTGAGTTCAGTAACCACTTCCCTTTCTGCTTCCATGGGTTCTTTGCCTGCCATCTGGGTTACCAGGTAGTTAGCACGCTTTTTATCCAACAGACCCAGTTGTATACAGTCCTCAAGGATTATCTTCTTCACTGGTTTGCGCTCATTGGCCAGCTTGGTAGACATATCTTCACTTTTTGGCTTATAACCAGAGCTCTGCATAGGTTTTTTTTCTTCTTCAGGTGGCGATTCTTCCACTTCTTCTTCCAGAGCAGGTGAGGGCAGGGTTGGTGAGGGAAGTTGAATGCTTTCACCGTTTTTGAGTTTTTCACGTAACAACTCAAGTTTTTCATCCATGATCCTGGAAAGTGACTCTACGCCAGCATTTTCCTGTTCCATCTGGGAGATAATCTGATGTTTCAGCCACTCTTTACATAAATTGACCTGTTCCATATCGAATATGTTCGAGGTCTTACATTCGAGCATTACCAGACCAGAGGAATTAAGTTCTATTAGCTTGTCCAGAGATGAATCCATTGTTCCCTTCAAAAGCTCATATTTGTCCTAGTGAATCAACCAGTTATATTAGCGGCAACTACCTCTGTTTCCTTAAGTACTAATTTAAACTGCTCTAATATGCTATTGAAAAAGGTGGGAAAATCGTATTGATCCAGCGTGTTCTGTACCGATTTTTCACTCATCTCTGAAGCTAGCGGTGCAAACTAAATTACATCATATGACTAGTTGCTGATGTTGAGCATAATGTGAATAAATACAGTATGTTACATAACAATATTAATTTAGTTTCAAGTTTTAGTATCAGGCTCTATTAGCTATCAGCTTTGCTTTGATCTTTAGCTCTTTGTAACTGAGCCCTGACATCTGTAACAAACATAGAATATTCATCAGGAGTCATATAGTTAGCGCTCTCTTTCATGGCCAGATCAGCAATATTTGCATGGATTTTTGCAGTTTCGGCATCTCCCTCACGTGCCAGTCGCAGAGAAGAGTAGATATGATCACGGGCACGCTTTCTTATTTTAGCACCAATATGTGGTTGCCTGAGTAAAGTACTAGGTTTTTTCCGAAAATACTTTGAGAGTCCGGATGGTTTTCCGTCTGGTTTAGCAGGTTGGCTACTGGAATTAATCTGGCTAGATGTACTGGTTGTAGATTCTGATCGTTCTACAGGCGTACTTTTAATATTGGACTCACTGGAAATAGCCAGCTCGTTTATGTGGTCAGACAGCATGGCAGCAATGTCATGCTCAGTCTCAGCGGAACTAGCT
>JANQEV010000019.1 GCA_028278145.1 Chromatiales bacterium | reverse complement strand
CGGAAGGAACTGCCCGGCATCTCCAGGATCTCTGGTTCACCTTGCACTACCTTGCCATCGCTCCCCAGATGGGTAATACGGAAGCTGACCAGTTCCTGTTCATGGATCTTGCCCAGGTTGTGATTGAGGCGCTCCACCTCCAGCCAATTGCCATCCGGCATTACCATACGCCAGGAGGCCAGATTATCCAGGGTGGTACCCCAGAGCACCGCCTTTTTACCACCAGCATTCATAGCAATGTTACCGCCGATGGTGGATGCGTTCTGGGAGGTGGGATCCACCGCAAAGGCCAGGCCATTCTCTCCCGCCAGATCCGAGATACGCTTGGTTACCACGCCGGAACCTGCCCTAACAGTGGCAACTTTACCCTCCACTCCTGGGAGCTCAAGATATTCAACGCTGCTCAACTGCTCCAGCTTTTCCGTGTTGATCACGGCACAGTTGGGGTCCAGGGGTACCGCACTGCCGGTATAACCGGTACCGCCGCCGCGGGGAATAATGGTAAGGCCACAGTCGATACAGGAACGCACAATGGCTGCGACCTCATCCTCCCGGTCCGGGGTAATCACCACGAACGGTACCTCCACCCGCCAGTCTGTGGCATCGGTGGAGTGGGAAACACGGGCCAGGCCGCCAAAGTCGATATTATCCCGTCGCGTGACCCGGGACAGCACCTTGCGTACCTTCTGGCGCAGACGCTCATTCTTCTCAAAACAGCTGGCGAAGCGATCCACCGCCTGACGCGATGCCTGCAATAGTGTCAAAGCCTTGGAATTATCGCTGGCACGGGACTCGAACTGATCCAGACGATGGCGCAGGGCTCCGATCAGGGCATCACGCCGCTCCTGATTGGTCTGGATATCATCCTGCAGATAGGGGTTTCTCACCACCACCCACATATCCCCCAGCACCTCAAACAACATACGTGCCGAGCGGCCGGTACGCCTACTGCCGCGCAACTCTTCAATCAAATCCCACATCTCCTCACCCAGGAAACGAATAACGATCTCCCGGTCAGAGAACGAGGTGTAGTTGTAGGGTATTTCGCGGATGCGACTGTTTTGTTTGCTGCTCATGGGTTGTTCTACAGACGGTGATAATTATCAGACCGAGAAGGATACAGTAGTGCGCGATTGAAACCAAAAATACTCTCTCCCGGAGACGTCAGACTAGCAAACCAGATATTCCAGGACAGACATGAACTAACTTTCTATACTATTAATCCGCTCTAGTTTGCGCACACTGCGTTCTAGCGCGAGTCGTTTAAAAGGAAACCAGAATATATGCCCAACCCCAAAGCCACAATCCTGGACCTGGCCACCATCAGCCAGGATGACATCGACCTCACCCCACTGGAGCAGTTTCCCCTGCACTGGACCTATCACCAGACCACAGGGCCAGATGAAACCGCCCAACGCATCATGGATGCAGAACTGGTGGTGAGTAACAAGGTAATCCTGGACCGAGAGATCATACAGCGAGCCAAAGCTCTAAAACTGATCTGCATTGCCGCCACCGGCACCAATAATGTGGACCTGGAAGCGGCACGTGAGTTGGGTATTAAGGTCACCAATGTGGCAGGTTACTCCACCCCCTCAGTGGTACAACAGGTATTTGCCATGATCCTAAGTCTAACCACGCGCCAGGCTGAGTATACCCAGGCCATACGGGATGGCCGCTGGCAGCAGAGCAAGCTGTTCTGCATGCTGGATTTTCCCTTCCGGGAACTGAGCGGTAAACACATGGGTATTGTCGGCTATGGGACACTGGGACGCGCGGTTGCACAGGTAGCAGAGGCCTTCGGCATGGAGGTGCTGCTATGCCAGCGCCCGGGCGGTCCACCCAGTGCCGGGCGTATACCACTGGATGAACTGCTGCCGCAGGTGGATATACTCTCTCTGCACTGTCCACTTACACCAGATACCCAGGACCTGATCGGAGCTGGAGAGCTGACACGCATGAAGCAGGATGCACTACTGATAAATTGTGCCCGTGGTGGTGTGGTGGATGAGGCGGCACTGGCAGAGGCCCTGCGTACAGGTCAGCTGGGTGGCGCCGGGGTGGATACACTTACCAGCGAACCACCAGTCCATGGCAACCCACTATTGGACCCAAAGATACCCAACCTGATAGTGACCCCACACATTGCCTGGGCCAGCATCGAATCCCGGCAACGCCTGGTAAATGAGATCGCGTCCAACATCAGCGCATTCCATGCCGGAGAAGAGAGAAATATTGTGGCGTAAGATAAAGCGGAGAGAAATAGTAGGGGGGGAGAGCAACCCTACCCTGATCTGTCTGAGATCAGCGACGAATAAGCAAAGGTCCGTTTTACTTAAATAATTACCTGCTGGCAGTTAGGGGCCCTAATCAGCCTTGATAACCACTAGTCCAGAATTTCAACCATCGAACAGGCCGCAGCAAATGTATCTGGTTCCTCATCTACCGGATCACAACGTATCACTTGGGCCTTGGCACGCAAGGGCGGGGTGATATCAGTACCCGGTTGCAGCATAATAGATATCTCACTGCCGGGCTCTACCTGCTGTTTAATCCACAGCAGGATACCGCCGCTGCTAAGATCCTTTACCATGGCCTCATTCATCTCACCTGAGCCATTGATTCGGAACTGGGCAGAACAGTCTAACGCCATACGGTGAAAGTCGCGCTTTTCCTTATACTCCATCATTCTTGATTGCTCCACGTTAGTAAAAGAAGCATCTTGATTGACTGCCTGGATAAGGCAATCGGTTTAGGCATTGCAGCGTGTACGGCAATCACGAACAATACTTGCCTACATTATATCCATGGAACGGGTTTAATCACGGCGATATGAAAAAATATCCAGGAAGAAGATTCTCTGAAGGGTCATAACGTGCCAATAATCAAATTATCTAGCATCGTTTTGTAGTTGATCTGCCTGCGTGGCACTAAGGTAGCGCCAAGGGAGTGGAATCAGCGCCGGCACCTGGGCTCGATAGCGCCGATAGATGTCACCGTGGTAAACCATCAGCTTACGCTCTTCCAGACGTGAACCGACAATAAAGTAGAACGTAATTACTATTGCCGTAACCAGGAAGGGCAGATCCATATCCCGAGTCCATACCAGAACCAGGCACAGGCTGTACCAGGGATGACGCACAAATCTATGCAGGGTGGAGATATGAAACTCCTCCTGATCTTCCACCGAGGTCACCTGTCCCCGCCATTGACGCAGACCCAGAAACTCACTGCCATCATAATCCCGCAGAGACCAGAACACACCGGCAATGGCCAGGAGAGCAAGACTATTTGCCACCCACCATAGGTAGCCACTCCACTGCCACAATACCGGACCTGGCAGGGTATAGGTCAGCCAGAGCGGCGGAATAAGCAGCACAATAGCCAAGGCATTGAAGCAGAGGCGATAGGCCGGCATGAACCGGGGATAACGCTGTGCCACATAGTTTTTCAACTGCAAAGATGCCAGCCAGGAGTGAATCGCCGCATACACCACCCATACCAGGACCAGAATAGATATGGTCTGATAATGGGCAGCCATTTCCAGGATCAGATTTTGAATTTACCGCTCTTCAGACGTTCCGCTTCCATCATCTCCAACTCGCGGGAACCAGACACCACAATCTCTGGATCAGGTACAAAATCCAGATCCGGGTCCAGTCGTTCGTATGGCACGGAATTCAGAATGATCTTCATAACATTCAGACGCGCCAGATGTTTGTCATTGGAGCGGATGATGGTCCATGGCGCATGGGTGGTATTGGTCTGACGCAGCATCTCATACTTTACGTTGGTAAAATCATCCCAGCGCTCCTGGGCCTGTACGTCCACCTCACTCAACTTCCACTGGCGCAGTGGATCGGTCTTGCGTCGATTGAAACGCCGCTCCTGCTCCTCTTTAGTCACACTGAAATAGAGCTTGATCAGAATGGTTCCCTGGCGCACCAGATCTTTCTCAAACCCGGAAACACCACGCATAAAATCCCTGTATTCACGGTCGGTACAAAAACCAAACACCGGCTCCACCATGGCGCGGTTGTACCAACTACGGTCAAACAGTACCACCTCACCTCCTCGGGGAAACTGTTTCACATATTTCTGGAAGAACCACTGGGTCTTTTCCTGCTCACTCGGTTTACCCAGAGCCACAACCCGGTAGTGCTTCTCATTCATATACCGGGTGACACGACGAATGGTTCCGCCCTTGCCTGCGGCATCCCGCCCTTCAAACAGGATAATCATGCGGGTGCCACTCTCCTCTAGATACTGCTGCATGCGTATCAGTTCAGCCTGGTACGGCTTGAGCACCTGTTCCCGGCGATAGCGCCGCACCGCCTTGCGTACATCCTTTTTCAATTTTCGATTGGTATCCTGCAGCTTCAGATAGCCGGTTTTCAGCTCATTTGCTGTCACAGATCTGCCATCCAACTCGATCACATCGGTGTCTCTAGTTTCAGACAACTCTTCGGAAGAATCGGGAACCATCTCGTCTGTCATGTTTCTATTCCTGTAACTGTTACTATCTATCTGTCCATACTATGCCAAGCAGGCTGTCCTGCATATGCTTTTATGGGAAAATCATGACTTATCATGACCATTGTCAAGGTAGTTCATCACTACTATCTACATCAACCAGATAGACATTTCTCATTGCTCAGACTGCATACCTTAGAAACAATATCCAGCCTTCTTACCCCGCAAGTAAAATATGAGCAATACCAAAATGAAGATACATGATCCCAACGCCCTACAACAGGCAACCGAGCTTGAGATCATGTCCCGTACCCTCCCTTTGGCCGGCTCACATATTCTGGAACTGGGGTGTGGCCGCGCCTGGATGACGCGTCAGATTGCGCAACAGTTCTCGCCCAAGTCCATCATCGCCACCGAGACCGACCGGATTCAGCATGATAAAAATCTGTTGATTGACGACCTGCCAGCAGTGTCATTTGTCTACGGCTCTGCTGCTGCCATAGACCTGCCTGATGCCAGCATGGACATAGTGATTATGCTCAAGTCCCTGCACCATGTTCCCATTGACCTCATGGACCGGGCCCTGCGAGAGATAGCCCGAGTACTTAAACCAGGTGGCCTGGCCTATATCTCGGAACCGGTCTATAGCGGTCAGTTAAACGAAATCATGATTCTGTTTAATGACGAAAAACTGGTGCGGCAGGCCGCTTTCGATGCCGTTAACCGGGCTGTGGACCAGGGAGTATTGGATCTGGAGAAACAGATCTTCTTCAACTCTCCCGGTCACTACCGCAACTTTGAGCATTTTGAGCAACGCATGCTGAATGTTACCCATACCAAACATCGTATTGATGCAGCACTGCATAAAGAAATTGAACAGGCCTTCATGCAACACATGACCGATGCCGGGGCCAATTTCCTCAAACCATCACGGGTAGATCTTTTGCGTCGCCCCAAGGATTAGATCCATCTCATAACCACTGCCCTGAGATGCTGCACAACCACTACGAAGAAAATTATGTTGCTATAGACCCAGCCGTTTGTTACCTTTGCAAATGTGAATCATTCTTAGTTGTTGATTGTAAATGGTAATCATTCAGGATAAACCTCGTTCTGGGCCCAAAACCCTGGGACAACTACCCATTGGCAGCCGCGCCAAGATCACCAAGATCGCAGCAAATCGCTTCATTGTAAGGCGCCTGCTTGGCCTTGGCCTGCGTATAGGTTCAGAGATCTCTGTACTGCATCATCGCGGCAAAGGGGTGGTTGTGGCCATCGAGGGGAATCGCATTGCCCTGGGAGATGGGGTAACAGACAAGCTGCATATCGAACCCATAGATGCCCTGGAATCCTGACCCGAGTTACCCCACAGACTATTCATATTTAAATTAGCCGGACCGGTTCCGGCACGGAGAAGTTCAGGTGCTGACAATCGCACTCGGCGGCAATCCCAATTGTGGAAAATCCGCCCTTTTCAATCAGTTTACCGGCATCCGCCAGAAGACAGGCAACTGGCCTGGCGTAACCGTTGATCGCAAAGAAGGCCACTTCCAACTGAATCAGGAGGATGTGACCATAGTCGATCTGCCCGGCATCTACTCCCTGGATGCCGCATCCCTGGACGAGCAGATCACCCGTGACTATCTGCTCTCGGGTGATGCCGCCCTGATTGTAAACATCGTGGATGCCGCCAACCTGGAGCGTAACCTCTACTTTACGGTGCAGATGCGTGAGATGGGCATACCCATGGTGATCGCCCTCAACATGATGGATATTGCCCGCAAGCACGGCATCGAACTGGATGTAGAGCGCCTGAGTGAACAGTTGGGCTGTCCCGTGGTACCAATAGTTGCCGTTACCGGAGAGGGATTGGAGCAACTAAAACAACAGATCCACCAGGTAGCCACATCCACTGAACATGCAGGCTTTCAGGTCACCCATGAAGATACGGTGGAACAGGCCATCACTGATCTGATCCAACAGTTCGAACAGTTAGACGCCACAACCAACGCCCGCTGGCTGGCGCTGAAACTTCTGGAGGGAGACTCCCACGCCCTGTCACTGGCGGGAGAACATGCCGAACAAAAAGTCGAAGAGTGGCGGAAGATAATCCAGGACCGGGCCGGAGAGGATGCCGACATCCATATCGCCGATGCCCGTTATGGACACGCACACGCCCTGGCACAGCAGGTAATACATGAACGCGGCAAGGTGGGACGCACCTTCTCTGACCAAATCGACAAACTGGTATTGAACCGTTTCGTGGGTATACCAATCTTCATGGCGGTTATGTACGCCATGTTCATGTTTACCATCAATATAGGCGGAGCCTTTATCGACTTCTTCGACATGGTTGCCGGCGCCATATTCGTAGATGGTCTGGGCGGCTGGATGCGCTCTATCAGCCTACCAGAATTGGTAACGGTCATCATTGCAGACGGCGCAGGTGGCGGTATTCAAGTGGTGGCAACCTTCATCCCTATCATCGCCTGTCTCTATCTGTTCTTATCAGTCCTGGAAGATACCGGATACATGGCACGGGCGGCGTTTGTTATGGATCGTTTTATGCGCACCATCGGCCTGCCGGGTAAGGCATTTGTGCCCATGATCGTGGGCTTCGGCTGCAACGTCCCAGCGGTGATGGCTACCCGCACCCTGGAAAACCAGCGCGAACGCAAACTCACCATCCTCATGAATCCGTTCATGTCCTGCGGTGCACGGCTACCAGTATACGCCCTGTTTGCAGCTGCCTTCTTTCCCGAAAACGGCCAGAACCTGGTATTCCTGCTCTACCTGATCGGAATCGTCGCCGCCATCCTAACCGGACTGATCATGCGTAACACCCTGCTCTCAGGTACCAGCACCGGTTTCATGATGGAGCTACCGCCATATCACCTGCCCACCCTCAAGGGTGTGGCCCTGCGTACCTGGGACCGGGTCAAGCTGTTTATCCGGGATGCAGGCAAGGTCATTGTAATAATGGTGCTGGCCCTGAATGTACTGAGCTCCATCGGCACCGACGGCTCCTTCGGTAATCAGGAGAGTGACAAATCAGTACTCAGCTCCATCGGCCAGACCATCACCCCACTATTTGCACCCATGGGTATAGAACAGGATAACTGGGCTGCCACCGTAGGCATCTTCACCGGCGTCCTGGCCAAAGAAGCTGTGGTAGGCACCCTGGACTCTATCTACACCCAGATCGCGGCTGAAGAAGCTGGAGACAGTGGCAAAGAAGAGGAGTTTGAATTCTGGCCTGCAATCCAGGAGGCTGTTGCCACCATCCCAGAGAACCTGTCTGGCATCACCGATATGGTTCTGGATCCCCTGGGACTTGACCTGGGCGACATAAGGGACCAGCAGGCAGCAGCCGATGCACAGGAGGTGAACAAAGGAGTCTTTGGCGCCATGGCTTCCCGTTTCGATGGCCAGGCCGGAGCCTTTGCCTATCTGCTGTTTATCCTGCTCTATTTTCCCTGTGTAGCCACCATCGGCGCCATATCCCGCGAGACAGGCGGCGCCTGGGCTGGCTTTGTGGCCGCCTGGACCACCGGTGTGGCCTACACCATCTCCACGGTGTTCTATCAAGCGGCAACCTTTGCCCGTCATCCACAAAGCTCAAGTGGCTGGATCATCGGACTGGGTATACTCACTGTAATCGTCATCGTCAGCCTGTACACCTATGGCAAAAGAGGGGTTGAGCCGGTTACGGACAAGAGCGGCAACCAGGCTTGATCCTGTCTGATATCAAGCAATACCTATCACAACGTGGCAATGCCACCCTGGCAGAGATATGCATCCATTTTGACACCAGCCCGGAGGCCATGCGCGGTATGCTGGAGCAGTGGATACGCAAAGGTAAGGTTCAGAAACACTCCATGGATGCATCCTGTGGCAGTAGCTGCACCAAGTGCGCACCGGAAAGCACCGAGATCTATCAATGGGTTGGTAGCACCGACACATCCTTCAAGGGTATTCCCATCAAACCCGAGTGCCATGACAAATAGAACAACCAGCAGGACAGGTGGCTTATAATAACCATATCCCCATAACAGTCAGACCACCAGGGTGCCCAGGATAAAACACCACTCATACAGTTCAGCCCTGTTCTATCTCATGATCATCACCCTGCTGTTACCACAGCATGGAGAGAGTTCAACAGATACACCCACCATTGGCCCAAATGAACTTGCCGTCATCATCAATGACTCTGACCCAGAGAGCATTCAAACCGGCCTGTATTACGCCAAGCGCAGGGGGATTCCTCCGAAAAATGTCATCCACATTTCATTTACTGCCAAAGGCAAGCAGATCACACCCCTTGCCTTCAGAAAACTGAAGGAGCAGGTAGATCGACTTACCCCGGAACATGTGCAGGCATATGCCCTGGCCTGGACCTCCCCCTACCGGGTGGGCTGCATGTCCATCACCACCGCCTTTGCCGCAGGCTTCGATCAACGCTTCTGTGCCAGCGGCTGCAAACCAACCCGTCGCAGCAGATATTTCAACAGCAACAGCCATCGCCCTTACGATGACATCGGATGGCGTCCCAGCATGCTACTGGCTGGCAGAAACCTGCAGGAGAGCAAAGAACTGATTGACCGTGGCATAGCATCTGATGACAGTTTCCCCTGGAGTAAGGGCTACCTGGTAAGCACATCAGATCAGGCCAGAAATATCCGCGCCACTCACTACCCGGCGACATTAAAGCTAATGGAGTGGCGTCTGGATGTGGAAATGATTGAGGCGGACTATATCAAGGACAAAGACGATGTCCTGTTCTACTTTACAGGCCTGGCCAAGGTGCCACACATTGAGAGCAATCGCTTCCGTCCCGGGGCCATTGCCGATCACCTTACCTCCACCGGAGGCGATCTCCTTGGCAGCAGCCAGATGAGTAGCCTGGAGTGGCTCAGCGCCGGTGCCACCGGCAGCTACGGCGCAGTAACCGAGCCCTGCAACTTTGCCCAGAAATTCCCAGTTCCAGCCATAGTCATGCACCACTACCTACTGGGCGAGCCATTGATTGAGGCCTACTGGAAGAGTGTGGCCTGGCCCGGCCAGGGGGTGTTTATCGGCGAGCCCCTGGCCACACCCTTCGCTGCAAGGGATAGATGACTGCTTTCTACAGATTATCTACAGTAGGATTTACATTGACGAAACTCAGCCCAACACTGCTTGGCGCCGTCTGGGGTTACCATCTTAACCCCATAGTTATTAGTTACAGTGTATCGTGCCATGCAACTCTTTTTTGCCGCTTCACACTTGCTCATACAAGAACCACCCTGTGCCAGCAACAGTATCTCACCAACCGGTTGAACTCCAAGCACCTCATCGTTGGCGCTTGCATTCATCCCAATCAATAACCCTCCTACCATAATCAGGCAGATAAGTACGGAATATATTGAACGACTTTTATTGTTAATCATTTGTAGTTACCTCGGCACATTGCACAACAGAAACTGGCAGTCATAACTGAAACAGTGAAACCACCAGGCAAACCACTACAACAATAACCCGCCATAGTGGCGAAAGATCCACACCCACAAAAGCAAGAAGACGGTTGGTATGATGAACGGTGACCAGTCCGGCAAGTGTCATCCAGAAACCGAGCAGATTATCCTCCCCAGAAAAGGCATCAATTGCCACCAGCCAGAAGAAAATCCCTACAACCCAGGTAACAATCATCACCCACAATGGAGTGGTCCTGACATGTTGCGCGGAGGTAGCAACTGGTGGAGTATCTGTTTCAGCCTCCCCTGTCTTATTTCCTGTCTTGGTCTTGCTACCAGACATGTTCATGAATTCGAAATCATCTGGCGCCTCAGCGGCATTGCGATAGGTGCCGGCATCAGCACCATAACGCAGGACCCCCAGTTTTGAGAGTATCTCAAGCAGCTTTTTCATCGTGTGTTGCCTTAATATTTTCCAACAATAAGATTGTTATATACCCAGGCTACTCATGCTCCAAATCTAAACGCAGACCCATTGCCACAGATCAAAACAACAGCCTGGTTATTAGGTTATTATTCCGTTGATTAATGAATATCTTTCTCCAAGAGGCATGAGGTAATCATATGTTCTGTTCAGAATGTGGGGCTCAGATAGCAGATAATTCAAAGTTTTGTGCCAGCTGCGGAACTAATATAGTCAATCAACCTGCTGCACAGGCACCACAGGAACAGAACGCACAGATTTCAACATCATCCCAAACCGCTACTGCAGAGGCACCCCCTAAACCCACATGGAAAAAGATAGTAACCTGGGCGTTTCTATTCATAGTCGGTGTCATTGCACTGGCCAGCATAACCACATCTGGCCTGATGGAGCCGGTGGAAGCCCATCTGATTGCTCTGCGTAACGGAGATATCGATACCGCCTATATACACACTTCCAGGGATTTCCGCACCAACACATCACTACCGGCATTTCAAAAATTCGTTGCTGCATATCCAGCACTAACCAGACATACGGCATTCAGTATGGATGAGCGTAGTTTTGAGGGCAGTGAAGGACGTGTTAAGGGGCATCTGTTGATGAAGGACAAAAAGATTGCACACATAGAATTCCTACTGTCTGAAGAGGAAGATGAGTGGAAGATACAGGGCATGGAACTGAAAGCTCCTGAATGAAATAACCTCTATCCGATAGTAATCTATTTCCTGTAAGCACATACCCCATTTGAGGGTTGTGTAAGATCTATCTTCCTTACTAAGATCCTATATGGCTTTGAAAGCAGTGTAGACAACAACAGGTCATGCAGATCTAATCATTGAACTGCAATATGGATGGCGAGAGAGTAACTTTCAGAGCATTAAAAGGCTATTTGCATACACAGCACAAGTATAGATGATTAGCACCTCGCCCTTAGTGCATAGGTGATCGACTTTATGAACATGAAGCTTATTCTAGTCACACTCCTGCTGATCATCAGCAGTCAGGCACAGTCAGCTATGTTGTACGACTCCAGCCTGGGCACCACTCCGTCAGCCCAGGGCTGGTTCAGCCTTAATACAGGCGGTAGTTTCGGGATGAGCAGTGGCGCCTACACCATGGACACATCATCCAACGAGCTGTTTCAAGCCGGTAATTCACGTACCGGTCTGCCACTGAACACCATGACCGGCTTCAGTCTCAACCTGGACCTCAGGATTGATACTGAAAACCATAGTGATCCCAACCGCGCCGGATTCTCATTCATTACCATTGGCCAGGATCCAACCCAGGCTATTGAAGTGGCATTCTGGGAAGACCGGGTATGGGTATACGACTATGTAGCTGGGGATTTCGTCAAAGGAGTGGAATATGAGATCGATACCACAGTACGTCGAGATTACCGCCTGGAAGTTGCCAATCACCAGTTCGAACTGTTTGTTGACAATAACCTCGGAATCAGTGGATCAATGGTTAACTACTCACCATTCGGACCACCATACAGTGTCCCATCCACCCTGATATTTGGTGACGACACCACCAGCGGTTCCAGTTCGGTAGAGATCTACAGTATTCAGACCGTTCCTATACCTCCTGCACTGCTGCTATTCGCGGCAGGCTTTGGGCTATTACAGGTGACAGCCAGAAGGAAAGGAATTTAATGTACGACATATGTTTGACGCGTATTAGGAACATACAAACACCACCAGTGTATCATGGTGTTTTTTATACCTTTATTACCCTAGATAAAACACTTATCATTATGTAAACATACAAAGCAATAATGTGACCCAATTACTGCACTCTTCTATTAATTGATATATCTTGTAGTTAATGGATCATATAAGTTTTTAATCAGCGATACACATGTAGTACAAACTAATAACCACAGCACTCATATATGAGAGAGATAAAACGAAATTTGGGAACAGGTAATATGATTAGGAAATACGGCATTATCGGACTACTAGGCTGCTGCCTTACATTTTCCCAATCTGCTACTGCCTTAAATATCATCATTGAGGCACCAGGTGGTTATAGTGCCGATGCTTTAGCCGCCTTTGATCGAGCGGCTGCCCAGTGGGAGGATAGGATATCTGACCCTATCACAGTTACCATTAACACTTCATTCAGGACTTTCACAAATCCAAATACCATAGGAAGTGCCTCCACGGTCCTCCTTACTCCTATTGTTGAACCCTACGGGACGATCAGAGACTGGATGGTAGCCGATGCTGCAAATGAACCAGATGACTCCATCGTTTCATATCTCCCTGCAACACTCAGCGCGCTGAATGTAACTGTTCCCGATGGCTTTACTGTTACCGGCATAGCTGCTAGCAAGGCCAATCTAAAGGCGCTGGAAGTTGTTGGCTTAGACTTAGACGCAATCTTCGGGGCAAGTGACGGAACCATCGACTTTAATACTGGATTCTCATTCGATTACGACAACAGCGATGGAGTCACGCCTGGGCAAATGGATTTTGAGACCGTTGCCGCCCATGAGATCGGTCATATTCTGGGATTTACTTCTGTAGTCGATGATATTGCATACATGATTGAGAACGGGTTAACCGATGACGACGTACGGATGACACCATTGGATCTGTTCCGTTTTGAAAATGATTCGGCTAATGATCCATCTACCCCACAAGAATTTACAGACAGTGCGCGCTCCCTTATGCCAGGAGGGGACCCGATCTTTGATGACATCATGAATGAAATACTGATGTCCGATGGTGTGAGCCGGCAGGCTAGTCATTGGGAGGATGGCCTAGGTATAGGTATCATGGACCCAACTCTTTATTTAGGTGAGATTTCACTGGTGTCTGAGTTAGATCTGCGCGCTCTGGATCTGATTGGTTATGAGATCACGACCATACCGCTACCAGCTGGGTTCTGGTTATTTGGATCCGGACTGATCGGTTTGGCCTATCTAAGACGAACTAAACCGAAATATAGAACATAAGCTCTTATTGTGGAACGAACTACCTTAGCTTGATCAACTCCAGCAGCTTATTGTCCTCATCCAGCAGCATTTCAAAACGCCCCTGGATACCAGCTGCAGATACAAAGGGACGCAGATTGGCAGCAGGCAGTTGTAATCTACGCCCATCCTCTGCCTGCACAATGACAAACTGTGCTGACCCACTGTAGTAGCGCAGGTACTCCTGCTGTGAAATGTCAAGCTGGAAGCGGATCTTGGAAACCATATCCACACTATAGTAGCCGGAAACAAAGCCACAAGTGACAACTTAATCCCGCACGACTATTTCCGATATTTGATTACCAGACTGCTGATCTTGTTCTGCTTGAGCTTGTTGCGCAGACGATTCACCTGCACCCGATCATAGGGTCCACTACGTACTCGGTGATAGACATCACCACCCTTGATATTCACCTTTTGGATCTCAGCCTGGATACCCACCAGCGCCAGACTGGCCTTGAGACGATCGGCATCGGCCAGCTTTCGGAATGAACCCATCTGCAGCATATAACCTGCGGTGCCAGTAGGTCGCTTGTTAGCAGGCTCACGCGTCTTGGCAGCAGCTACCGGCTTGGCATCCGGCTCATCCACTGGATCTGGAACCACCACCTCCATCTCCGGCAGAATGGTATAAAAATCAAACCTTGGTTTGGGTGTCTCCTGCTGCGGCTTTTTCTGCTTCTTCTCAGTGCCAGCAGGCTTTTTCACCTTGGGTTTTGATGCCGCCACCTGCTGTGGGAATGTCTTGCCTGTAGGGGTTACCTTGAGCCAGACCAATCCGCTGATGAATACTCCCACAAGAAGACCGGCCACGAACCATATCCAACCTGGCTTCTGCGGTTTCTTTTTGGGCTGGGTGGCGTGAGCCCTGCTTTTATAATCTCTTGCCATACTCGGCGCAGTATCCTAAATCACTCATTGGTATCAGTACAACATAAATTACCGGTTTGTCACATACTGTCTGGCGCACTCACACCTAACAGATTCAAACCATTCTTCAGTGTCTGCCTTACCGCCAGAATTAGTTTTATCCTGGCATCACGCACCTGTTCATCATCCACCAGAAACTGGTGGGCGTTGTAGTAGGTGTGAAAGTCGTTAGCCAGCTCCCGCAGATAGTGTGTCAACTGGTGTGGCTCCTCACTCATGGCCGCCATCTCCACCACTTCTGGATAACGCGACAGGGTTTTTAGAACCTGAGACTCGTGGGCTTCGGTCAGGAGTCCAAGATTGGTTTCACCTGCAGTTATGTCCAGCGAAATGTTCTTCTCTCCCGCCTGTCGCAGCACACTGCACACCCTGGCATGGGCGTATTGAACATAGTAAACCGGGTTGTCACTGGACTGAGACTTGGCCAGATCCAGATCGAAATCCAGATGCTGTTCACACTTGCGCATTACATAGAAGAAGCGAGCCGCATCCGCACCTACCTCCTTGCGCAATTCACGCAGGGTAACAAAGGAACCAGAGCGGGTGGACATCTGCACCTTTTCACCCGCCCGGTACAGATTGGCAAACTGAACCAGCAGTACATCCAGTCTGGATGGGTCAGCGCCCAGCGCCTGCAATGCTGCCTTTACCCTTGGAACATAACCGTGATGATCCGCACCCCAAACATCTATCACCCGATCAAAGCCACGTTCCAGCTTGTCCATATGGTAGGCAATATCCGAGGCGAAATAGGTAGTCTGTCCATTATCCCGCTCCACTACCCGATCCTTCTCATCACCAAATTCGGTGGAGCGAAACCATAGGGCACCCTCTTTCTCATAGATATGTCCAGCAGCGCGCAACCGTTCCAGGGCCTTGTTTACTGCCCCGCTTTCAGTAATGCTGCGTTCGGAATACCACTCATCATATTTGACTCCAAACAGCTCCAGATCATCCCTTATATCCTCCAGGATAGTATTCAGACCCAGTTCAAATACAAAACGGTAACGATTATCTCCCAGCAGCCGCTTGGCGCGCTCGATCAGCACATCTATATGCAACTCCTTGTCACCACCATCCGGCTCATCCGCCGGCACTCCCTGAAACACCTCTTCTGTAGTGTGGTGATACTGCTCACCATGCTCACGGTGCAGAGTAGCTGCTATATCCCAGACATAATCACCCTTGTAGCCATTTTCCGGAAACCCGATCTCCTCATCACACAGCTCCAGGTACCTAAGCCAGACACTGGTAGCGAGGATATCCATCTGACGCCCAGCATCATTGACGTAGTATTCACGATGCACATCGAAACCAACGGCCTGCAGCAGGTCGGCCACCACCGCACCATAGGCAGCACCGCGCCCATGGCCCACATGCAGTGGGCCCGTAGGATTTGCAGAAACAAACTCCACCTGCACCCGCTTGCCGGCTCCAATATTGCTGCGGCCAAACTCATGGCCCTGGCTCAAGATAGTAGGAATCAGAGAGTGATAGGCATCTTCAGCCAGATAGAAATTGATAAACCCAGGTCCGGCAATCTCCACCCTGGACACCATGGGCGTCTCAGGTAACAGCGTTACCAGTTTTTCTGCCAGATCCCGGGGCTTGGCCTTGGCTGCTTTGGCCAGCATCATGGCTATATTGCAGGCAAAATCACCATGCTGAGCATCGCGCGCCCGTTCGATTATTGGCTCCGGCATGGCATCTTGCGGGATCACCCCTTCAGCCGCCAATTGGGTGAGTGCCTGTGAGATCAGTTGCTGGATTATGCCTTTCATTCTCAAACTTTTACTCAAGATGTGATAAAGCGCACAAGGATACCATACTGCCGAAAGAGCGTGGATTCAGATTAACCATATTATGCCGCTATATGATTGCGCGCTGTTTACATGGAAGAACCATGGCAAGTACAATGATCAACATTTACTACTTTAAATCGCATGCACAGGGATCGTACTGCCATGAAAACACCAGACTAACGCTATCAATCGATATTCAGATACCGGGAAAGGAAAATGATTAAACTTAAAACCCTGCTTCTCCTCTCTCTTCTAACCATTCTCGGACTCCCCCTGCTCTGCTACGCACAGACTGACCCGCTCTCAGCAGCCATCAATAAGGCTGGCAAACAAAGGATGCTCTCACAGAGAATCGCCAAGGCCTATTTTTTCCTGGGCGAGAATGTGCGCCCGGACAAGGCTCGGGCACAGCTCAAGGCTAGCCTGGAGCTGTTTAGCAGGCACCACAATCAGCTAAAGAAAGAGATCAAGGACCAGGACATCCAGGAACTGTTTGCCTTCATAGACATAGCGCTGGCGGACTATTCCACCCTGGTCAGCAACCCCTATGACAAAAACAGTGCTAGTGAAGTGTTGGATTTGAGTGAAACACTACTCGAGGTGTGTCAAAGCGTAGTGGTAAAACTGGAGCAGTCATCCAAATTAAAGAAAGCAAAGCTGGTAAACATCTCTGGACGTCAGCGTATGCTTTCCCAGAGGATAGCAAAATACTATATCGCATATCAGGCCGGCTTCCGTGATCCCAATTCAGTGGAACAGCTACAGAAGGCGGTAAAGGAATTCGAAACTGCCCTTAAAATTCTCAACGGCTCGAGTCAGAACATCCCGGAGATAACCTCTGCCCTGTCCAAGGTTGGCAGTCTGTGGAAGATTGTGCGCAAGTTTTTTCTGGATCAGAAGAAAGGCGGGCTTCCGGTGACTGTTTTTGCCACTACCGACAGCATCATGAAAGAGATGAACCGGATAACCAACATGTACGAGAAGGTGGTACCAATAGAGACCAACAAGTAGCATCTTCAGCTATCAGCAGGGGAGGGACAACCTCCCCTGCCTCATACCTTAAAGCATCTCCTGCGGATCCACGTCCACCGACCAGCGTACTCGTCGCGCTGATTTCAGCGCGCGCATCTGTGGTAGCCAGCTGGCCAGGAGGCGGTGCAGTTCCCCCCTACTATTAGACTGCACCAAAAGATGCGCCCGAAAACTGCCAGCCCGGCGCTCCATGGGTGCCGGAACCGGCCCCCAGAACTCCACACTACCGTTACCCATTGCCTTACCTAACTCTACGGCATCATCCAGAAAACTCCGTGGCATGCGATCCACGGTTGCTTCGGCTCGTACCAGCACCTGATAGCTGTAAGGTGGGAGGAGTGCCGCCTCTCTCTCCTGCAGGGCCTCCAGGGCAAAGGAGCCATAACCGTTTCGTACCAGGGTATGGATCAGCGGATGATCTGGATGCCGCGTCTGCACCACTACCCGCCCCGGCTTTTCCGCCCTGCCAGCCCTACCGGAGACCTGGGTAATCAACTGAGCCATGCGTTCTGCTGCGCGATAATCGGCTCCAAACAGCCCCTGGTCCACATCCAGAATCCCCACCAGGGTGACATCTGGAAAGTGGTGACCCTTGGCCAGCATCTGGGTACCCAGCAGCAATTGATGCTTGCCTTGGTGAATCTGATCCAACATATGTTGCAGACTGCCTTTGCGCCGAGTGGAGTCCCGATCTATCCGCACAACTCCAGTCTTGGGAAAACGCGCTGCCAGCACCTGTTCCAGACGCTCGGTCCCTTGACCAAGCGGCTTAAGTTTCTCACCTTTGCACTCAGGGCAGACCTTGTCCGCACGCCGTTGAGAACCACAGTGATGGCACCACAAAAGGTCATTGCCCATATGATAAGTCAGTCGGGCATCACATCTTCTACACTCGGCGATCCAGCCACAGTCATAACAGGAGAGCAGAGGTGAATACCCACGACGATTGAGAAACAACAACGCCTGATTTCCAGCTTCAATCTCCTCCTGGATCATGCGAAACAGAGTGGGTGAGATACCGGCTTCCAGATGCACAGAGCGTATATCAAGAATATCCAGCCGTGGAGGTACCGCACTGCCAGCACGCTCCAACAGCATTAAGTGTATATATCTGCCGGTCTTGGCATTACGCAAGCTCTCAAGGGAAGGAGTGGCCGAACCGAGGACCACCGGACACTCACGGCGGCGCGCCCTGACCAAAGCTAGATCCCGTGCCGAGTATCTGAACCCCTCCTGCTGTTTGAATGAAAGATCGTGCTCCTCGTCCACGATGATCAAACCCAGGCGAGGCATGGGAGTAAACACCGCCGAGCGAGTACCTATAACCACCCGAGCCTCACCCCGGGCAGCCGCAGACCAGGCCAGCTCCCGCTCAACATCAGATAGCCCCGAATGCAGCAGCGCCATGGGCACATCTAGCCTATTCTGAAATCGCTGCATAAGCTGTGGGGTAAGCCCTATCTCCGGCACCAGTATCAACACCTGTCGGCCTGCCGCCAGCGCTCTCTCCACCAAGGCAAGATACACCTCGGTCTTACCACTGCCGGTTATCCCATCCAGCAGAAAGGGCTGAAATCCATCACCACTCTGAATCACCGCTTCCACTGCCTGTTGTTGATCCCGATTTAACTGCAGTGCAGTTACAGATCGTGCATCTGTTAACTCAACTTGGCAGGAATGGATCTCACAGGGCTCAACCAAACCCCGCTGTTCCAAAGCACGCAGGATAGAACGACACTCGCCTCCATCTCTATAGATCTCTGCCTGGGAAAGCAGACCGTCCTGGCTTTGCTGCAACAGTCGCAGGATCTGTGCCTGACGCGGTGCCCTGGTTAATAATTCCAGCTCCTGCTCCACACCAGCTGGAGTAAGTTTCCAGCCCGGCAATCCCGCCGACGCTTGAGATTTACCCTTACGTAGACGCACCGGCAGTGCTGATGCAACCACATCGCCGATTGGATGCCGGTAGTACTCTGCCGCCCATAACAACAACTCAAGATCATCCGGACCCAGTAATGGCTCGGTATCCAACAGTTTGCTAGCCCGCTTTAGAGATCCCATCTCCAACTCAGACTCTGCTACCAGATCCAATAGAACGCCACAGCGTTCGCCCTTGCCAAAGGGAACCATCAGGCGCACGCCAGGAAACAGATCTGCCGGGTTGACGCCCTCGGGAGCAAGATAGTCGAAACAGGAGTAGAGTGGAGCCGGAACAGCCACCCGTAAAATGGCATTTACAGACATGTGCAAACTCTACCTGAGTTGAACCCGGATTGTCAGACCTGACGGCCTTCTGTTAAGCCGGCTTTCTAACCTCGAGGCTCATCTGTAACAGCTAACTCATTGTGTTAACAGGAAGAATGGATTTTTCCACAGAACCTGTGGATAACTCTGTGGAATAAACTATCTTTTCAGCCTCAAATAGTTAGTAGCTCTGGATTGCAGTCAAATTGACCAATAATTTACCATCATTTATTTTTCTTTATTATTCAATATGTTACATGCCTAGCTGGATTAGTGCCAAAAAAAACGTGAATCATTTCTCATTTTTCGACAGACTCTGACCAAGATTGTGTATAACAGCCATAAAAAAAAGTTATGATCGACCTGTGTCAAGGCTTTTTTTCACATAAGTTACAATGACATGGGAATTACATGCTGCCTTGACGGTCTTTTATTACATGGCCTCTGTGTTAACTGTGCCAACCGGGGCGGGGATAGCAAAACAGTCAGGAATCATGCGGATCAACAGACCGGATGTAATACATCAGCAACAACCCATGACACGCCAAATTCCACCAGGTTGCACCAATAACAGAGTGGTGTATTATCCGATCAGGGCAGGATGCTTAACAACACTGGTTTCACGGAGATATGGGTAAAGTGGCAGATCTTCAACAACAGATTCTGCGCACCGATGTTGCCGGAATGCCTCTGGGATGGATCGATTACCGGAGCGCGGTGCGATTGCATTTTCTAGGCCAGATAGCCTACAGCTGTGGCCGGGTCCTGTTTCGTCTCCACGGCGGCATCAATGCCCGCACCCAACGCCGCAGTGTCCTGGAAGTTAATACCATCATTGCAACCAACGGCAACAACCAGGGACTGGCCAAAGCCAGAAAAAAATACACTCCACCTCTGAACAACCACGCCCTGTTCCAAAGAGATGACCACATCTGTCTCTACTGCGGCTCCATGTTCCCCCGCGGCAAGCTCTCGCGCGATCATGTTCGCCCGCTGAGCCAGGGTGGGCCAGATCATTGGAATAACGTAGTAACAGCGTGTCTGCGCTGCAACAACCACAAGGCCGGTCTGACTCCGGAGCAAGCCGGCATGGAGCTATTGGCCATCCCATTCACTCCAACCCATGCTGAATATATCTATCTGCAGGGCAGAAACGTTCTGGCCGATCAGATGGAGTTCCTGCGTGCTCATTTCCCCCGCAGCAGTCCCCTGCATGAGCGTCTGGACGCACATAACTGATCAGATCCGCCAGGTCACTGGCACTCAATTTACCCCTACCGCTCCCAGAACTGTCGGCGGTGGCGACATAAATCAGGCCTTTCAGCTGAGTGACAACGGCCACTCCTATTTCATCAAACTCAACCAAGCGCATCGGTTATCCATGTTTGAGGCCGAGGCTGCCGGACTTAGAGAGATTGCACAATCATGCAGCATACGTGTACCCGAACCTATATGTCATGGCCGCAGTGGCGACAGCTCATTTCTGGTACTTGAGTACATACCGATGTCTCACAGCGGAGACATGCAACTGGCGGGGCATCAATTGGCACTACTGCACCAGAACATTGGAAGCAGTTTTGGCTGGAGCCGGGACAATACCATCGGCTCTACCCACCAACCCAATAATCCAGGCAGCGATTGGATAGAGTTCTGGCACCAGAGACGGTTGGGTTATCAACTACAACTGGCAGATAATCTTGGGCATGGCAGAGAACTGCATGAACCAGGCAACCGTTTACTGGAACTCCTGCCACAACTCATCGATCATCAACCGCAACCATCCCTGCTGCATGGAGACCTGTGGGGAGGGAACATGGGCTTTTCTTCAGATCAGAAGCCCGTCATCTTCGATCCTGCAGTCTATTATGGTGACCGGGAGGCTGACCTGGCCATGACAGAACTGTTTGGTGGATTCAGTGCCGGTTTTTATGCTGCATACAATGAGGTGTGGCCTCTGGACTCAGGATATAACAGGCGCCGCACCCTGTATAACCTGTACCACATACTGAATCATCTCAATATCTTTGGTGGCGGTTATGCCGGACAGGCTCGGGGAATGATTGAGCGGCTACTGGCAGAGCTTGGTTAGCCGGTTCATAAATAACTAGAGCTCTATTGTGCAGGTTGCGCCGGTGCAGCAGGCTCCTTTTCCTCTCCAGCCTCATAAACCAATTTACTCTCAGCAGCCTCACGACCAATCCAGGCATTCACCCTGGCCAACAGGCTTTCATCCATGCCACGAAAGTAGTGATCGGCACCCACAATCTCGACCTGCCTGTAGCCTTCATTTTCTGCCTGGCGTGCAGCAATTTTCCTGCTCTTTACATTGCCAAGTACCGAAGGTAGATCCCGGCTTCCATATAGATCCAGCACCGGAAGTTTCAGCTTCTTCAGCGCCCCCAGGGTACCAGCGTCAGGCTCATCGGCATTGGTGGGTATTCCCACTGCAACAAAAGCAATCACACCATTTGGCACCCCGGCAGCCAGGGTCTCCAGCCCCATGCGCGCACCCATGGAGTGGCCGATGATTACGATCTTCTCAATCTTGCGTTGCTGAAAAAACTGAACTGCAGCAGCGATGCGTGGGGCTGCCTCCGGTATCAGTGCATCATAGGCCCAGAGTCCAGCCCCCCGGGGTGCCACCGGCATCTGCAGTGACAGCGTCTCCCAACCATGCTCAGTCAATCCCATACGCAGGGGCTGTACCACTACCGACCAGGCTGGATTTGCCCCCATGCCATGCAGCAGTATCACTCCACCCTTGATCTTATTGTTATCAGACTCACCGTGGATCGCGAGGAACTCCTGGTCCCCGGCCTTCAGGCTTAGCGCCTTCCCCACCACCAGGCCATCCTTTATATCCTGGGCATAGCGCTGTTCACGCAACAGATCCGATGCAACAGTAAGATTGCAGGACAACAACCAAAGGATTTGAAAGACCAGAACTCTCTGCATGCCTTGCCCCTATAAATGAATCGCAATGTTGATCCTTATTGACGGTAGATACTGTTTTTACCTGCAACCTGCCAGAAAGTATAGCGGGGACTGATGAAATCAGACCATGCTTGGGTTAAAGTTACAGCCATTATCACACACCCATAACAGGACCAACCCATGTCTGAATACATGCTTGCACCATCCATCCTTTCAGCAGACTTTGCCCGCCTGGGGGAAGAGGTGGACAACGTGCTGGCCTCCGGTGCTGACATCGTTCATTTCGATGTCATGGACAATCACTACGTACCTAACCTGACTATTGGCCCTCTGGTATGCGAGGCCCTGCGCAAGCATGGAGTAACTGCCCCCATAGATGTGCACCTGATGGTAGACCCGGTAGATCGTATCATCCCAGAGTTTGCCCAGGCTGGCGCCACCTACATCACCTTTCATCCCGAGGCCAGCGCACATGTTGATCGCAGCCTGCAGCTGATCCGTGACAGCGGCTGTAAATCAGGCCTGGTGTTCAACCCTGCCACCCCTCTCTCCCATCTTGACTATGTAATGGACAAGGTGGACATGGTGCTGATCATGTCTGTGAATCCAGGTTTTGGCGGTCAAAGCTTCATCCCTGCCGCACTGGATAAGATTCGTCAGGTACGTCAGATGATCGATGAATCAGGCTACGATATACGCCTGGAGATAGATGGTGGCGTAAAGGCGGATAACATAGCCGAGATTGCTGCCGCTGGGGCCGATACCTTTGTGGCTGGATCCGGTATCTTTGGCAAAGGACAGGATTCAGATCCAAACGGCTATGACACTATTATCGGTGAGATGCGCCGTCAGCTGGGTTGATGCACCTGGACTGGTGAAACCACTGACACCGCTTCTCTCCTTGACATAAACCGTCAGAGACAGGAAACTTTCAACGTTTTCGATTATTAGCAATCAAGAAACCAGACAACAACCAAGCAGATGTTACTCAGAACCCACAATATAGTGTTGAAGACAGGCACCCGATGGCGCTGGTGAAGCCGCACCAAGCACTACCCCTGTCGACAGCAAATTTGTGGAGAAAGAGATGACCCCCGAAAAGTTCGCGGCCCTGGCAGCAGAGGGCCACAATAGAATCCCAGTAATGCGCGAGGTACTCGCAGACCTCGATACCCCTCTGAGCGTATACCTGAAGCTGGCCGATGGCCCGCACTCATATCTGTTCGAGTCGGTACATGGTGGGGAAAAATGGGGGCGTTACTCAATCATCGGCCTGCCCTGCCACACCCTGCTCAAGGTGCATGGACACCAGGTAACTATCGAACACCGCGGTGAAGTTACTGAACAGTTGGAGGTGGCAGACCCACTGGACTATATCGAGCAGTTCCAAAAGCGCTACCAGGTGGTGGAGTACGACACCCTGCCCCGTTTCACTGGCGGACTGGTGGGCTACTTTGGCTACGACACCATCCGCTATATCGAGCCCAAGCTGGCCCAATGCCCCAACCCGGACCACATCGGCAGCCCGGACATCATGCTCATGGTCTCGGACGAGGTGGTGGTATTCGACAACCTGCGTGGCTCCATGTATGTGATCGTCCATACCGACCCAACCAGTGGTGGCACCCTAGAGTCGGCTGAGGCCCGTATCGAGGAGCTGATCCGCAAGATGCAGGGAGGCGCGCCACGGCCGGTAGCTGGAGCATCCCGCCAGATTAAAGAGACCGACTTTGTATCCGGTTTTACCGAAGACGCATTCAAACAGGCGGTGGATCGTGTCAAGGAGTATGTGCTAGACGGTGACTGCATGCAGGTTGTGATCTCCCAACGCCTCTCCATACCATTCAAGGCCCCACCCCTGAACCTGTACCGGGCGCTACGTGGACTCAATCCTTCACCATACATGTACTTTCTTAACCTGGGCGACTTCCATGTAGTGGGATCATCCCCCGAGATCCTGACCCGACTGGAAGATGGTGAGGTAACAGTACGTCCTATTGCCGGCACCCGACGCCGCGGCCATACCGAGGAAGAGGACCGGGCCTTGGAAGAGGAGCTGCTGGCAGATCCCAAGGAGCTGGCCGAACACCTGATGTTGATTGACCTGGGTCGCAACGATGCTGGGCGCGTAGCCGAGATCGGCAGCGTTCAACTCACGGATAAGATGATCGTGGAACGCTACTCCCATGTAATGCATATCGTCTCCAACGTAATCGGCAAGCTGAAAGATGGCATGACTGCTATAGACGTACTGCGCGCCACATTCCCAGCCGGTACCGTAAGTGGCGCTCCCAAGATCCGCGCCATGGAGATCATCGACGAACTGGAGCCGGTGAAGCGTGGTGTCTACTCAGGAGCTGTAGGCTACCTGTCATGGAACGGCAACATGGACACTGCCATCGCCATCCGTACCGCTGTGATTAAAGATGAGACCTTGCACATCCAGGCCGGCGCCGGCGTGGTAGCAGACTCCATCCCCCGTCTGGAGTGGAAGGAGACCATGAACAAGGGCCGGGCCGTATTCCACGCCGTAGCCCTGGCCGAGGCCGGGCTGGATGAATTCCATGGTGAGGAGGAGTGACATGTTATTAATGATCGACAACTATGACTCCTTCACCTACAACCTGGTGCAGTACCTGGGTGAACTGGGAGAGGATGTGCGGGTACACCGCAATGACGAGATAACCCTGGAACAGATCGATCAGCTGAACCCGGACCACATGGTTATATCTCCCGGCCCCTGCACCCCGGACCAGGCCGGCATCTCGGTGGATGCCATAAAGGCCTTTGCCGGCCGTATACCCATCCTGGGGGTGTGCCTTGGACATCAATCTATAGGGCAGGCCTTCGGCGGCAAGATTGTACATGCCCGCCACGTGATGCATGGCAAGACCTCACCCATATTTCACGCCGATCTGGGTGTATTCAAAGGTTTGGCCAATCCCCTGGTGGCCACGCGCTACCACTCCCTGGTGATTGAGGAGTCCAGCCTGCCAGACTGCCTGGAGATCACCGCCTGGACCTGTAACCCAGATGGTTCCATGGATGAGATAATGGGAGTTAGACACCGGGAACTGGATCTGCAGGGAGTACAGTTCCATCCGGAATCCATATTAACCCAGCATGGACACGACCTACTGAAGAACTTTATTGAAGGGCGCTAGCAGGACAAAACCAAAGCCCAGACAAAGAGAGGAGATTATGGAGATACAACAGGCCATCCAACAGGTAATTGAACGCCATGATCTGAGCAACGAGGATATGATCGCAGTGATGCGCTCTATCATGACCGGTGGTGCCACCCCGGCCCAGATTGGGGGCTTTCTCATCGGACTGCGCATGAAGGGCGAGAGCATCCCGGAGATAGCGGCTGCAGCCAGTGTTATGCGGGAACTGGCTACAAAAGTGGATGCAGGCAGCGATGAGCACCTGGTGGATACCTGCGGCACCGGCGGCGACGCTTCCGGCACCTTCAACATCTCCACCGCCAGCGCCTTCGTTACCGCCGGGGCTGGGGCAAGCGTAGCCAAGCATGGTAATCGTTCCATATCCTCCAAATCAGGATCGGCCGACGTTCTGGAGGCGGCCGGGGTAAACCTGAACCTCACACCGGAACAGGTAGCCCAGTGCATCAAGGAAGTGGGAGTGGGCTTCATGTTTGCACCGGCCCACCATGGTGCCATGAAGCATGCCATCGGTCCGCGCAAAGAGATGGCAGTGCGTACCATATTCAACGTCCTGGGACCTCTCACCAACCCGGCCGGCGCCCCTAACCAGGTACTGGGTGTATTCAGCGATGAACTGCTGGACCCACTGGCCAATGTGCTACAGAAACTTGGCAGCCGCCACGTCATGGTGGTACATGCCCGTGATGGACTGGATGAGATCAGCATCGGAGACAAGACCGAGGTGGCAGAGCTGAAGAATAGCCAGGTACGACGCTTCAGTATTCAGCCAGAAGATTTCGGTATCAAGCGCACCTCCATAGACGCCATCAAGGCAACCGATGCCGCTGATAGTCTGAACATCATCCGTGGCGTACTGGATAACCAGGAAGGCCCAGCCCGAGATATCGTACAACTCAACGCGGGGGCTGCCATCTACGCTGCAGGACTGGCTGAAAGTCTGGCGGATGGGGTAAAGAAGGCAGACGAGGTCATTGCCAGCGGTGAGGCACGTAATCGCCTAGACCGACTGGCAATCCTGACCCAGAGTTTTGATTAATACCTAGTCTGATCTCATAGTAAAAAAGGGCCAGTTGGCCCTTTTTTATTGCTTGCTACTACCAGCATCCAGGGCCATATGCTGTACATGGCACCGCTCCCGAAGCACTTCACCTGCTACGCTATATATAATTGCCTAGCCAAACCGGCCAGGATAGACAACTGCGGCAACACAATAGTAAGAGAAGATGCATTAGTACAAACGATGCTTGATCATACGATTCTTCAATTCGCACTGATATTTGCAGGTGCCGCCCTGTTCTCCACCCTGTTCCTGTTTTTAAAGCAGCCAATCATCCTCTCCTACATTGTGCTTGGTATCTTTGTCGGACCAAAAGGGCTGGAGCTTATTAACGATGCAGAGCAGATCGAACAACTAGCCCATATAGGCATAATCCTGTTGCTGTTTCTTATAGGGCTAAACTTTCAACCAGCGAAACTTGCCGGACTGCTCGGGCGCGTTAGCATTGTAACTATTGCCACCTGTTTCATCTTTATGCTCCTCAGTCTGATAACAGTATGGGCATTCGGTTATCCATTTATTGACAGCTTGATAATCGGTGCAGCATTGATGTTCTCCAGCACCATTGTAAGTATGAAGCTGATACCAACAGTAACCCTGCATCACCACCATATTGGCGAGGTAATGATCAGCGTGCTGTTACTGCAGGACGTGATAGCCATTGTACTCATTGTGCTGGTAACCGAAGGCAGCATGAACAACGTAACAATATCGGTTGCTTCGCTGCTGATAAAGCTAATGGCGCTAAGCGTATTAGCATTCTTTTTCGTTAGATACGTTATAACAAAACTGTTATTCAAATTTGATGTAATTAAAGAACATACTTTTGTAATGGCTTTAGGATGGGGACTGCTGGTCGCAGGTGCTGCAGAGATGCTTGGGCTGTCACTAGAAATGGGCGCTTTCATTGCAGGTATAAGCCTGGCAACAGTTCCCATTGCCCTGGTCATTGCCGAAGAGCTTAAACCTTTACGGGATTTTTTCCTGATACTGTTCTTCTTCTCAATTGGCGCCAAGTTTGATGTAGTGGTGTCGCAACAACTTATTATCCCGGGGCTGATATTAACTACATTATTGATGGCGGCCAAACCACTGTTTTTTAACTGGGGGTTTAAAGCAATTGGTGAAAAGCCGCAATATTCGGCTGAGTTGGGGATCAGGTTAGGGCAGGCCAGTGAGTTTTCACTCTTAGTCGCTTTTAGCGCCCTGGCATCTGGTTTGATTGAGGAGCGCTCATCATACCTGATTCAGCTTGTGGTGGTGCTGACATTTATTGTTTCAACATATTGGGTAGTGAGTAAGTATCCAACACCCATCGCATACGACAGCAGCCAAAGAAAAGATTAGTTACTACCTGGTTGATTGGTACTATGGGGCATCTGAGTAGCTTACTTCAATAATAATATAGGTACGCTCCCCTCCCGGGCTACGCACCTGCACCTCATCATCCACGAAACGCTTCAACAGCGCCTTGGCCAATGGTGCATCCATGCTGATCCAGCCCTTATCCGCATCCAACTCATCCGGCCCCACAATGCGATAGACCAGCTCAATACCATCCTCATCCTCCAGGGTGATCCAGGCACCAAAAAAGATCTGCTCCGGGTTAGCGGGGACTGTATCCACTATCTTCAGATCCGGCATGCGTTTTTGCAGGTAACGGATCCTCCGATCTATCTCACGCAACTCCTTTTTACGGTAGATGTACTCGGCATTCTCGGAGCGGTCGCCCTCGGCTGCTGCAGCTGCCAAGGCCTTGGTTACATCCCTACGGCGTATCCATAGCGCCTTGGATTCGGCCTGCAGGGCCTCATAGCCAGCGCGGGTGATGTAGGGAGAACTTCTTGGTTGAGGTGGACGATAACGACCCATTTCAATTACATCCGTTTCTCAGAAGCGTGTAGAATATTCGTTTTTAGCATAGGCATTCAACCGACAGTAGAACAACGATACAATGAACAACACACCTGACATACTAAAAAAGATAGTTGCACGAAAGAGCGAAGAGATTGCTGAAAGGCTGCAAAACACCAGCCTGGATCAGCTGCAGGACGCCCTGCCTAACACCTCCTCCTGCCGTGGTTTCGTCAATGCCATTGCTAACAAGATCAGTGCCGGCAAACCTGGTGTAATTGCCGAAATCAAGAAGGCCTCCCCCAGCAAGGGAGTAATCCGGGAGGATTTCCGTCCGGCAGAGATTGCTGAAAGCTATGAGCGGGCCGGGGCTGCCTGCCTGTCAGTACTCACCGACATAGATTTTTTCCAGGGAGCTGACACCTACCTGCAACAGGCCCGTGCAGCCTGCTCACTACCGGTGATCCGTAAGGATTTCATTATTGATCCCTACCAGGTATTCGAGGCTAGAACCCTGGGTGCCGACTGCATCCTGCTTATCGCCGCCTGTCTCAACGACCGACAGATGCAGGAATTGAATGGCCTGGCACATGACTTGGGGATGGATGTCCTGATTGAGATTCACGATGCAGAGGAGCTACAGCGTGCCCTGCCACTGGGAAACCGTCTCATTGGTATCAACAACCGCAACCTGCGCACCTTTGAAGTTAGCCTGATTACAACCATCGAGCTGCTGGGCCAGATCCCGGATGATCATATCGTAGTGACCGAAAGCGGCATCCATACACCACAAGATGTGGCATACATGCGCGAGAACCAGGTAAATTCATTTCTGGTGGGTGAGGCCTTCATGCGCGCCGATGACCCTGGAGCCAAACTAACCGAGTTGTTTAAGTAATAGAAAAATAAGCTGCTACTGGCTACAACAATATGGAACACATTGTCTATAGAGCATAGGGTCTATGTCAGCCGACTCTAGGCAAAGCGTTCAGTCACCATCTGGTCTACCAGGACCATCACCTGATCACTGGCCTCTTCTGCCTGGTGGAAGGCATCGGTAATCTGCTGCTTAATAGCCTCATCGTTCTCCCAATCAGTTTCCAGCAACGCAACCGCGTCGTGAGTAGCCCGGTGTACTTCGCAGTGTGGTGCTTCGACATCACGATAGGCCTTGGTATTGCTATAAAGCTCACGACCATCCCCCTCATAATACCAACCGCCAAAACTGCAACCTTTGTGATCCACGAGAACTGCCGCAGCCTCTTCAGAATCCATACCTGTGTGAATAACCATGTAACCATTCTGCTTGTAGACCATGTGGTCCACTTTAACCAGTGAGGCAAAATTGATCGCCCGGGCGTAATTCACTCGATTTAATGTCTGATCAGCTGACTCGGCGATATGCTGAAACTGCTTCTCGAAACGTGCAATCTCTCCCTTAGACTCATCAGCCGTCGCACTCATCTGATTCGCATTGTTCAACATACTCGTCGCATCCTGGCTGATGCTGTTGATGATACTGGTGATCTCATCGGTGGCCTCCTTGGTATTGGCCGCAAGGTTACGCACCTCATCTGCCACCACCGCAAATCCACGTCCGTGATCACCAGCACGTGCCGCCTCAATCGCGGCATTCAGCGCCAACAGATTAGTCTGGTCAGCAATACCAGCAATCATGCTGGTCATCTGACTCATCTCATTGCTGCGCTCATTCAGCTTACTGATCGACTCGCTGCTAAAGTTTACCTGCTGTACCATCGCTTCCAGCTTGCCCACCAGATGCCCCACAGCTTCCTTGGCATGTGACGCCTCATCAGCATTCTCCCGCGCAATATCCAGCACCGAACTCATCTGCTCAGTAACTTCCAACATATCACTCTGGTTTCCCTTCAGGTTTTTCAGCAGGCAGTGTGAGTTCAACTCGTTAACACGCGACAGCAGCTCATTACGCGCGACAAACTGAGCATTCGCCTCCATTGCCTCCAGACTAGTGTTAATACGCAATAATGAATTATGGAACGAACCATGCAAACCTTCTGGCTGGGTCTTGCGATAAAAACGTCCCTGAGAGGCACAAGTAAACGCCGTATCAACTTCACGAAAAAAAGCCTCCAGCTGATCCAGGACCTCGTTGATCTGCCAGGCCATCTCACCCACCTCGCCCATATCTGGTATTCCGGTGATACGCTTACCAAAGCGGCCATAGTAGGCCTCATTCATCATCTCAGTAACCTGCCCCAAGACTACAAACGGCCTTTTCATCCACCAGAGCGCATACAGACCAAGGCCACTGGCCAGAGCCCAAAACAAGGTATAGATAGGATCAAAACCATGCCGCAGCGAACTGATGACCAGTAGACCGAAAAGCAGCAGATTGAAGCCATGAATCATTACCTGAATTCTAGATTTCAAGTATAAACTCTTCATAACTCTTCCCCATTTGTGTTAATGCATCCACCAGATAGGCGGTGGAGTGATCCATCTGATCCCTGGACGAGTGCTGGGACTCGATGCGCAGCATCTCACGATAAACCGGCTCGATCACCGCTATTGCACTCTCCCTGGGCTTACGCCGCACCGAGTAATAGCCGGTGATATTCCCCTGCTCATCACGATCAGCAGTGAGGTTGGCAAAAACCCAGTAAAAAGCACCATTGCTGGCCAGGTTCTTGACGTAGGCAAACACCTCCTCACCTGCCTGCAGCTTATCCCACACCAGCTTAAAGGCAGCTCGTGGCATATCAGGATGGCGGATAATATTATGCTGTACGCCAAGCAGCTCAGGTTCACTATAGTCGGCGATTTCCATGAAGATACGGTTGGCGTAGGTTATACGCCCTTGTAGATCAGTACGCGAAACGATGAAGTCACCATCTCGCAACTTACGCTCCTCATTTCGTGGAGTGACGAGATTTTTCACTGAATCTCTCCCCTTGCTGCAATGATTACTATGTTGCTTAAGGCAATTTGAAGCCTGAAAAGGTTATCGGATAATTGTGTTAATACTTTAGTTCTTTATTCATGGCCCTGGTTAGAGCATGACCTATTGCCTCCGAGTACCAGTGCATAATTTGCTTGGTACTTTATTAAAACCAATCCCTTACATACCTTACAGGAGTTCCAAAGACCCACCTGACAGGCAGAGAAATCCGTCCTTCAACAACCTTACCCAGTTTTCTTTATTTATTTACACAATATTTAAGCGTTGTTATTATTTATTGCACTTATCATTACTCTCTTCGTAAGTTACACACCGTTAAAAGACCATCCTGAGGAAGATCCCATGCCTGACCAGTACGACGAACAAGCCCTGAAATACCACCGTAGGCATCCAGCAGGCAAGATCCGGGTGGTACCAAGTAAACCGCTCACCACCCAGAGAGACCTTGCACTGGCCTATTCCCCTGGTGTCGCCTCCGCCTGCAATTTGATTGTCAACGACCCAAATGAGGCCTCATCCGTTACCGCGCGCGGTAATCTGGTTGCGGTTATTACCAATGGAACTGCCGTGCTTGGCCTGGGCGCGATCGGGGCCCTGGCATCAAAACCGGTCATGGAAGGCAAGGGAGTACTGTTCAAGAAATTTGCCGATATCGACGTCTTCGATATCGAGGTGGATGAAATGGACCCGGACAGATTCATCGACATAGTGACGTCTCTGGAACCAACCTTTGGTGGCATCAACCTGGAGGATATCCGCGCCCCGGAGTGTTTTGAGATCGAAAGACGCCTCAAGGAGCGGATGAATATTCCGGTATTTCACGATGACCAGCATGGAACCGCTATCATCTCAGCAGCAGCCATAATCAACGCCCTGGAAATCATCAACAAGAAGATTGATGAGATACGACTGGTCTGCTCAGGCGCAGGAGCAGCGGCACTTTCCTGTCTGGAGCTTCTGGTCAGCCTGGGACTGAAGCGGGAAAACATCCTGGTCTACGATTTAGAGGGCGTGGCCAGGATTCAGGAAGCTGAAAACTACCATGCACGCAAGGCAGCTTTCGCAGCAGATACCGACATCACTGATCTGGCTGGCGCTATGGTTGGTGCAGATATCTTTTTGGGTCTTTCGGCCGGCGGGGTACTGAAGCCAGATATGGTCAAGACCATGGCCAAGGACCCGGTGATTTTTGCCCTGGCCAACCCAACCCCCGAGATCTCTCCAGATGATGCAATGGCGGCACGCCCCGATGCAATCTTGGCCACAGGGCGATCCGATTACCCGAACCAGGTAAATAACGTGCTCTGTTTTCCCTTCCTGTTCCGTGGAGCACTGGACGCAGGAGCATCCGAGATCAACGAAGAGATGAAACAGGCCTGCGTCTACGCCATTGCGGAACTGGCCAAGATCGAGGCCACAGATGAGGTACGTTCCGCCTATGGTGATGAACCCTTGAGTTTTGGGCGGGAGTACCTGATACCCAAACCATTCGATCCCCGCCTGATCCTGAAGATTGCTCCCGCGGTTGCCCAAGCAGCCATGGATACAGGAGTAGCAACCAGACCCATTGCTGACTTTCGCGCCTACCAGGAACAACTGAAGCGTTTCGTCTACCGTTCTGGCGGCATTATGAAACCGGTATTCGACGCAGCAAGCCAGGACCCACAGCGGGTAGTGTATGCAGAGGGTGAAAACCTGCGGGTACTGCAGGCGATCCAGGCAGTGGTTAGCGAAGGCCTGGCCAAGCCGATACTGGTAGGACGCCCTGAGGTGATCCACATGCGTATCCAACGCCTGGGACTGCGTATACGTCCAGAACATGACTTCGAGATCATAAACCCCGAGAGCGATCCGCGTTACGCAGAATACTGGAATGCCTACCACGGCCTGATGGAACGCAGGGGCGTATCACCACATGAGGCACGCACCATGGTACGCACCAATAATACGGTGATCGCCGCCATGACCCTGAAACTGGGCTACGCCGATGCCATGTTGTGTGGGGTGGAGGGCCGCTTCAATTCCCATCTGCGACATCTGCTGGGGATCATCGGCCGCGCCCCAGGGGTTAGCCGTTGTGCTACCGTCAGTGCAGTAATGCTGGAACGGGGTACCTTCTTTATCTGTGACACCCATGTAACCCCGAATCCAACAGCAGAGCAGCTGGCCGAGATCACAACCATGTGTGCTGATGAGGTACAGAGATTCGGTATGCACCCCAAGGCTGCCCTGCTCTCCTACTCCAACTTTGGCACCAGCAACTTTGAGTCGCCAACCAAGATGCGCAAGGCCCGGGAACTGATCCGCAAGATAAGCCCATCCCTGGAGGTGGAAGGCGAGATGCATGCCGACTCGGCACTCTCGGAAGAGATACGCAACACCCTGTTCCCCAACTCCATGCTGCAGGGCCGTGCCAATCTGCTGGTGATGCCAAACCTGGATGCGGCCAATATTGCCTACAACATGTTTCGGGTTTTGGAAGACGGTATAACCTGCGGACCCATCATGGTAGGCATGGATGAATCCGCCCACGTCCTGACGCCTTCCAGCTCCGTGCGTGGCATATTGAATATGACCGCTGTGGCCAGCGCCAAGGCCAGGGCCTACTCCATGGATGAATGATTACTGGTATAACCAGCTCCGCTCAATCCGTAGGAGAATTAACCACCGCATATTTCATATGACATGAACAGAAAACAGGACAGAGGGTAATTCTTACAAGCCACGCAGATGTCGTGGACGCATTCCGGCACCCCCATTAAGGACAGCATCGATCTGCGCCAGCAGACGGGGGCGATCTTTGGGGAGGTTCCCCGCCAGTGCCAAGGCATTGGAGGCATGATTGGAGCGGAAGATAACTGGGTTAGGAGGATCTAACCCGGCGATGAGTCGCTTCTGTTCCAGCAGGATGGCATGGTCATCCTGTGGATGAAACGGTTCAGCAAACTTCGCCATAAAGTCCTGCTGCACCTCTGGTTCCAGAAACAGCTGCAGAGTGGAGAGGTAGGTAACCGGGGCGCTGTTTAGCAGTGCAACTGTTCCATCGATGTGGTTCTGCCAATGGGTACTTCCTCCAATACCCAGAACAACTGTGGCAGAGATCTTGATCCTGGCCTCTTTTGCCTTGTGCAGGGACTCATGGAGACTTCTTGGAGTAGCGCCTTTTTTGATCTTTTTAAGCAGCTCCCTATCACCAGTCTCGATACCATAATAGAGCAGGCTCAATCCGGCCTGACGCAGCGTTGCGAGCTCTTCAGGACTTTTGCGCAGCAGATTGCTTGGCGTGGCATAGCAGGAGACCCGGGTTAATCTCGGAAAGGTAGCTGCCAGTTTCTCCAGGATCTTCAGCAGATCCGCTGTGGGTAGTGCCAGGGCGTCACCATCGGCCAGAAAGACACGGCTCGCTTCCGGCCAACCCTGTGCGGCCCGGTCAATATCGGAAAATGTGTCGCTGAGGGGACGCGCCTGGTACTCCTTGGATTTGTACATGGAACAGAAGGTGCACTGATTAAAGCTGCATCCCAGGGTAGCCTGAATAATCAGATTATTGCCCTCACTTGGCGGGCGATAGAGAGGCATGTCGTAGTTGAGCATATTCATTGAGCACACTCTACCTGGAACAGGACTATCTATAGATTCGGATCTATCAACACCCTTCCCCGCACCTGTCCGGCCATGATCTCCTGGGATACCTCCAGCACCTGATCCAGTCCAACAGTTCGGCTGATGGTGGTATAGGCACTCTCGGGCAGGTCAGAGGCCAGTCGCTCCCAGGCCCTGGTGCGTCGCTCCACCGGACAGCTGACAGAATCGGCACCGCGCAGGCTGACGTTACGCAGAATGAATGGCATCACCGTGGTATTGAGCTTGAAGCTGCTGGCCAGACCACAGGCCGCCACTGCACCACCATAGTTCATCTCTGCAATCACCCGGGCCAGGATGTCACCACCTACGGTATCCACAGCTCCGGCCCAGCGCTGGGACTCCAGGGGACGGGACTGGGCACTCATCTCTTCCCGACTCAGGATCTGGCTGGCACCTAGGCCTCTCAGATATTCATGGGTACTCTCACGCCCGGTGACCGCAGCAACTTCGTAACCTAATGTAGAAAGCAGCATTACGGCGATACTGCCCACACCACCGGCAGCACCGGTAACCAGAACTGGCCCCTGGCCTGGAGTAACACCGGCCTCTTCCAGGGTCATGACACATAGCATGGCGGTAAATCCAGCTGTGCCTATTATCATGGCCTTACGGGAATCCAGCCCCTCCGGCATGGGCACCAACCAATCGGCCTTGGCGCTGGCCTGCTGGGTATAGCCACCCCAGTAGCGCTCACCAACTCCCCAGCCGGTGAGGATCACGCTGTCGCCAGGCTGGTACTTGTCACTGTCAGATTCAATAATCTTACCCGCCAGATCGATCCCTGGAACCATGGGGAACTCACGGATAATCTTGCCAGTACCGGTCACGGCCATGCCATCCTTGTAGTTAAGAGACGAGTATTCCACTGCAATCAATGTCTCCTGTTTTGGTAGATCTCCTACCTCCAGCTGCTTTACCTCAGCCACGGTCTTACCATCCACCTGATCCAATACCAGCGCCTTAAACAATGCTCTCCTCCCGGTCCTGCTCATGGCAGAAACCTCTATTTGTCTTAGATATACATTAACCTATGACCAACCAGGCTTGTTGTAAAGTGGGTTATTTTTAATACAGTAAATAGCTGTCGCCCCTCTATTCTTCACAGCATATCCATATTTAATCAGATACACCTAACGGTTTTTTCCGTATCTCTGAGAGTTCCAACCCTGGTTATCAAAAAATCTCTGGCAACTTACTCACGCCAAGCTTGTCCCAGATATCATGACCAGACCCAGAACAAAAAGACGCATCCTGCTCAATACGATCTGGGCCCTATTTGCCATGTTGCTGGGGCCAATCATGGTACTCGCCTTCGGCAACCTGGACCTGGATACCCACTGGAGCAAGGCCAGTCTGGCCAGCAGCGGTAAATCACCCCTACCCTACGAGTACAAACCAGCCCTGGTACAGGTGTATGGCGCCCGTGCCTATAACTGGCGTGGCGCCTTCGGCATCCACACCTGGATTGCAGTCAAGGACGCCAATGCCAGACACTACACGGTATACCAGGTCATTGGCTGGAATCTGTACCGTGGCCAGTCCACGGTTTCTATTCAGAAGGGTGGACCACCGGATTTTCTCTGGTTCAACGCCGAACCGAAACTACTGCTGGAACACCGGGGAGCAGAAGCAGAACAGATGATCGAAAAGATAAGTCAGGCCGTTGCAGAGTACCCATACCCGTACCGCTACAATGCCTGGCCAGGTCCCAATAGCAACACCTTCACAGCCTTTATCGCCCGCCAAGTTCCTGAACTGGGACTAGACCTGCCGCCAACCGCCATTGGTAAGGATTACTTGGCCAACGGCAAGATTATCGGCCAGCCCCCCAGCGGCACTGGCTGGCAACTGTCTTTGCTAGGGATACTGGGTATCACTCTGGCACAAGAAGAGGGGATAGAGCTTAACCTGCTGGGACTATCTGCCGGCATCGACATCAACGACCTGAGCCTGCGCCTGCCAGGTTTTGGTCGGGTTGGTTTCTGACACAGAACCCTACAACTTCACCATTACCTGTAAGATATGAACATGAAATCCTGGGATCGGTGCAAGTAGTTTCTGAAAGCTACCCTGAAGTAATCTCCCGTCCAGAATCATCAATCTCCATGACAGGTTGACGACCCTGATCTCGCCGCATATAACTGAGTTGATAGCTACAAAACAATAGCAAGGGGAACAGAGTGTCACAGGTAGTCTTTATCACTGGCGCATCATCCGGTTTTGGTGCCGCCTGCGCCCGCAGATTCGCCAGCTCCGGACGACCGCTGCTACTGGCTGCACGCAGCCTGGATAAACTTGAACAGCTGGCAGGCGAGCTAAAAGATGGCTGTCCGGTACACGTGGCTGAATTGGATGTAACAGACCAGGACTCCATAGAGCAGTTTTTTGCCAATCTCCCCCAGGAGTTCAGCCAGGTCCACACCCTGATCAACAATGCCGGACTGGCCCTGGGCATGGAACCGGCCCAGGAAGCCAACCTGGAAGATTGGGAGACCATGATCAATACCAACGTAACCGGACTGGTAACCATTACCCGCAAGGTACTGCCGGGTATGGTGGAGCGCAACAGCGGGCACATCATCAACCTGGGTTCCACCGCCGGCAACTGGCCCTACCCTGGCGGCAACGTCTACTGCGCCACCAAGGCATTTGTTAAACAGTTCTCCCGCACCTTGCGTTCCGATCTGCTGGGCAAACAGATACGCGTGACCAACATCGAGCCGGGTATGGCAGAGACCAACTTCTCCCTGGTACGGATGAAGGGAGACGAAGACAAGGCAGACGAAGTATACACAGGAACCAAGCCTCTGGTGGCAGAGGATATCGCCGAGATCATCCACTGGGTCACAACGGTGCCACCCCACGTAAACATCAATGCCATGGAGATCATGCCGGTATGCCAGGGCTGGGGACCATTGGCAGTGAACCGGGAGATGGAGGCATAGAATAACTACACCAGATTTGAGCACACTCCTGTACTACTGTTACCAATATATAGTGAACAAATAGCGGGAAGGCATGGACAGGCTGCAGACACTCCTAACCAACATAGATGGGCGCGGCTACAAGGCCTATAAACAGCTCCAGGGGGAATACTCATTTCCTGGCTATAAGCTACGCATTGATCATGTGCAGGGCGATCCGTTTGCCGAACCATCCCGCTGTCGCATCCTGATCGACCATCGCACTGCGGCCATTCCGCACCAGCTCTATTCCAACCAGACACGCCGTGTTGCCCTGGAAGATTTTTTCGGTCGCGCCTTTGCCAGCGCTATCTCTAAATATGTAAGTGGCGCACGTGGCTCCGGACGTAGCGGAGAGATTATTATTGCTCCCTATGGTCAACAAGTGCTGAGACGTAACTCGGTACTGATACCTGATGGCAGCCTGGAGCTACGGTTTCAGGTGGCACTACCAGCCGATGGCCGCACTGTGTTGGCACAGCAAGCTAGGGAGATGCTGTTTCATGAGCTACCCCAGGTGGTAACTGCAAGCCTGCTCTCTATAAATGACAGCCTGGCACAGGCTCAGACGCATGTAGAGTCGGTGGAGGATCAGCAACACCTGCGCAGCCAATTGCATGAGAACGGCCTGGTAGCCTTCATAGCTGACGGCTCCATCCTGCCACGTATGAGTGGTATCGATGACCATCCACTTCCAGATGCAGTCCCATTCGTAGCTCCTGACACCATGGCCCTGGAACTGAAGCGCTTGAATCAGGGACCAATACGTGGGCTGGGTATCCCCCTTGGGGTCAGCCTGATAGTGGGAGGTGGATTCCACGGCAAATCCACCCTGTTACACGCCATTGAGTACGGGGTATACAACCATATCAGTGGTGATGGTAGATCCATGGTGGTTACCGAGCCCAACGCCTGCAAGATCAGGGCAGAGGATGGCAGGGCCATCACCGGGGTGGACATAACTCCATTTATAAACAATCTGCCCCAGGACAAAGACACCTCCAGTTTCACCACACAGAACGCCAGTGGCAGTACCTCCCAAGCCGCCAATATCATGGAGGCGCTGGCCACTGGCAGTAGCACCCTGCTGATCGACGAGGACACCTCTGCCACCAACTTCATGATTCGAGACCGCCGCATGCAGGCCCTGGTGGCCAAGGATAAAGAGCCCATCACACCCCTGGTACAGCAGATTCGTGGCCTCTATGAGGAGCAGGGTGTTTCAGTGATTCTGGTGATGGGCGGCTCTGGTGATTTCTTCGCCTATGCTGACCAGGTACTAATGCTGGACAACTACCTGACAAGAGATGTCACCCGGGAAGCCAAGGAACTGGCAGGCGCCATGGAACCAGATGCAACCCCAGCGACCTCCATCAAGCACCCAACTCCACGCATCCCGATACGCTCATGCCTCAGCCCACAATATCGCCACAATAAGGATAAGGTTCAGGCCCTGGGTACCAGGAGACTGCGCTACGGAGACACCGAGATCGACCTGTCACGCCTGGAACAACTGGTAGACCAGGGACAACTAACTACCATTGGTTACCTGATGCGCTATTACTACAACCAGTTTCCTGATACAGAAAAAGGGTTAGTTGAGGTCCTGGAGGAGTTGTTGTCTATGGTGGAGACAGAGGGGCTGGACTGCATAACACCCTACACTACAGGAACCCTGGCACTGCCAAGAATACAGGAGCTTACAGCAACTATTAATCGCATGCGCAAGTTACAGTTACAGTAGTACCATGATGGTATCTCCATTCATCTGCTGATAGATCTGGTGCTTATTGCTTTCGGATGAACTCAATAAGACAAAATAGAATTGAGGGGGAAACAGTTTGAACCGAGAGAACTCCAGCCTACGTGAACAGTTCAGTATCTATGGCCCGGCCATACTGCTGACACTTTTTGGTTTTTTGCTGGCATACCAGTTCGTAGACCCAGCTCCACCACGCACCATAACCATCGCCGCCGGCCAAAAGGATGGCGCCTATACCCTGTTTGCTGAGCGCTATCGCAAGATCCTGCAACGGGATGGTGTTGAACTCAAAATCATCAACAGTGCCGGCTCGCAAGAAAATATCCAACTGCTGGAGCAGGGCCAGGCCACTACTGCATTTATCCAAAGCGGCTCCTCCAATAAGGACGCAGAGAGTGAAATCCAGTCATTGGGAAGCCTGTACTTTGAGCCAATTTGGGTTTTCCACACCGTTGCTCTGGACCTGACCAGACTCAGTCAGCTGCATGGGAAACGCATTGCTGTGGGCGCTGAAGGGAGCGGCACCAAACCATTGGCTCAGCAGCTGCTACAAGACAACAACATCAATAACAGCAACACCAAGCTGATCTCAGAGAGTAGCGAACAATCCGCCAATCTGTTGTTGCAGGGAGAAGTGGATGCCATGTTCCTGGTGGGCTCTCCCCACGCCCCTACCATATCCAGACTGCTATCCAGCTATAAGGTAAAGCTTATGGCATTCGAGCGCGCCAAGGCCTACACCAGTCGGCATAAATTTCTCTCCCGTGTGACACTAGCGCAGGGAGTAATAGATATGCAGCGCAATATCCCGGCCCAGGACCTGACCCTGTTAGCTGCCAGCGCCAGCCTGGTGGGTCATAGCAACCTGCACCCGGCCCATATCGACCTGTTGTTGCAGGCAGCAACTGAGGTACATGGTGGTGGTGGCTGGTTTGAGCGCAACGGTGAGTTTCCTTCTGCCGCATATTTGGAACTCCCCCTGGGTAAGGAGGCCAGACGTTTCTATGACTATGGACCACCATTCCTGCAGCGCTATCTCCCATTCTGGGCCGCATCACTGGTGGATCGTCTCAAGGTGATGTTGTTACCCCTGATCGCCCTGCTGCTACCTTTGTTCAAGATCATGCCACCACTCTACCGCTGGCGCATGCGCTCACGGGTCTATCATTGGTATGACGATCTGCTGAGAATCGATCGCCTCTCCCACATCGCTACAGATTTAGCAACCATTCAGGACTACTTGTCACAACTGGATGCCATAGAACAGGGGATCTCTGATACCAACGTACCACTCTCTTTTGCCGAGGAGTTATACGATCTCAGGCTACACTTGAACATGGTACGTGGGAGATTGAAGGAGATGATAACGGACAGCGGTATTACAGCTCCTGGAGCCCATAGGTTTTAAGCACAAACCACAATAATCACCTAAATCATTTTTTCTTCAACATCAGCTAGTTAGACAGGAACACCGCCCTGCGTTGGTGCAACCCAAAGCGTCAGCAACCAGACTTATATTGATGTAGATCATAATTCATTAATTTACTTATCAACCCCGTTCAATGTTTAACCTGCGTGTGCCGCTAGCCTGTTATAGTGAATTTCAACGGATTCTATGGAAGATCCACGGGTCAGGATCAAAATGCACGCAGTTCAGCTGGATGCTCAAACTACCGAAAAACCTATATTGCTTAGTAATAACAGGCATTTACTCCTATTTCTGGCAATTTTGTTTCTCATATCATGGATTCTTCTCAGCTACCTGAACTTCCAGGTGGAGCAGGATAATGCACTGGATTTTGCTGAACAGCAGGTGCAAAACCAGTTGCACGTACACCGGGCACTGCACAGCTATGTAGAAGATACCCAGAAACCTGAGATCTACCGTTTGAAAGATAGCGGCAAACTATATCCGGCTTATTTCTCCCCCAAGCTGCTGTCGTTTACCTACATTGCCCGCAACCTGCAACAGCACCTCCAGGAGGAGCGAGCTGAATATGGACTCCCGCGCATTCACTTCAAACTGGCTTCTACCAATGCACGCAACCCCATTAACCAGGCAGATGAGTTTGAACAGGAATTGCTGCGTCGGATGAACCAGGAACAGCTTGAGGTATACCGTTCCGTTATCAACTACAAAGGTGGTGAGTTTTTCTACATGGCACTCCCCATCACACCCAACCGTCGCTCTTGCATGCGTTGTCACAGTGATCCAAATAGAGCACCCAAGGAGCTGCTGGAACAGTATGGCGACAAGCGTGGATTTTATGAACAACTGGGCGACATACGAGCCATGATCTCTATTCGAGTACCACTGAGTTCATTACTGGAGGATGTGCAACACAATTCCATTCAATTCAGTGCCGCCTCTTTAGGCATCTTCGTGCTGGTATTTTCCATACTCAGCTATTTCATAGTTCGTCTGGACCGAGAACAAAAAAAGGTTTCTACCCAGAATACTATCCTGGAGGAGCTCTCATATACCGATGAACTCACACAGCTGAATAATCGCAGAAGATTTAATTCAGACCTGGAAAACGAATTCGAGCTGGCCAAGCGCTACCAGGTAAGCTTCAGCATAATTCTGCTGGATATCGACTACTTTAAGAGCATAAACGATACCCATGGCCATCTGGTGGGCGATGAGGTCCTGGTGGAGTTTTCACGCCTTTTACAGCAGGAAATCAGAGTTGCTGACCGCTGTGCACGCTGGGGTGGAGAGGAGTTTATTATCCTGTTGCCAAACACCCCCCTAGATGGCACCGTAAAACTCGCAGAAAAACTACATGGTGTAATCAAACACCACAGCTTTCCCTATAACATCCAGCTTACTGCAAGCTTCGGCATTGCAGAACATATACAGCCCGAAGAGATCAAACAGCTTCTCAGCCGCCTGGACAATGCCCTGTATCGAGCCAAGGAACAGGGTAGAGACTGTATTGTAATCGCCCGTAGTGACAACCAGGACGTCATATAATGAAACTCCAGACCAAACTTTCACTCCTGATTACCATCGCCCTATTGCTGCTGTTTATCCTGCTGTCTGTATTCGACTACAAGCGGGTACAACAAGAGATTTATGATCAGGCCTTGCGCGAAGCTGGCGACATTCGTGCGGTACTGATGGCGACCCGCAAGATCTATCTGCAGCAATATATGAGCAGTGGCTTGAAACTAACCGATCAGACCTTGGGCTTTCTGCCGGCCCATGCCCTCTCCCGGATCTCCGAGGACTTTAAAAACTGGGCCAATAGCGGTATCAGATTCAACAACGTCTCTGATCGCCCACGTAACCCAGGAAACGCCGCTGATCCAGTTGAGCTGAAAGACATGGATTATTTCCGCAAAAATCCAGGTAGAGAAGAGCGGTTCCGGGTAATAGAAAATCCGCAGGAGGACTACCTCCAATACAGCCGCCCAATCTGGATCGAACAGCACTGCCTGAAATGCCATGGAGCAAATGAAAATGTCCCAGAGACCATACGCAATCGTTATAACACGGCATATAACTATAATGTTGGCGACCTGCGTGGACTCATGAGTATCAAGCTACCTCTTGGCTACCTGAGAGATCTGGCCATAAACAACTGGCTAAAAGACACCTTGTATCTTATTCCTCTGCTGCTCATCTCCTGGATAATGATCAACTCATGGATCAAGCAGGTAATTCTAACCAGAATCAATCGGCTGAAAGCAGTTGCAGAAGTAGTCAGCAAAGGAGACTATTCTGTGCGCTCAGCACTTACTGGCAGTGATGAACTAAGCCAGGTCTCAGCAACCTTTGACCACATGACAGAGAACATTGGTCTGCGACAACAGGCCCTGGTACGTCGCACCCAGCTTTATCAAACTCTAAGTAAAACCAACGAACTGCTGCTGCGAGTGGAAAATCCCAAGCAGTTCTACCGCGAAATCTGTGACATTGCCGTTAAGTATGCAGGGTTCAAGCTGGCCTGGGTTGGTTTGATCAATGAAGCTAGAACAGCGTTCCATATCCAGTCTGTTTCCGGACCGGCAACAGGTTTTCTTGGCACCCACAATACATGCACACACATACCCATAGATAAGACTGAACCCATTGTGATTAACAACATGGGAGAGATAAGTGAGGAGTGCCAGTCTCTAACAGCAAAATTTAACCTGCATTCATTCGCCAGCTTTCCAATTCTGTTCAAAGGAGAGTTGATCGGTCGTTTCAATGTCCACTCAGACCAGGAAGATTTTTTCACCAAGGATATACTGGGCCTACTGCATGAGATGTTAAGAGACATCACCTTTGCCCTGGAAAATCACCAGCGGGAACAAGAAAGTGCTCAGGTAACGGATCAGATGCACTATGTTACATTTCATGATCCTCTCACCGGACTACCAAACCGCAACCTACTCCTGGAGCGCCTTAATCATGCCATGGCGCGCTGCAGGAGACACAATCATATTGGCGCAGTAATTCATATCGACCTGGATCACTTCAAGCTGATCAATGACTCTCTGGGACATGAGATAGGGGATGAGCTGCTGAAAAAGATTGCCAATACCCTGTCAGCTGTTGTGCGCAATGAGGACACCGTGTCACGCCTCTCCACCGATGAGTACGTCATCATGCTGGAAGAGTTGGCAGATAACAGGGACATGGCTGCAATAAAGGTACAAGAGTTTGTTAACAAGGTACGTACTGCCATAAATCAGTATTGGGATGTCAATGGTGAACGCCTGCATATAGATTGCAGTATAGGAATCACCCTGTTTCCTGACGATGCAACAAATGCCACCGAAGTACTGCACCATGCAGAAACCGCCATGCATAGAGCAAAGTCTGAAGGGAGAAAATGTGAGCGTTTCTTCCTGCCCGCCATGCATACTGATATCCAGGAGCGGCTCGATCTGGAAAATGGGCTACGTAGCGCCTTGGACAAGCAGCAACTGGAGCTTTATTACCAACCACAAGTAAATGCACAGAGCCTACGACTATCAGGGGCAGAAGCCCTGATAAGATGGAATCATCCAGAACATGGCTTGATACGTCCAGACAAATTTATTCCCATACTGGAGGAAACAGGCCTGATCCTTCCTGTGGGAACATGGATTGTTCACGAGGTGGCAGCCAAGGTAAAAGAATGGACTAATACTGGGCTAGCCACCCCACAGATGCGCTTTTCTATCAACATAAGCCCGATGCAGTTCAATCAGAAAGATTTTGTACATGTGGTCACACAAGCAATCAACACCTTTAACATTGATCCCACCCAAATTGAACTGGAGGTAACCGAGGGGATGTTGATTTCCGATTTAGATCACACCATCGAAAAGATGAAGCAGCTAAAGGACCTGGGGATCAGCTTTGCTATTGACGATTTCGGTACCGGGTACTCATCTCTTTCCTATCTTAAAAAACTGCCTATTGACACCATCAAGATCGATCGCTCTTTTATATGTGACATGTTGGATGATGACAGTGCCAAGGACATAGTAAAAACCATCCTTGATATAGGCCGGCGCTTCCAACTCTACTCTGTGGCAGAGGGCGTGGAAACTATTGAGCAGTGCGGGTTTCTGGATGAATACGGCTGCAATGCCTTTCAGGGCTATCATTTCAGCCCGCCTCTCCCCACTACAGAATTCGAACTCTGGTCAAACACTAACCTTGCTCAGGAACCAAGCAAAAAAGAAACCTGAGATATTCAGCACCACCAACAACCACAGTACCTCAATCCTGCTACCGTTGAATTTGTAGTATTAGCATCGCCTGTACTGTTTGATCCCCTCACCAGATATAGCCGGCTATTCCACCCCTAAATACCTGATTGAATTTGTCAACTATTAGACTAAACTAATATTACCATTGCATTAACAGCCTGATATTTATGGCGTTTTACTAATACCTCAAGCGAGGAAAAAGACATGCAAATCCTACACATAGAGCCCAAAGACCCCAAACTGGACTTCTACAGCGCACAGCGTATAGCCAAAGAAACAGCAAGGAAGAATCATATCCATGACCCTACTGTAATAGCCTGGCACCATACCGGCAGCCAGAACACCCACCCCAATTTTGACGGGGCCAACCCCGAAACCTGGTGGGAGAAATATGGCTCCGGTAACGGCGGCACCCTGGAGATAGAGGTGGGTAGTGAGTACCAATTCATCCTAATGGACACGCAAAATTACGAGACCCTGGGTGAGATGCCGCTGCGTAATCTGTCAGATAACCAAGGCAATCATTATCTCTGCCTCAAACCATCACTGAAAGATGGCTCCAGCAAACCAACCGAAGAGGCGTGTACCCTACTGGACGGCTGGTACGCCGACCAGTACTGAGACAACTGATGCTGAAGATATGAATCAGAAATTCTTCGTAGCAACAAAAAGCCCCGTGCGACTGCCGGGGCTTATTTTACTACCTTGAGGGAAGGCCGTCCGCGGGGTGGAGTCTCTTCCGGATCACCATCATCCCCGCCAGTGGTTTCGTCTTCCGGGAATAGCATACCGCTGCCATTCTCCTGAGCGTAGATGCCCAGAACCGATTCCACTGGGAATAATACATCCATAGGCTTGCCACCAAAGCGGGCATTGAACGAGATAAACTCATTACCCAACTCCAGATGGCGCACAGCTGAAGGGCTGATATTCAGGGTAATGCGCCCATCCTCAACAAACTGCTGTGGTACTTGCACACTACTGTCTGCCACCTCCACCAACAGGTACGGTGTCAGACCGTTATCCACCAGCCACTCATAGAATGCTCGAACCAGATATGGTCGATTGGAGGTCATTTCCATCGGAGAATCCAGGGTGGCCGCTACTCGCGCATCTCGCGTTCCAGTTCAGTCAGACTCTCCTGGAAGGACTCACGCTCAAACATACGGCCTGCATATTCGGTAACCGCCTTGGCCGCCGCAGGCAACTCAACACCCAACAGCGGCAAGCGCCAGAGTAGAGGAGCCAAGCTACAATCAACCAGACTGAGATTCTCACTCATAAAGAAGGGCTTGGCAGCGAACACCGGGGCCGTGGTAACCAGACTTTCAGTTAGTTCTTTACGGGCCTTGGCCACACCCTTACCACCGGCAAGTATGGCATCCATCAAGCTATACCAATCCCGGTCTACCCGGAACATGAACAGCCTGGAGCTGGCCTTGGAAACAGGATCTACTGGTAACAGTGGTGGGTGGGGAAAACGCTCATCCAGGTACTCCATAATTATTCTGGACTCATACAGGGTAAGGTCGCGATCCACCAGTGTTGGCAGGGTGCCATATGGATTAAGATCCATGACATCATCCGTGAGATTCAGCGGATCTACATCATTGATCTCTACCGTAATCTTCTTCTCCGCCAAGACCATCCTCGCCCGATGGCTATACGGACTTTGAGGGTCAGAATATAAGGTCATTACTGATCTCTTGTTTGCAACAACAGCCATAAACCACTCCAGTCAGGTAACCAATTCAGCAGTCACCTCATGTGACCCGCCGATAGATAACATAATGCAAAAATGAAAAAGGGTGCACAGTATAACCGAAACTGCACACCCTAAGTATTATTTGTTGCGGAAGAAATCAGTGGATGTCCTTCCAATACTCCTTCTTCAGCATATAGGCCAGGATGAAAAACACACCGATAAACAGCAGTACCCACTTACCCATGGATCTGCGTTTGGCCTGAATCGGCTCTCCCACATAGCTGAGGAAAGCGGTCAGATCACGCATGGCGCCATCAAACTCTGCAACGGACATAGAGCCAGGCTCTACGATCTCCAGCTTATCCACTACCTTCTTGCCATCAACCTCCTTGTAAACAGCCTTCTGCAACCCCTGTACCTGCCACATGACATGGGGCATACCAACATCAGGGAATACTGTGTTATTGACACCGAAAGGCTTGGACTCATCCACATAGAAGCTGCGCAGATAGGTGTATATCCAGTCCACGCCCCTGGCCCGGGTAATAACACTCAGATCAGGCGGAATCACACCAAACCACTTCTCGGCATCCGCTGGATCCATAGCGATGGTCATGGTGTCACCGATATTCTCGGTGGTGAACATCAGATTCTGTTTCACCTCGTCATCGGTCAGATCCAGATCCCTTGCCATGCGGTTATAGCGCTGGTACTTGGCAGAGTGACAACCCATGCAGTAGTTCATGAAGTACTTGGCACCCCGCTGCAGGGACTCCTTATCGGTTACGTCTATATCGGCATCATCCAGATGTACGTTACCGCCTGCTGCCATACTCAGAGCGGGCACTGCAGCCAATAGAAATGCGAGAATCAGCTTTTTCATTTGGTCACCCTCTCTGGAACTGGCTTGGTTTTATCCATCTTGCTGTATATGGGCATCAGCAGGAAGAATAGGAAGTAGTAGGTAGTGCCGATCTGCGCCATCAGCTTATAAAGATCCGTAGTAGGCTTAACACCAAGATAGCCGAGCATGATGAAGTCGAGCACAAATAACCAGAGCAGGACCTTATACAGACCGCCCTTGTAACGGATCGACTTGACCGGGCTCTTATCCAGCCAGGGCAGGAAGAAAAAAATCAGAATGGAGGCAAACATCGCGATCACGCCCGGGAAGGCAGAACCGGCAATTGAGGGCACCGCACGCAAAATGGCGTAGAACGGGGTGAAGTACCAGACCGGTGCAATGTGCTCCGGAGTCTTCAACGGATTGGCCGGCTCAAAGTTCGGATGCTCGATAAAATAGCCACCCATCTCCGGCGCATAGAACATAATCGCAGCAAAGATGAACAGGAAGCCCGCCACCCCGGCTATATCCTTCACTGAGTAATAGGGGTGGAAAGGTATACCATCTTTGGGTATGCCGTTTTCGTCCTTATTCTCCTTGATCTCGATACCGTCCGGGTTGTTGGAGCCCACCTTGTGCAGGGCCACAATATGCACAAACACCAGGGCCGCCAAAATAAACGGCAGCAGGAAGTGCAGAGCAAAGAAGCGGTTCAAGGTCGCATCGGAGATGACATAGTCACCACGGATCCAGACACCCAGCTCCTCTCCCACAAAGGGTACGGCACTAAACAGGTTCACGATCACCTGGGCACCCCAATAGGACATCTGGCCCCATGGCAGCAGATAGCCGAAGAAGGCGGTAGCCATCATCGCCAGGTAGATGATCACACCGATAATCCAGAGCAGTTCCCGCGGTTTGCGGTAGGAACCATACATGAGGCCGCGGAACATATGCAGATAGATCACTACGAAGAAGGCGGAAGCGCCGGTGGAGTGCATATAACGGATCAACCAGCCCCACTCCACATCCCGCATGATGAACTCTACGGAGCCGAAGGCCAGATCGGCATCTGGCTTATAGCTCATGGCCAGCCATACGCCGGTAAGGATCTGCATCACCAGCACCAACATGCCCAGAGAACCCATGAAGTACCAGAAGTTAAAATTCTTGGGAGCGTAGTATTCTGCCAGGTGCTCGTTCCACACCTTGGTCATAGGGAAACGTTCGTCGATCCAGCAACCAAACTTATTAAGCATACTCATCAGGCTGCCCCTCCGTCTTCACCAATCAGGATCCTGGTGTCTGACATAAAATAGTGTTTTGGAACCACCAGGTTTGTAGGTGCAGGAACACCGGCGTACACCCTACCAGCCATATCGAAACGGGAACCGTGACAGGGACAGAAGAAACCGCCCTTCCAGTTCGGGCCCAAATCTGCTGGCGCCATTTCCGGGCGGTAGGTTGGAGAGCAGCCCAAGTGGGTGCAGATACCTACAGTTACCATATATTCCGGCTTAAGAGAGCGAGTAGCATTCTTGCAGTACTCAGGCTGCTGCGGCAGATCGGAGTTGGGGTCAGCCAGACGATCAACCATGCCCGGCAAATCCTTCAGGTTCTGCTCGGTACGATGAATGATCCATACCGGTTTACCACGCCACTTGGCAGTCATCATCTGCCCCGGCTCCAGCTTACTGATATCGGCCTCTACCGGAGCACCGGCAGCCTTGGCTTTTTCACTGGGGGCCCAGGCCGCCAGAAAAGGATAAACCACAAAGCCGGTTCCTACGGCACCAACCACACTGGTCGCAGCCGTCAGAAAACGCCTTTTTTTCAAATCAACGCCATCTGCGCTCATACATATGACTCCCCATGCTGACTGGCCAATCTGAAAATATATGGTTCAGGAGTGCCGTCTGCCTGTAATTCTTTAGAATATACTGATATGCCATGAAAACTAACGGGGCATTTTCCAACAACGTGCAATTCAGGTCAAGACAGGGTTTTTAATAGGGGATGTAAATTAATCCATACTGGGTGTGATCAGATACCTAACCAGGCATTAGGAATCACTGCATGGTGTTTTTTACCCTCCGGAAGCTGTAAGAACTACCAGTACACCAATAACGACTTGCTATAGTAAGGGGATTCCTACACAGGATTTGGCACATCTACAAACCGGTGCTCAACCCCGAACTTACTGGCAAGATACTCACCCAGTGCTGCAACCCCAAACTTCTCAGTTGCATGGTGCCCGGCTGCAAAATAGTGCACTCCTAGCTCCTGGGCCAGATGGGTGGTCTGTTCAGATACTTCACCACTGATGAAGGCATCCAATCCCAGATCTGCCGCAGTGACAATATACCCTTCAGCGGCCCCGGTACACCAACCCACCCGTCGGATCTGCTCTGTCCCACCTGGCAGGTGCAGCGGCTCCCTCCCCAGTCCGCCACTAATCCTGGCAGCAATCTGGCCTACACTCTCGGGAACTGGCAATTCAGCAACCCATACATGCCCATCACCTGATTCAGCAGGGGCAGCATCATCGAATCCCAGCCTAGTTGCCAACTGACGATTGTTGCCCAGTTCTGGGTGCATATCCAATGGCAGGTGATAGGCCATGAGACTGATGCTACTCTCAAACAGGGAACGGATCCGCTGCCCTTTGATGCCAGTCAGCGGCATAGACTCCCCTTTCCAGAAGTAGCCATGATGCACCAGTAGCAAATCTGCACCATGCGCTGTCGCCGCATCAATCAGGGCCTGGCTCGCTGTCACCCCGGTAACAATAGAGTTAATCTGGCTCACCCCAGCATCAACCTGCAGGCCATTGGGACAGTAGTCATCAATGGCAGAAATCTGCAGGTAGTCGTTACAGTGCTGCACCAGTTGTTTCAGTTCAACCATCGTTTCAATACCCGGATCGAAACCCTTTTATACCCATGAAGAGGCAAGGTAGGATAACATTAACCCAGCAACCTAATATATGATGCCTTGAACACAATATATTAGGCAGCCGGGTTAATACACTATGAAACTCAAGAGATTCCTCATCTTTGCCCTTACCTCTGCCCTGGCTGGATTGGCGGCTGCCTTCCTGGCCGTATCTGTTTTCAAAGACAGCATCACACCTGATGTTCTAACCAACATCCCTACACCAGCACAAACACCGGCACCACCCACTACGCCTGGACCAGCATCCTACGCCTCGGCAGTTAAAAAGGCCTCACCATCGGTGGTCAACGTATATGCCACCAAACTGCTGGTACAAAGAAGCAAACCCTATTTTGACGACCCGGTAATTCAACGCTTTTTTGGCGAGCGCCTGAAATCCAGGCCCAGGATCAAACGGGAGAACAGCTTGGGATCAGGTGTCATCATTAGCAGTGACGGCCTGATTATGACCAACAACCATGTAATCAAGGATGCAGAAAAGATCCGGGTAGTTCTGAGCGATGGCCGCACCCTGAAGGCAGAGGTGGTTGGAACTGATCCAGATACAGATCTGGCCCTCCTCAATACCCGCACCAAGGGTCTTGCGGCAATCAAAGCTGGGGACTCCAATGCGCTACAGGTGGGTGATGTGGTTCTGGCCATAGGCAACCCATTTGGTGTGGGACAGACCGTTACCATGGGCATAGTTGGCGCCACAGGACGCAGCCAGTTGGGTATAAATACCTTTGAGAACTTTATCCAGACCGATGCTGCAATCAATCCTGGCAACTCTGGTGGCGCACTCATTAATGCCCACGGGGACCTGGTGGGTATCAATACCGCCATCTTCAGTAAGAGTGGCGGATCCCACGGGATCGGTTTTGCCATACCGGTAAAACTGGCAGAAGGAGTTATGCGTCAGCTACTCCGATACGGTCGCATGGTGCGTGGATGGATGGGCCTGGTGGGACAGGATATGACACCGGAACTAGCAGCTTCCTTCAAACTAAAGCAGACCACTGGAGTACTGATATCAGCTGTTCTGGAGAATGGCCCTGCCGACCAGGCTGGAATAAAACCGGGAGATGTCATCTCCCGCATCAATGGTCAGGAGCAACAGAATGCCAATGAGATTCTTAACTATATTGCCACCCTGGCACCAGGCACCAAGGTTGCGATCATGGGCTGGCGAAACAATAAACAATTTAAAACCGAAGTTACCGTGGCGGAACGTCCGCAAGATAAATAAGACTTACCACAGACCTACTCTGGATAAAGTACGCATGAAACACGGTGGCTGTACCCCCGGTTTTTTATATGCCTAATATTATATTGTTAGACATCTTCTCTCACTTCCTCCACAGGGTCAGGGTCGCTATCGTGATCACCGCCGCACAGATCCCAATCCTGCTCCTCGCACCACCACCAGACTGCACCGAAACCAAGTAGACCCCAACCAACATACTTCCAGTTGATATCGCTCTGGGTTGTGGTGGTACCGTCGGCGTGATGCACCAGGCGCTGTTGCAGGGTGTTGACGCCATTGATGGAGAGGGCTTTCATCTCACCGCCCTGTAACTGGAAATCCAACAGTGCCGGACGCCGGTTATTGAACAAGCTGACTCCACTGGTTTGACTCTTACTCACCTGCGCAAGCTTGAGACCATAGGTAGGCTCTGACGGAGTAATGGCAGCACCAAACGGCATATTGAAATACACTACCGGTACCGCTTCTGTTGTGGTTTCCTGCGCCTGAACAGTTGGCGCAGACAGCAGCAGAGCTGTGGCAATTCCGGTAACAATGGATTTCATTTCAACTTCCTTCAATTTCATATTGTTATGCAGGGCGGAATATTAACAAGACCCTCTACTCCTTATCAATATAAGCCATCAGCACACTGCAGCCAGCTCCATTAACAACAACCGGTTCTCATCTGGCGTTCCCACCGTTATCCGCAGGCAATCACTTAACAGCGGGTGAGCACCATCCAGGCATTTCACCAGCACACCTCGATCACGCAGCGCAGAGTGGATTTCCTTAGCCCTGCCTTGCGGCATCCGCACCAGGATAAAATTAGCTTCACTGAGAAAGGGAGTAATCCCGCTTATAGACTGCAAGGCACTGAACAGCGCAGCACGTTGCTGTCTAATCTCACTGGTCTGGCGATCAAACATCTCCTGATGACCCAATACAAACTCTGCTGAGGCCTGGGTAAGGACGTTGATATTGTAGGGTAGACGGGTCTTGTCTATCTGCTCAATCCACTCCGGCGCACCCACAAGCAGACCCAGGCGCAAACCGGCCAGCCCCATCTTGGAAACGGTTCGCATCACCAGAATATTTGAATAATCCATCACCCGGGACATAAAGCTGGCATCGGTAAACGGGGCGTAGGCCTCGTCAATCACCACCACTCCGGGGGCGGCCTGAATAATCTGTACCAGTTCCTGCTCATTGAACAGGTTGCCACTTGGGTTGTTGGGATAGGCCAGAAACACCAATGCCGGCTGGTGTTGATCAATAGCCTGGAGCAGGGCCGGTGCATCCAGACCGAAGTCATCACTACGCAGTGACACCCCTACATATTCCATGCCCACAAATTTGGCAATCATGTTGTACATGACAAACCCTGGCTCTACCGTCAGGATCGTGCGCCCAGGCCCACCCAGGGTCATGGCCAGCATCTGGATAATTTCATCAGAGCCATTACCCAACAACAAGCGGGCCCTCTCCGGCACCCCCATACTCTGTTTCAGGGCAGCAGTGACTGCCGTAGCCTGGGGATCTGGATAACGGTTTACGTCCACCCCCCGCAACAGCTCCAGCCATTCGCTGCGTAGTTCCTCCGACCAGGTGTAGGGGTTTTCCATGGCATCCAGCTTGATCAGCCCGGATGCATCCGGCACATGGTAGGCGCTTAGTTCCCGTATCTCTGGTCTGACCCAGCGCTCCACCAATTCATTGATCGTCTGTTTATCCATAGGATGTCTCTATTTATACAGTTCTTCAGAACAATGATGCTATTAATAAATCAATTATCCAGCTCTTGGCTCAAGACTTGAGCCGGTATTCGGCAGCCCGTGCATGGGCAGTCAGCCCCTCACCTCGCGCCAGCACCGAGGCAGTACGCCCCAAGGTATCAGCGCCCTGCTCTGAGACCATTATCAGGCTGGAGCGTTTCTGGAAATCATAAACACCCAGGGGGGATGAAAACCTGGCCGTACGCGATGTGGGCAACACATGATTGGTACCTGCGCAGTAATCACCCAAGGGTTCTGAAGTGTAACGTCCCATAAAGATTGCCCCAGCATGCCTTATCTTCTGCACTAGGGACATGGGATCTTCCACCGACAGTTCCAGATGCTCTGGTGCAATGCGATTCGCCAGTTCACATGCCTCATCCAGGTCCCGGCAGGAGATCATGGCGCCACGCTCACGCAAAGCAGTAGTGATGATAGCCTCTCGTTCCATTGTGGGCAGCAGGCGTTCGATGCTCTCATGCACCTCACGCAGAAAATCCTGGTCCGGACAGATCAGGATGGATTGGGCGTCCTCGTCATGCTCAGCCTGGGAGAACAGATCCATGGCCACCCAGTCAGGATCGGTCTTGCCATCACAGATCACCAGGATCTCCGAGGGACCAGCCACCATATCTATCCCCACCTGGCCAAATACCGCACGCTTGGCTGTAGCCACGTAGATATTACCCGGGCCCACCACCTTATCCACCATGGGGATGGTCTCTGTACCATAGGCCAGTGCCGCCACCGCCTGGGCGCCACCCATGGTAAACACCCGATCCACACCGCTGACGTGGGCCGCGGCCAGTACCAGTTCATTCAGGATTCCACCGGGGGTGGGCACCGCCATTATAAGTTCCGGCACCCCTGCCACCTTGGCCGGAATGGCATTCATCAACACCGATGAAGGGTAGGCGGCTTTTCCACCTGGCACGTACAGCCCGACCCGATCCAGGGGAGTAACCTGCTGCCCCAGCACGGTCCCATCTGCTTCAGTGTAATTCCATGACTCCATCTTCTGGCGTTCAGCATAACTGCGGATACGCTCGGCAGCATGCTGCAGGGCAGACCTTTTCTCTTCCGGCAGACTATTCCAGGCCTGCTCCAGCCTGGCATGATCCACCTCCATGGCAGCGACGCTCTGCACCTCCCAGCCATCAAAACGCGAGGTATACTCTGCCAAAGCAGCATGCCCCCGCGCCCGCACGTCAGCTATGATACCGGCCACTGTATCCTGTACACCGGTATCCGACACCGCCTCCCAGGCCAGAAGTTCTTCCAACTGACCATCAAATCCGGCATCACTTGTAGTTAGTGTTCTGATCTCTGCCATCGCCCTCACCGGTACCTTATATTTCCTGCTGATTAACCGCCTCGCGTAATGCCTGCAACAGGCTCATCACAGTGGTGTGCTTCATCTTCCAGGATGCCTTATTTACCACCAGACGGGAACTGATATCTGCCACATGCTCCAGCGGCACCAACCCATTGGCCTTCAGTGTATTACCACTCTCCACCAGATCCACAATCAGATCAGCCAACCCAACCAAGGGTGCCAGCTCCATGGAACCATACAACTTGATTATCTCGACCTGTTGGCCACGGGAAGAGAAGTAGCTCCTGGCAGAATTCACATACTTGGTAGCAACCCGCAAGCGGTTGCGGCTGATATCCGCATCCGGGCTCCCGGCTACCATAAGACGGCATTTGGCGATCTGCAGATCCAGTGGTTCGTACAGACCATCACCACCATGCTCCATCAGGGCATCTTTGCCGGCCACTCCCAGATCTGCCGCCCCCCACTGCACGTAGGTGGGCACATCGGTAGCACGGATGGTAACCAGTTTTACTTCTGGATGATTGGTGTCCAGGATCAGCTTGCGGCTGGTTTCCGGGTCATCCAGGGGCTCAATGCCGGCATGAGCCAGCAGCGGCAGTGTCTGTTTGAAGATGCGCCCTTTGGATAGAGCGATAGTGATAGGTTTTTCAAAAGTCATCTGAGGTTACCAGCCTTCATCCAGAGTCCAATATTAACCACGAAGAGCGCTAAGTTAACGTTGATTAACATAGCGTTTCTTTTTTTAAGTCCTATGCGACCTTCGCTGTTTAAACGGTGTTTCTGGACGGATGCTACTTAGTTTGGCACTCTGCGGATCCCAGCGCCCAGGCCGGCCAGCTTCTCTTCGATATTCTGGTAGCCACGATCGATATGATAGATACGATCCACCACGGTCTCACCTTCTGCCACCAGGCCAGCCAATACCAGACTGGCAGAGGCACGCAGATCGGTAGCCATTACCGGAGCGCCGGTTAGTTTTTTGATCCCGGTGCAGATAGCGGTATTGCCTTCCAGCTTGATGTCGGCTCCCATACGCTTCATCTCCTGTACATGCATGAAGCGATTCTCAAACAGGGTCTCGGTGATAGTGCTCACACCATCAGCCACACAATTCAGGGCAGTGAACTGGGCCTGCATATCGGTAGGAAATGCTGGATAGGGCGCAGTATGAATATCCACTGCCTTGGGACGGCGCCTCTGCATATCCAGTTCAATCCAGTCCTCTCCTATATCTATACTTGCCCCTGCGTCCCGCAGCTTGGCAAGCACTGCGTCGATTAGGTTGGCATTGGTATCGCGCACCAGCACATGCCCGCCGGAGATAGCCCCGGCAACCAGGAAGGTGCCGGTCTCAATACGATCAGGCAGAACCTCATATTCGGTCCCGGTAAGTCGCTCCACACCCTGGATCACAATGGTGTCGGTACCAGCGCCCTGGATCTTGGCACCCATGGAATTCAAGCAGTCAGCCAGATCCACCACCTCAGGCTCACGGGCAGCATTCTCGATTATGGTCTCACCATCGGCCAGGGTTGCAGCCATCATCAGGTTCTCAGTACCGGTCACGGTAACCAGATCCATTACCAATCTGGCCCCCTTCAACCTATCTGCCTTGGCCCGGATATAACCAGACTCAACATTGATATCAGCACCCATGGCACGCAGACCATCGATATGCAGATTCACCGGTCGGGAACCGATAGCACAACCACCAGGCAGGGAAACATTGGCCTCACCAAAACGAGCCAGCAGTGGCCCCAGTACCAGAATTGATGCCCGCATGGTCTTCACCAGATCATAAGGTGCGGTGTAACTCTTTATGGTGCCTGGATCAACAGAGATGCGCATGCGCTCATCCATAACCAGGGTGACTCCCATACGGCCCAGAAGCTCCATGGTAGTGGTTATGTCATGCAGATGCGGCAGGTTGCCAATGGTTACCACTCCATCAGCCAGCAGGGTTGCAGCCAGAATAGGCAGGGCGGCGTTCTTGGCGCCGGAAATGCGCACATCGCCTTCGAGGGCATCGCCGCCAGTAATAATTAGTTTATCCATAGATAGTGTTACGCATGGCCGCTTGGGCCACCCAGTGAAATCGTGCGATTGAAAAACGGGGTATGATATAAGAAATTCCCGGTAAACGGAAAGTATTTACCAGGTTTAGAGCTAAGATCACACAGCCTGGACATATTCCAGGTCCAGAGTCACCCCCGTCACACCACTGAAGCCTACTTGCCCTTGGAATTCTTCAGTTTGATATTCGAGATCAGACCAGAAAGCTTATGCCGCCTTATCTGGGAATTAAAATTGGTGCGATAGGTGGAAACCAGACTGACCCCGTCTATGGTCACGTCATACACCTTCCAATCATCCTTACGCAGATAGAGACTGTAATCAATGGGAACCGCTCCTGCTCCTGCATCCTTCACCTTGGTCTTGACCTTGACCTTCTTGGCATCGGGCTTGGATTTCATGGGTGGATACTTTATCTCCTGCCCTGAGTAGTTCAGCAGTGCAGTGGCGTAGGTCCGCACCAGAAGTTCACGAAACTCCTTAATAAAAGACTTCTTCTGCTGTTTGGTGGCCTGCTTCCAGTGTTTACCCAGCACCAGACGTGAAATCTGGTTAAAGTCGAAACGCGGCAACAGGATATTGTCGATCAGAGGATAGATCCGACCCGGATTATCGCTCAGCTCCTGTTTCCTGGCCTTAATCTCTTTCAAAACCTGCTCCGTGGTCTTCTTGACCAGGAGCTGTGGATCGGTGACGGCCACAACTGACTGAGCCCAAAACAGCAGCCCGAAAACCACCAGCGAACGAAGAAGATTATTGCGTACCATTGACCTGCACCTCAGCTAAATTAATCCCTAAAAAACACCTAATCCCTGACATTATCCCTAGGGGGCGGACGATTTTGCCCCTATGCTGGCCGTAACGCAACAAAAAACTGCCATAAGTCTATAGAAATGGTATTCGGTTCAAATATCCTGTCTCTCTGCTACCGGCATATAGCGCCCTGCCAGATACACCAACAACAATACTGGCACGCCCAGAGCGGCAGTAATGAGGAAGAAACTGCAATAGCCTATGGAGTCCACAATGGTGCCAGAGTAGCCGCCCAACAATTTAGGAAATAGAGTCATGAGAGAGCTAAACACTGCATACTGGAAGGCAGTGAAGGAGATATGGGTTAGACCGGAGAGATAGGCGATAAACGCGGCGCTGGCCAGGCCAGCACTCAGGTTGTCTGCAGCAATAACCAGTATCAGAAGAGACACATTGGCACCTGACTTGGCCAGCAGGAGAAACAGCAGATTGGTCGCAGCAGAAAGCACCGCGCCCAGGAACAGTATCCGCATAACTCCATAGTGCAGAGCCAGACCGCCCCCAAGGAATCCACCCAGGATGGTCATCACCAGACCGAAGGTCTTGGTGATGTCGGCAATCTGGTGCTTGGTAAATCCCATATCCTGATAGAACACATTGGAGATTACACCCAGCACGATATCAGATACCCGATAGAACCCTACCAATACCAGGATCAACAGGGCCAGACGGCCATAGCGTCGAAAAAAATCCGCCATGGGTTCCACATAGGTCTCCTGCAATACCTCGTGCCTGGCGACCCCGATCGAGATGGCAATGCGTGCCGCTGCTCCAGCGACCAACAGAGCCAACACCAGGCGCACAAGCTCTGCAATAAATCCGGTCAGGGCATGCTCACCCAAGACACCACCCAGGGCCTGCTTCAGTGTTTCCACCAGTGGCGCGGAATAGACAAAGGTCAGGATGAAGGTAGTAACAGCTATCAGAAACAGCGCGAGAAAACGAATATAGTCCTGCAGGCTATTCAGGTAGCGACTCTCTTTCTGCTCCACCTCAGGCTCAGACACCACCAGCGTGGTAACCACCCCTACTCCCATGGCGACTGCCATCCAGATATAGGCGCCTCTCCAGGCTGTATAATCATATCCAACATCACCGCCAAACCAGGCCGCCAGCTTCAACGCTCCCGCCCCTGCCACCAACATACCTATCCTGTAACCGGCGATATAGGCGGAAGACATCAGGGCCTGCATCCTGCTCTCGGCCGATTCAATGCGATAGGCATCTATAACGATATCCTGGGTGGCAGATGAAAAACCCAGCATCACTGCCGCCAGCGCCATAGGAGTGAGATTATCTACGGGATTGGTAAAGGCCATCCACAGGATGGCAGTGATAATTGCGCCCTGCGCCACGAAGAGCCAGGAACGACGCCGGCCCAGTAATCTGGTCAATCCTGGCAGTGGCATCTTGTCGATAATGGGGGCCCACACAAACTTAAACGAGTAGCCCAGGGCGGCCCAGCTGAAATAGGTAGCAGTGGAACGGCTCACATCGGCTTCACGCAGCCAGAGCGACAGGGTGGAAAAAATCAACAACAGCGGTAATCCGGCAGAGAAACCGAGAAACAGCATGGTGACTACACGTGGATGGCGATAGGCACGCAGGGTTTCCAACCAGCCCGGCCGTGCGCTCAGATTCTGCATAATCCTATCATCTGTAGATCTGCACTCTCGTTATTCATGTCGCAACCAAACCGATCCCTATGCAATAGACCGTAGGCCAGAATAAGCGACAGCGTTTCTGGCAATTGACCGGATCTGTCGTTTTGCCGGGAACGCCAGGCTTATCCCGGCCTACTTGTCTATAGGCTTACCGTATCACATGCAATATCCTGTGATACACAAATGCATTTTGTGTCTATTGGAAGATACACAAGTAGATGCGACCAGCACGGCAACTATACGCACGTACGGTGTAGATACAGAACCAGCGCTGATGCGATATCTCAAGAAATATTCTTTCTTGGCAGGAAACTCAAGTTATTCTGTAAAGTCAGCATTACTCCCTATTTAGTATCAACTCAACTCCGGACCCAGGATAAAATTCACCAGTTGAAAGCCGTGTTCCTCCAGTGCATCCTCGATATCCTCCAGAGAGTGATCAGGTTTTGACTCCTCTACTGCAGCGATAACCCCGGTTGTATGGCGGAAAGCCTCATGCTCATCCACATCATGCGGGACCTTAACCAAACGAATTCTGCCGTACTCCCCGCTCGGCAAGAGTAACAATCTTTCTGCCATAGTATCCTCCTAAATAAAACCACAACATCTTCACCATCAGTCTACCCAAGCCAGGGAGCAGTTTGCCATGATCCGGCTCAATAGAATCAACCTTACATTGTGACGGTTTTGTGACTATGGGTCTTGTTACCAAACGCGATAATGTCTATGCTCCCCGGCGTAGCAACAGGAGACCCAAACCCATGTCCAACCCAGAACCACGCTCAGTATTTATCTTTCCCGGCCAGGGCTCACAATACCCAGGCATTGGCAGTGACCTGCATGCTGAATTCGAGTCAGTACGGCAGATCTATCAGGAGGCCAGTGATGTACTGGGTTATGACATGGCAGAGCTCTCCTTCCAAGATCCCCAGGATCAGGTAAACCTCACCCGCTATACACAGCCCGTGCTGCTGACTCATCATATCGCCTGCCTAACACTATACCGGGAGCTGGCTGAAGAACCGTTGGTGCCTGTCGCAGCTGCCGGTCATAGTCTGGGAGAGTACTCAGCACTGGTAGCGGCAGAATCACTTAGCTTTGCAGACGCCCTGCGCCTGGTATCCAGGCGCGGTGAACTCATGGGCGAACATGGTGAGGGAGAGATGCTGGCCCTCACCGTAAACCTGGAAACAGCCCAGCCCCTGTCCGACAAGCACTACTGTGGTATCGCTGGCCTCAACCTGCCTGAGCAGACTGTGGTGGGAGGAGCCGGTTCAGATCTGGATGCCCTGGCCGCAGAGATGGCCGAACTCCATCCGAAAAAGCGTGCGGTAAGACTGAAAACCGAGGGCGCATTCCATACCTATTACATGGTGAGCGCTGCGCGCCATTTCCGCGATGAACTAAAGCAGGTGGAGTTTGCCTCTCCCAAGATCAAGGTAGCCTCCAACTTCACTGGTGACTTCCACGCCGATGATGCCGATAGCATTCGCTCCCGTCTCTTCTTCCAGCTGTTCCATCCGGTGAACTGGGTAGGCTGTATGCAGAGTCTGGTGGACAACGGCACCGACCTGTTTCTGGAGTTTGGCGGCGGCATAGGCACGGGTGAGACCCCAGCAGAGAAGCGCCCCAACCTGGAGAGTATCCTGAAGAAATTCACCCGACGCGCCGACCCCAGGCCAGAGTACAAACCGGCCATAAACCTGGAGACCATCCGCGAGACCGCAGGGGTCACCTGAAGCCTATGACAGGAAACGGCACTCCGGCCGAAAATCTGCGCAGCCTGCTGGCCAGACCAGGGCTGATCACCATGCCCTGCTGCTTTGATGCCTTCAGTGCCAGACTGGTAGAGAGGGCCGGTTTTCCACTCACCTTCATGAGCGGCTTTGCCGTTTCCTCGGCCCGGCTTGGACTACCTGACACCGGCCTGATCTCCTACGGTGAAATACTGGATCAGGGACGCAATATATGTAGCGCAGTATCTATCCCGGTCATAGGTGATGGTGATACCGGCTATGGCAATCCCATCAATATCAGACGCAGTGTACGCGGCTATGCCGATGCCGGATTCGCCTGCATCATGCTGGAGGACCAGGAGAGTCCCAAGCGCTGTGGTCACACCCGCGGGAAGACCATAGTCGATCGGGATGAGGCAGTAACTCGAATCAAGGCGGCTGTGGATGAACGTGAGGCCGGAGCAGACATCCTGATCATGGCCCGCACCGACGCCAGACACGACCACGGCATGGACGAGGCCTTGTGGCGCTGCCAGGCATTTGCCGATGCCGGTGCCGACATCATATTTCTGGAGGCCCCCAGGAGCAGACAGGAGATGGAACTGTTCTGTAGCAAAATCCCCGGACATAAGATGGCCAACATGGTGGAGGGAGGAGACACCCCTACCCTGCCACCCACAGAACTCGAAGCCATGGGTTTTAAGATTGCCGCCTATCCCCTTACCCTACTCAGCAGTGCCGCACGCGCCATGGGCCAGGCACTGGAAGCACTGAAGCTGGGTAACCCCGCTCCCGAGATGTTAAGCTTTGCCGAACTACGGGAAATTGTTGGATTTAATGAATATGACCAGGAACTGTCACGCTACCAGCAAGCGGACAAATAGACTGCTTAGCCACATAGCTATTGCCCTGCTAGGCATATGTATGTGTACAGCAGCCAATGCCTATCGCCAACCGGATGGAGAGTATTTCAACATCCTGCCCCTGTTCTGGTCCAAGGTATACCCCCAAGGGGGAGAGACCATCTACTGCGGCCGTAGATTTGGATCCGACAAGGGACGGGATATTAATATTGAACATCTGTTTCCCATGGGCTGGACCCTAAAGAGATTCCACTGCCGGGACCGCCGCCACTGCCGTAGAACCAGCCCTGAGTTCAACCGCATCGAAGCGGACATGCACAACCTATATCCGGCACGCAAGGATATCAACTACGCCCGTGGCAGCTACGCCTTTGCCATGATCAAGGGTGAAAGACGGAGTTTTGGTAAGTGTGATATTGAGATCGACCAGCGCCGGCGCCGTGTGGAGCCACGACCAGATAGCCGTGGCAATATCGCCCGCGCCATGTTCTACATGCATAGCACCTACGGCCTCAAGCTTTACAAAAAGCAGGGAGAACTGTTGAAGCGGTGGCACCGTGAGGATCCACCGGATGCAGAGGAGAAGAGACGCAACAACGCCATCGAAAAGATTCAGGGCACCAGAAACCACTTTATCGACCGGCCTGGTAAGGTCTACGCCCTCAGGTTCTGACCTATTTCTGATTAAGTCAGATAATACTTAGAACATTCTCCGGTGGACGTCCGATTATCGCCTTGCTGCCACCCACCACCACGATCGGCCGCTGCATCAGAATCGGATTTTTCACCATCAGCTCAAGCCACTCAGACTGGGTGCGTTCATCTTTTGGCGACAACCCCAACTCCTTGGCCACCGACTCACCAAAGCGGATAATCTCAGGCGCATCCACTCCCAGCAACTGCAAAATATCTGCCAACTCCTCCTTGGATGGAGGCGTCTCCAGATAGGTCACTATTGATGGCTCAACACCTTCATTGGTGATCAGTTCAAGTGTTGCCCGACTCTTACTGCAACGCGGGTTGTGATAGATGGTTGTTTCCATATTCCCTCCATTCCAGAACAGCCTGGAACTGTACACATTACGCTTGATGGATCTCTGCCAGATTGTGTTACCGGCAAGCCTAGGTCAATAACAGGGTATTCAGCAATCCCCCCAGATAACCCACACACCAGAGTGAGATAAAGACCTTACCATAGGTACGATGATGGGTATTGAAATGACCCAGCAGTTCCCCGGGAACTGACTGGCGCCAACGGGCCAACATCATCAAAGTAGCTCCCACCAGGGGAACCAGAATCAGCAGATTTGGCAACATTATCCAGGTATCCATCCCCTCAGGCACCACCGGTGCCAGCTGTGGATAGCGGAAGCTCATCAACCAGATCTCGAAAGCGATCCAGGCCACAGCAACGATAATGATCATGTAACGCTTATGGATCCGGGTATCCTGCCGTTTGGCCGCACGCCAGGCCAGCCATAGCAACAGCATGGCCAACACCGCCCACAGACTTGTTGTTATGGTGGAAAAACCTCTTATCAGCTCCACTAATTCCTGGTGTTTATTCATACTCTACCTGCAAAAAAATACTTAATCAGACTATATCACTTGGGTCTGCCCAGAGGCATCACCTGCCCAAACCCCTGATACTCTCCTGCACCCAGTCTACCTAGTGGATCAAGCCTGTCAGCATGGATCTTGTAGCGCCCCTTCTCATCCTTTCCAGCTATGGAATCATCCACGTATATGCTGTTGACCTGGCCGAAGATCAAGGCCTGGGGGGCATCACCTATCTCCTGAATCTGGTACAGTTCACAGGCCATGGCCAGCCTACACTCCGCCAGCCTAGGCAGACGGGAACCCTCAAGTTCGGTCACCTCCAGCCCCAGCGCATCCACTTCAGAAAAACCGGCAGGGTGGGAGGCAGAGCTCTCATTAACCGGCACCATCATCTCCCGATGGGCGATGTGCACCACGAAATCTCTCCGGGCCTGTATATTGGCACAGGTGTCTTTCGGACTCCCATCCGGCTTCTTACCCACTGACAGCATAATCAGGGGTGGCTTACTGCTGACCGCGGTAAAGTAAGAGAAGGGAGCAAGATTAAAACCTCCATCTTCATTCTCGCTCAGCACCCAGGCAATGGGGCGTGGTATCAAGGCCTGGGTCATGGTGGCATAGACCTGACCTGCACTCAGTTCACTCAGCTTAATATCCATATACCTCTACCTAACAATCCACAACTATAAGCGGCACATACATCTCTTCTGGTGTAACCCCACCATGCACACCGATATGCCGTTTCGGTTTTTCCCCCAGGACCCGGTCTCTTATCTTAAAGCCAGGCTTCATCACCATTGCATAGTGTCCCACCCTGGATTCCAGCTCCGGGTGTGGGCTGCCCAGACCAAACCAGCCCTGCTCTATAAGCTCACTGCTGGAGTATATATCCATTGCATGTGACAGCTCTGAAGCCACATATTGCTGGAAACGTTCAATCTTACCTGGATGCACATAGCTGTAGGCGAAACGCTGTTCACCACACAGTGGCATCACCATGGTATCTGCCAGTTCAGGATGGTCCTTCATCTGCACCACACCACTGGATGGCACATCGATAAAACCATGGTCAGCAGTAACTATGATCCTGGTCCCGGTTCCCTGCATGAGTTGGACAAACCTGCCAAAGGCCGCATCAAATTCAGCAAAGTGCTGTGCCAGATTCGGACTGTTTATACCCCAGGAGTGGGCCAGACCATCGAAATCCGGCCAGTAGGCATAGACATAGTCACGCTCCTGATTGTCACCAATTGAATTCTTGATGACACTGAAGAAATTATCCATCCCTTTATAGGAGCGAATATTGGCTCCATCATGAAAGGCCAGGTTAAATTCTGACAGCGCAATATGCTCCGGCATCACCACATTAGACCTGGCCTGTATGCGGTGAAATGTGGTCCCGGTATCTGAAAGAACTCCTGGTGTAAAACCAAGCTGACCCAGGCTGCAGCCACCATGTCTGGTCTGGAATGGCAGTACCGCCAGAATACTCCCCATCTCCCGAAACCAGGTAAACCAGCCGGTAAAACCATGCTGCTGTGGTGCCACCCCGGTGAGAAACGTGGGTACTGCAGCAGCGGTAGTGGAAGGACAGACCGAGGTTAGGCTGGCCTTGAGATGGCCGTGCAGATGACTGCCATTACCAATGGTGGAGAGATAATCGTAGCCGAGCCCGTCCACCACCAGCAGGATTATATTGTCGCACTCCTGCAATTCAGAAACCGGCAGGGCTGGCGCAGCAGGATATAGCTCAAACTCTGATCCCATACCCTGCTCAATCGAAGACATGAGATTGACAATACTGCCGCCAGTGTAATCAGGAAGAATCATATAACAGTCACTGATAGAAATTTGCTGAAAATGACTGTATACGACTTCCTGATCTTTATACCGCCCATCACTAAATCAAGATCTAAATCAGGAAACAACCTCAACCAGTTCAAGTTCGAAATTCAGATTATTCCCTGCCATGGGGTGATTGCCGTCCAGGGTAGCGGTTTCATCCGTCACCTCAGTGACAGTCAGGATCAGCGGGCCATTGCCACCATCCACCTGAAACTGCATGCCAATCTGGATATCAACATCCTCTGGGAGCTGTTCACGGCTGACCGTCTGCACCAACTCCTCATGACGCTGACCATAGGCCTCGTTGACAGGGATATGTACCTGCTTGGTCTCACCCACCTGCATGCCCTCAATGCCCTGCTCAAATCCAGGGATTACCTGTCCTTCACCCAGAGTTACCTCCAGCGGTTCTCTGCCAACTGAGGAGTCAAACTGGCTACCGTCATCCAGGGTGCCAGTATAGTGCACCTTTACGGTGTCGCCGTTTTTCGCTTGTGTCATATGGGAATTCTCTTTTATCCAGATTGAATTGAGGGACCATGGGCACTCCCCAGGGTCCTGCCAGTAGATCTGACATGTGTATACCAATTCTCTCAGATAGGGGGGAAATATGCAGCCAGTTTTTATGCAATACCCAGTGACGGGCATTACAGGACAGGGGTATTATCCGGCAGCAGACACCAAATCAGGGACCATATGCCAAGTAAAAAACGCAAACGCGCCCACAACCAGGCCATGCAACGCTACGCAAAACAGCGCCAGCGCAATCTGTTGGCCACACCAGGGGCGCATGACTTCATCGTGGTCATGGACAGCCTCAAGGCCGGCTTCAACATTCCCAAGATCCTGCGTAGCGCCGAGGTATTCGGGGCTCATGAGGTCCATCTGATCAACATAGGGCCTTTTGATCCTGCTGCTGCCAAGGGTGCATTCAAGAACGTACCCGCCCGCTTCTTCGATGAATTTTCCGAGTGTCACGCCAACCTGCAAGAGCGCGGCTATACTATTTTTGCCCTGGAGGCAGGCACTGCCAACCTGCTGGCGGATATAGAGCTACCCGTTAAAAGTGCCTTTGTATTCGGACATGAGGAGTTTGGATTGAGTTTTGATCCTGACGACTATCCAGACATCCAGGGCCTATCCATTCCCCAGTTCGGAAACATAGAAAGCCTTAACGTCAGCGTGGCTGCATCTATCGTCATGTACGAGTACGTCAGAAGCCGGTAGATGTAGGTACACCACAGACTGGGAACAACTACTCTTCTGCCTGCCGCAGCCGCTCGGCATATTTCTGATACAGCGCGTAGTTATGCTTCACCTCATCACTGATGTCTTTCTGGATACGGGCTATCTGTAACTGCTGCTTCACCCACATGTGCTCGGCCCAGTTGCCACCACCGGTCTTCACCACCTGCATCTCGGCAGTTACCGCACCCATGATACTGCCAGTGAGTTTACCCAGGTCACCCAGATTGATGTTGCCACGCTCATCTTTCTTGGCCTCCAGCTGTCTGAAAGTTGCAGCCTGCTCACGATTCAGATCCGCGGTCTTTTTCATTACGTCCAGGTAACGTTCCATCTGTGATTCGCTGATCCTGCCATTGGCCGGCGGATCGTATCTGTCTGCCTCAGCCTGCTCCATGATCTGAGCCTGACGCCCCATCTCACCGAACACCAAAGGTGAACCGTTATTCGCTCCACGGGTGGAATCACTCAGCATGCCCGATTGATAACCGGTAATAGATCCCAGCCCCAGGACTGTGGCCAGGATAAAAGAGACCACAATGGTGGATAACAATGCCAGGATATAGTGGGGCACACGCTTGTCGTCCGGCACCTTCAGATACAAGGGGATTATCTGGTACAGGAACACCAGGGAGAGGATGCCCAACCCCAGTGCCAGTAACCAACCGATCCAGGGCAGGGCCCCGAGGATATTGCCTATATAGGCAGGGATGGACGCCAGGGAAAGTGCGGCAAGGCCACGGCTGAAATCCGGCTTGCCTTTAAACACCCCGGCCAGAGAACTGAAGATGAGGCTCGCCAATACAATGCCAATAACGGCAAACACCAGCCCCAGGAGCAGGCCACCCAATCCACCCGGACCACGCATGATCATGTAATGGCTGCTGAACATCCAGGCAAACAGAGCAGACAAAACCACGGAGACAAGGATCAAGGGTCCAGTAAGTAGTGCCGCCGTCTCTTTCCAGTCATGGTTCTCACCATGGTAACTGGCCCATGTCTGCTTCGGCTCCAGCAGTCCACCCTTGATCAACGCTAGCGTTTTATTAGGATCGATCATAGCTTCCTTCCTTAGTTGCTTATTATTTGAAATGTGCCAAACATTGAAAGTTGGCCCTGAACACAACTGCTGTATTTATTGTAGGAGATTGCTCATCACAGTAAAAAAAGTGTTTTTCGACATACCGCACCTCAGACAAAGGCCGCGACCAATCAGGCCAGCAACTGCGGTAAAATCTCTCCTGAAGGCCCCATCAAACTCACATCAACCTGGTCGGTTATGGCTGTTGGCTCAAGATTCACCTCTACAACCTTTGCTCCCGACCTCTGGGCAACCAGGGGGAGGCTGGCGGCAGGATGTACCAGAGCAGAGGTGCCGATAACCAGAAACAGTTCGGCATGCTCTGCAGCAGCCCAGGCCTGATCCAGGACCAGTGGTGGCAGCGATTCACCAAACCAGACGATGTTGGGGCGCAGCATGGATCCGCAGTCACACATTGGAGGCAGTGGATTGAGGGGCACCTCACGATTAACCAGCTGGTTGCTACATCTGGTGCAGCGCATCTCCCAGATATCGCCGTGCAACTTCAGAGGATGGGCTGATCCCGCAACATCATGCAGGCCATCTACGTTCTGGGTAATAAGGGTAAAGTTGTTAACCAGCCGTTCCATCTCTGCCAGGGCCAGGTGTCCAGGATTAGGTTTAGTCTCCGCCACTATGGAGCGCCGCCAGTCATACCACTCCCAGACCAATTCAGGATCGCGGGCGAAGGCCTCGGGTGTGGCCAGATCCTCTGCCCGATATTGACGCCACAACCCCTCCGGACCACGAAAGGTGGGCACCCCGCTTTCTGCAGAGATGCCGGCACCGGTGAGAACAGCCACACGCTCATGGTCCTGGATCCAATCCCTAACAGTTGAGATGGCCTGTTCTGTGTGCATTTTGACAACCCTCCATTACAGCAATTGTGTTCCTATATTAACTGATGTTGCGTACCATTCACGCCCAACGCAACAGTCTCACTAAGCAGAACACTATCCAGCAGATGTTATACCGCCAGAACCTATTCCTCGGAGCAATATTAATCATAGCCTCAGAACTGATGTTTGCCTCCATGGGAGCCTGTGTAAAGGCACTCTCCACCTCTCTTCCCAACGAGATGATTGTGTTTCTACGCAACATATTAGGGCTACTGCTGCTATCTCCACTGATCCTGCGCAACCGGGCTGAGCTGCTGCAGACCAAAATAGTTCACTTACATCTATTAAGGGCCGTTGCCGGGCTTAGCGCCATGTACTGCTTCTTCTTTGCCCTCGGTAA
>JANQEV010000131.1 GCA_028278145.1 Chromatiales bacterium | reverse complement strand
AGCCAGTGCCCAGGGGATCCCGTTCCGGGTCTAGGAATGTTAGTACCCGATCGCGCTGGTAATCGCGCATGCCCCACTTCCATACGGCCCAGCCGGTTGGTATGGCCACCAGGATAATGCCGCCGATCAGGTGCCAGCTCAGGCCGGCCAGAAACAGGACGAATAGACCGGCAAAGCCTATTAGTAGGGCGGTACCCAGGTCCGGTTGCCGGGCAATAAGCATGACCGGGAGCAGGATGAGTGCACCTGCCAGCAGGATTTTTTTCCAGGATGGTGGCAGTGGTTCACGTGCCAGGTACCAGGCCACCATCATGGGCAGGGCCAGTTTCAGGATCTCGGAAGGTTGAAAGCGGAACAGACCCAGGTTCAACCAACGTTGTGCCCCTTTTCCAGTCTGTCCTTCAAACAGAACAACCAGTAACAGGATTATCCCCAGAGTGAATACTATAGGAGACCAGTATCTTAGTCTGTCCGGGTGTACCTGGGCCATGGCAATCATGGCGACAAATCCGGCTCCCAGCCGGAAGGCCTGGCGGGTTACCTGTGCTGCGTCCTGACCACTGGCACTATAGAGAAAAACCAGTCCCAGGCCGCACAGCAGTATGATTGCGGTGAGGAGTGGCAGATCCAGGTGAATTCTATCCAGTAGCCGTTTGCGCCTTGATCTGTCCTGAATCATGAATCTCCGCCTAACAGGTAGTGGTCCATGATTTTCCGGGCAATGGGGGCTGCTACCGAGCTGCCGTGTCCACCGTTTTCCACAATTACGGCTACGGCTATCTTTGGTTTGTCGGCTGGAGCGAAAGCGATGAACAGGGCGTGGTCACGCATCTTTTTTGCCACTTTCTCCTCGTCATAGGTTTCATCCTGCTTGATGGAGAATACCTGAGCGGTACCGGTCTTGCCCGCAATCCTGTATTTGTCGGTGCGTATCCCCTTGGCTGTGCCATGTTGACTATCGATTACCTTGGTCATGGCGTGAATGATTTTGTTCCAGTTGCGGATATTTCGCACCTGTAGCTGTTCCCGGTTGATATTGATAACCGGTTCCAGCTGCTCATGCTCTGAGAACTGGATGGCATCTACAATCCTGGGTGGGAAGCGCACACCTCTGGAGGCCAGGGTTGCCGTGGCGCTGGCCAGTTCCATCGGGGTGGTGAGGAAGTACCCCTGGCCAATGCCTACGATCAGGGTCTCACCGGTATACCACTGTTCTCCCCGGGTGCGGCGTTTCCACTCCTGGGAGGGGAGTAGTCCGGTGAGTTCGCCACTGATATCTATTCCCGTACTGCGACCGAACCCGAACCGGCTGAGAAAGCTGTGCATGCTGTCTATGCCAAGCTTATTGGCCAGATCATAGAAATAGACATCACAGGATTCAACAATGGCCTTTTCCATATCCACCGAACCGTGGCCCCACTTTTTCCAGTCCCGGTATTTGTGTGCCAGGTTGGGTAGCTGGTAGAAGCCACGGCACACCTCTTTTTTTCCTAGAGTGGTGCGTCTCGTTTCCAGTCCCGCCAATCCGATAAATGGTTTGGTGGTGGAGCCAGGAGGGTAACGACCGCGCAAGGCGCGGTTGAACAGAGGTTTATCCGGTGATTTCTGCAGTGCATCGTAGTCTTCGCTGGAAATACCGTTGACAAACAGGTTGGGATCAAAACTGGGGGTGCTTACCATGGCCAGGATAGAGCCATCGGATGGGTCAATGGCCACAATGGCACCATTCTCCTCGCCCATGGCGTTAATTGCTTCGCGCTGCAGTTTGACGTCCAGGGACAGGAACAGGTTAGCCCCAGGTGTGGGTGGTTCCGATTCCAGTATCCGGATGGCTCGTCCCAAGGCGTTTACCTCTACGCTTCGAGTGCCCACCTCGCCATGCAACTCCTTCTCATAGAACTTCTCCACCCCGTTTTTACCTACATGGCTGGTGCCACTATAGTTAGAGGTGTCCAGCCTCTTCATCTCCTTCTCATTAATGCGTCCAACATAACCCAGCACATGGGCGGTCTCTTCTCCCAGTGGATATTTACGCAGTAGCTTGGCGTGGATCTCAACTCCTGGGAAGCGATGTCGGTTTACCGAGAAGCGGGCAACCTCATCTTCATTCAGTCGTATGCGTATGGGGATGCTGTCAAAGCGACGACGCTGTTTTTTCAGGCGTTTAAACCTCTTTAGGTCCCGGTCGGTGATCTCCATGATCTCTCCCAGCTGAGACATGGTTTGGTCCAGGTCATCGACCGATTCCGGGGTTATTTCCAAGCTGTGGGTAGGTAGATTTTGTGCCAGAAGGATGCCGTTCCTGTCGTATATCAATCCACGGGTTGGAGGTACCGGCTCCACCCTTACCCTGTTATCCATGGACTTGGTGGTGAAGTGCTTATGGTTCAGGACCTGCAGTTCAGCCAAGCGCAGCAGCAGTACCAGTACTGTCAGCAACACCAACATGGTGGCGATGATGCTGCGGCCCGTAAATAGGCGGGCCTCAATAATATGGTCCTTGAAGGTAGAGTGCGACATTGGTGCTTATCTTACATCGTTTGACCGCTTTAGAGTTACTAAATCACTCAAGACAAGACGCAGTACGCAATTGTTCCATAGGGCCTGTTGACACTAATCCAATAGGCCCTGGCCTGGGCTAGTTGGTCTGAAATCTGCGTCTGACATCACGCAGAATAATAAATATCCATGGCCATAGCAGCATACCAATCACCGGGGTGAACCAGTAGGGTGCTGGGGGTGGGGGTTGATGGGTTATGCCCATGGCCCAGGTGGCGATCAGCGGCTCCAGGAACAGCAGTGCCATTACAGTAACTGACTGTTGCCACAAGGGAAAAACCCTGATCTGGGCATGTAGCTTTACCACTATGTAGGCCACCAGGGAGAGGGTGAGGGCGTGTTGTCCCGGCAGTGATTCTGTCATCACGTCCACTACCAGTCCCAGCAGCCAAGCAGAACCAACACCGATGCGTTCCGGGTGGGCCATGGCCCAGTAGATCAATACCAGGGTGTACCACTGGGGACGAAAGGGTCTGGCCCAGTCCGGCAACGGCATGAGCGTTACCAGCAGGCTGATAAGAAAGGTTGCCAGAATGATGAATAATCCCTGTTTGCGTCCGGAAGTCACTGTACAACCTCCTGTTCAGGCAGTTCAGACAGTTCAGGTTGTTCAGAATCCTGCTTTGGCTCAGGAGTGTCTGGCTGTGGAGGTTTGGGGGTATTAACAGTCCACACCAGGAGCACCTCTCTGGTGTGATCCAGTCTGGCATTGGGGGTCGCTGTGATGTCGATAAAGGCTTTGCCTTCCACCCGGCTTATGTCAGTGACGGTGGCTACCGGATAACCAGGTGGGAAGCGCCCACCCAGGCCTGACGTAACCAGCAGGTCCCCGGTTTTGATATCCGCATTATTCGGCAGGTGCGGTATCTGCAGTCGATTGATATTGCCGGTGCCAACTGCAATCGCCCGCTGACCGGTGCGCAGGATCTGTACCGGCAGGGAGTGTCTGGCATCGGTAATCATCAGCACAGTGGAGGTGTAGGGGGTGACATTGGTCACCTGGCCCATCACTGCATTGGCATCCAGTACCGGTTGTCCTTCAAAGGCCCCTGAGTTGCCACCCTTGTTGATCAGTACCTGGTGCTTGTACGGGTCCAGATCCACTGCAATAAGCTCCGCAATCAAAACCCGGTCCTTCACCTTAAGGGAAGACTCCAGCAGATCACGCAGTCGAATGTTCTCGTTTTCCAGAGAAACAAGTTTCTGTTGCTGAGCCTGCAATTTGAGGTTGTCCTCCTTGAGGCGGTCATTCTCTTCCTGCAACCGGCTGTTGGTAGAGAAGGTCTCTACCATCCAATTACTGACAAACATAGGGGTGTTGGCAAGGACATGCAGGGGATATACCACCAGTGTCAAGGAGTGGTGTATCGCCTTCAAGTGTTTCTGCTTGTGGCCACCAAACATCATGGTAAGTGATACCACTACCGCCAGAATCAGGCGGGTGTTTACAGATGGACCATATGTGAAGATCGGTTTAATCGGAGGTCAGTTCCTGAGTTTAAATACAGCACCCTTGTCTCTGGTACTTACCCGAGACAATCCTATTCAACCGCGAAGATGTCACCGCCATGTCGATCCATCAGTTCCAGAGCTCGGCCGCCGCCACGGGCTACGCAGGTCAGCGGATCTTCAGCCACCAGTACTGGGAGGCCGGTCTCCTCTTCCAGCAGGCGGTCGATATGAGCCAGCAGGGCGCCGCCTCCGGTGAGTACCAGCCCGCGTTCTGCTACGTCAGCAGTCAACTCTGGCGGGGTCTGTTCCAAAGCGATCTTTACCGCGTCCACTATGCCTGAGAGTGGCTCCTGCAGGGCCTCTAACACCTCGTTGCTGTTGATCACAAAGCTCTTGGGAATACCTTCAGCCAGGTTGCGGCCAGTCACTTCCAGTTCTTTGACGTCATTGCAGGGGTAGGCGCTGCCAATCTCTTTCTTGATGTTCTCGGCTGTGGCCTCACCAATCAGGGTGCCGTAATTACGGCGTACAAAGCTGATGATGGCCTCGTCGAAGCGGTCGCCACCCACACGGGCCGAGTTGGCATAGACGATACCGCTGAGGGAGATGATGGCTACCTCAGAAGTACCACCGCCGATATCCAGCACCATGGAGCCACGGGCCTCGTCCACCGGAAGTCCAGCGCCGATGGCAGCCGACATGGGTTCGTCAATCAGGTATACCTCGCGGGCACCAGCACTGACTGCTGACTCTTTAATGGCGCGGCGCTCTACCTGGGTGGATCCACATGGCACACAGACCAGCACTCTGGGGCTGGGTCGAATCAGGCGTGATTCATGCACCTTGCGGATGAAGTGCTGCAGCATCTTTTCGGTAACGGTGAAGTCGGCGATTACGCCATCCTTCATGGGGCGGATGGCGGTGATGTTGGCCGGCGTACGGCCCAGCATCTGTTTTGCTTCCTCTCCAACGGCCACTACCGATCTGCCACCACCGTGATAGCGATCCTGACGGATAGCCACCACCGATGGTTCATTCAATACGATCCCACGCCCACGGGTGTAGATTAGGGTGTTTGCGGTTCCCAGATCGATGGAAAGATCGTTGGAAAAAATCCCTCTAATGCGTCGTAACATAGCCTGATTATTATCTCAAAAGGTGCTGCGTTTATTAGTTCGGGCTGTAAAGCCCCCGGTTAACTGACATAATCTAACAACGGGCGCTGCTATGAGCAAGGAATGATCGCGTTTAAATCGCTGTTTGTCACAGTTTTTTCTGCAGTAATCTGCCGAATATGGTAATTTTACCGGCTTTGCCTTTACATGTTTTCAGAGGGATATATGTCATTAGCACGAGATGATGTGGAGAAGATTGCCCATCTGGCGCGCCTGGCTGTAAGTGAGGATGAGCTGGATTCTGTAGCTGCCGGGCTGTCAGATATTCTCCAGATGGTGGAGCAGATGAGTGCTGTGGATACCGAGGGTGTCACCCCCATGGCCCACCCGTTGCACATGGTTCAGCCCCTGCGCCCCGACCGGGTGAGCGAGGAGAACCAGCGCGAGCTGTTCCAGTCCATAGCCCCGCAGACTGAAGATGGTCTGTATCTGGTTCCAAAGGTAATCGAATAAGATGCATAACAAGAGTATTTCAGAGCTGGCGGCAGGGCTGCGCGCTGGTGAGTTCTCCAGTGTGGAGCTAGTGCAGCACTACCTGGAACGGATTAGTTCCCTGGACCCGCAGCTGAACAGCTATATCAGCGTATGCAATGAAACCGCTCTGGAGCAGGCGGCTCATGCGGATCAACAGATTGCTGCCGGTGATGCTAATCCTCTAACTGGATTGCCTATTGCCCAGAAGGATATCTTCTGCACCAAGGGTGTGAAGACCAGCTGTGGCTCCCATATGCTAGATAAATTTATCTCACCCTACGATGCAACCGTGGTGGCGCGTATGAAGCAGGCCGGCGCCATAACCCTGGGTAAGGCCAATATGGATGAATTTGCCATGGGTTCTTCCAACGAGACCAGCTGGTACGGTCCGGTGAAAAACCCCTGGGATCTGGAGAAGGTGCCGGGTGGTTCATCCGGTGGCTCTGCCGCAGCGGTTGCAGCTCGGCTGTGTGTTGCCGCCACTGGTACTGATACCGGTGGTTCCATTCGTCAGCCAGCAGCCTTCTGTGGCATTACCGGAATGAAGCCGACCTATGGTCGAGTATCACGCTACGGTATGATTGCCTTCGCCTCCAGTCTGGATCAGGGCGGTCCCATGACCAGAAGTGCCGAGGATGCTGCTATCCTGCTGCAGGCCATGGCCGGTGTGGACCCCCATGACTCCACCAGTGTGGATGAGCCGGTGCCGAATTACTCAGCTACACTGAATGATGATCTGAGTGGCCTGAAGATCGGATTGCCAAAAGAGTACTTTGATTCCGGCCTGGATGATCAGGTGGCCAAGTCTATCGAAGAGGCGATTGAGGAATACAAGAAGCTGGGCGCTGAGGTGGTGGATGTCAGCCTGCCTAACACCGGGCTGGCAGTTCCGACCTATTACGTAGTTGCTCCGGCAGAGTGCTCCTCCAACCTGGCAAGGTTTGATGGGGTGCGTTATGGCCACCGCTGTGAAGATCCGCAAGATCTTGAGGATCTGTACAAGCGTTCCCGCAGTGAAGGTTTCGGTGCCGAAGTAAAACGCCGTATCATGATCGGCACCTATGCCCTGTCTGCAGGTTATTACGACGCCTATTATCTGAAGGCCCAGCAGATTCGGCACCTGATCTCGGATGACTTTAAACAGGCCTTTGAGCAGGTGGATGTGATTATGGGTCCTACCACCCCCACCACTGCTTTTGGTATAGGTGAGAAGGCGGATGATCCAGTAACTATGTATCTGTCCGACATCTACACCATTGCCGTGAATCTGGCCGGACTGCCAGGTATGTCAATCCCGGTACGTCCGGTGGATGGGCGACCGGTTGGTCTGCAGATCATCGGTAACTATTTTGCCGAGGCCAGATTGCTGAATGTGGCACACCGTCTGCAGCAGACTACTGACTGGCACCAGTCTGCGCCTGGCGGTTTTGAGTAAACACGTAAGAATATCGACACTGGAATCTAAAGATGCAATGGGAAACAGTAATCGGGCTTGAGATCCATGCCCAGCTTGCCACCAACTCCAAGATCTTCTCCGGGGCATCCATTGCCTTTGGTGCGGATCCCAACACCCAGGCCTGTAATGTGGATCTGGGTATGCCTGGAGTGCTGCCGGTTCTGAATGAGGAGGTGGTACGTATGGCAGTGAAGTTTGGTACTGCCATTGGGGCCGAGCTTGGCAAGCGTTCGGTGTTTGCGCGTAAGAACTATTTCTATCCTGATCTGCCTAAGGGTTATCAGATAAGCCAGTACGAACTGCCTATTGTTGGCCTCGGGCATGTAGATATTGTTTTGGATGATGGCGTGGTCAAACGTATTGGTGTAACCCGTGCTCATTTGGAAGAGGATGCCGGTAAATCTCTGCATGAAGATTTTCACGGTATGACCGGCATTGATCTCAACCGTGCTGGAACTCCGCTGCTCGAAATTGTATCCGAACCTGACATGCGTTCGGCAAAAGAGGCGGTGGCCTACGCCAAGATGATCCACCAGATTATCCGGTACATTGATATATGCGACGGCAACATGCAGGAAGGTTCATTCCGTGTGGACGCCAACGTCTCCATGCGTCCCAAGGGGCAGGAGGAGTTCGGTACCAGGGCGGAGCTGAAGAACATCAACTCTTTCCGTTTTCTGGAGAAGGCTATCAACTTTGAGATTGAACGCCAGATAGATGTGCTGGAATCAGGTGGTGAAGTGGTGCAGGAGACCAGACTGTACGATGCAGATAAGGATGAGACGCGCTCTATGCGCTCCAAGGAAGAGGCCAACGACTACCGCTACTTCCCTGACCCCGATCTGTTGCCGGTAGAGTTTGATGATGACTTTATTACTGCGGTAACGGCGGATATGCCGGAGCTGCCGGAGGCGCGTCGCCAGCGTTTCATGGATCAGTACGGGTTGAGTATTCAGGATGCTGTTACCCTGGTTTCCAGCCGTATGCAGGCCGATTACTTTGAGGCTGTTGTTGCTGTATCAGGCGATGCCAAGCTGTCCGCCAACTGGGTGATGGGCGAGCTAACTGCTGCCCTCAACAAAGAGGGCCAGGAGATATCAGATACCCCGGTTAGTGCTGAGATGTTGGGGGGGCTGATCCAGCGCATACTGGACAACACCATCTCCGGCAAGATAGCCAAGCAGGTGTTTGATGCCATGTGGAACGGTGAGGGCAGTGTAGATGAAATTATTGAGGCCAAGGGCCTGAAGCAAATCACTGACAGCGGGGCTATTGAGCAGATCGTGGATGAGGTGATTGCCGCCAACCCACAGCAGGTAGAGAACTATCGCAGTGCAGAAGAGCAGAAACGCGGCAAGATGATTGGTTTCTTTGTGGGTCAGGTGATGAAAGCGTCCAAGGGTAAGGCCAATCCGCAACAGGTAAATGAGCTGCTAAAACAGAAACTTTAATGTACGTCTACCTGGAACTTAGTGCCTGGCCATAATAATGCATGGTTTCTGTTCCTTGCCCACCATCCATGTAGGCTGGGATAAGCGTAGCGTTCCCGGCAAGGCATCTTTTGGTGCGACATGATCCGGTCAACGCCAGAAACGCTGGCGCTTATTCTGGCCTACGGTCCTTCATGCTGGTTCAGAACTCATGCCTGGCATGCAGCTCATATCCAAACTCACTTTTCCATCCCCAGGAGTAGCTGCTGAGATTTTTTACGGCAATGACTTCAGCATCGGTTGATGATATGGGGCTGAAGCCACAGCCATAACTGGTACGGTTTTTTCCTCTAACGGTTTTGAAGCTGGACTTGATGATTACCATATATCCTCGCCGCATATTAGTGCTGGCCTGGATGTGCAGATCCCGCAGCTTTTTCTTGGTGAAGCCCTTCTCTTGCAGTAGCTCCTTGGCCTTCCTGACGGCGCTGGTAACAGTTTCCCCTTCTTGTGCTACCCACTCAACGGCAAGGGAATTGCCCAGTTCTTTTGCTACTGCACATGCACCTCCCGCTGTGGCAGTATGAGAACTAAATATCGAAAATACCATCATGCAGATGCCAACAATACTCTTATGCAAGAGTAGGTGTATATTAACGCTCGGCTTGGTTGTCAGATTCACTCTCCACCTCTTCAATATCATGTGTCGGTTGCCGTGGAGGCAGTGGCAAATTAAGTACTGCCGAGAACAGTTCAGCCACTTAATAAAATAGTATATATGACGATTAGCGTGGTGTGACGGCAAAAAATTACAGGCTATTTGCAGTAGCTGCCGTGCGGTGTGAAAGAGTTAGAGAATTTATTCCATGCCATATTCCATAAAATAGATACTATAATACTCATTGCGAACTAATCGCTCTGTAAAAAAATTATTGTGCTTTCTACTAACAAATAAAGGGGTTTCTGATGGCAGTTAAGAAAAAGACTACGAAGAAGCGTGTTGCAAAAAAGAGAGTTGCGGCCAAGAAGAAAGTTGCAGCCGTGAACCGTCAGGCTGAAGTGGTTGCCAAGTTGCGTGAAAACCTAAAGGCAGCCAAAGCAGAAGCAAGTGAAGCCAAGAAACAAGCGCGTGAGAGTGAGCGTAGGGTCAAGGCTCTGTTAAGGCTTCTTGAGACAACTCAGACTGCAAGTACCAGATTTCTTGCCGGTAGGGTAAAAGATGCAATCAAGCAGTATGGTGTGGTTGTTGCGCCTAAGAAACGCAGGCGTCGCACCAAGAAAAAGGCGGCTTCCAAGAAATAAACTCTCTCTCCTGGCGTTGTCTGGCTAGGACTGCCATCGTACTGATTGCTGGGGTTCTGGTTGAAACGGCAGTTATTCCCTGAGTTTTGTTTAATAGGGGGAGGCTGCCGTTTTCTATTCCAGTAAATATGGATGGTGTGGGCAAGGCTATATAGTTATGTGGCCTGGAGCTCTCTAACTATGATCTGATGGTTGTCGTTACTCAATGCGTGCCATGGCAACCGTATAGGTCTTGCCCTGTTTCACCTTCTTGTAGTTGCCAAATACTTCATCAAATGCCCTGGCCACAAACTTGCGTAGTCCAGATATGGTTACTACATAAAAGCGCCCGCCTGGGTTCAGGCGTGCTAGAGCGTCATAGAAGTAGAGGTAATAGAGCTCTTTTCCAGTCTTTGCCGGGAGGTTAGATACGATCAGGTCAAACTTTGTATCCCCAACCTGGTTGAAGCCATTGCTCAGGAATATGCTGGTGTTATTGATCTGATTTAGTTCGGCGTTTTTTTTGCTGTATTCAACGGCAACAAAATCTTTATCCACCAAAACGCTGTTTCCTTCCGGAGCCAGTTTGGCCAGGGTCAGTCCTAGTGGGCCATAGCCACATCCCAGATCCAGGGTGTTATCGTCCTTATTTACTTCCAAGTGGTCCAGCAGCAGACGGCTGCCTTCATCTACGTTCTTGGGAGAGAATAGTCCCCAGGTAGTATGAAACTGCAGGGTGTGTCCGCAAAGGGTTTCACTGAAAACAATATCCTGACGCAGTCCGTTCAGATATTCCTGTGTGGGCTTGTCCAGTTGCTTATTCTTCATGTCTTGCGCTGTGTGTCATTGAGTGGTTTATGCGTCTGGGATGGCTGATTGCAGGTCAGTCAAGACGACCACTGCATACGGGGCAGTTGGGGTCGGCTTTCAGTTTCAGTGTGCGCCACTGCATGTGCAAAGCATCCAACAGCATAAGCTTGCCGTTGAGGGTAGTCCCAGTTCCAGTCAGGACTTTTATGGCCTCAGTGGCCTGCACGCTACCAATGATTCCCACAACTGGTGCCAGTACTCCATTCTCTGAGCAGGTCTCATTGACCTCGCTGCCGCTGCCATATAGGCAGTGGTAGCAGGGATCGCCTGGCTGTCCGGTGAATACTGAAACCTGGCCTTCCATGCGAATTGCAGCGCCAGAGACCAGAGGTGTACGGGTGACTACACAGGCGCTGTTAATGGCGAAACGGGTGGCGAAGTTGTCTGTGCCATCAATAACCAGGTCCACCTCGGCTACCTGCTCGGCGATCTCTTCAGGTTCCAGCATGCGATCGATGGTAGTTATGCTGCACTCCGGGTTCAGGGCCAACAGGGCCTGTCGGGCAGATTCAACTTTCTTAACTCCAACCCGGTCCGTGGTATGAATGATCTGGCGTTGCAGGTTGGTAAGATCTACCTGGTCGAAGTCCAGTAGTACCAGTTCGCCTATGCCTGCAGCAGCCAGGTACATGGCTACCGGTGAACCCAGTCCTCCCAGCCCAACAATCAACACTCTGGACGCCAGAAGCTTCTCCTGCCCCTCGATGCCAATGGCCGGGAGCATTATCTGGCGACTAAAGCGCAATAGTTGGTTATCTTCCATTTAGGGATGGTTTTATTTGGGGCTTCAATAAGCGCGCATCCTACCCCAAAAGCGCCTCGCGGGAAAAGATTAATGATATTTCGTGGATAAAGATTATCAAAAGGGCCCTGAGAAGAGGGAGAGTTGTCGCCAACAGGCGGCAAACTATATCTAATTGTCGGCAAAATGATGTAATTAGCGTGAAACTTTTGGTTTTGTGTGTTTTTTATGTCGTAGTATTATTTCTCTACATAGTTGTTTATGAGGCAATAAGGTACTATTATTATGATCAATGGTAGGGACTGCCTTTATTAAGGGGGTTTTTGTGTCGAAAACCACCCAAATTGAGCAGAGCCGCCACCCATAGTTTGCGGTGGTGGGTTCCTCTGTACTCGCAGGGGATGATGCTTCACCGTTGAAAGTTAGGTCTTCGTGGTATTAGCCGCAATGTAATCTGATTGCTATTCAGTTGCGGCTGGACGGATTTCTAGCGTCTCAATGGTTTTAATACAAAATTACTTAAATGGATAGCAGAAAAGAACGCATAAAAATTTTTTCATTCCATTCACCGCTTGGCGGTATTAGTTGGTATAGAGAGGCAAAGATGTCAAAAAATTCAATGACTTTTCGCGATAATCGCACTGGCAAAGAGGTGGAGTTGCCAATCATCGAAGGTAGTACTGGTCCATCGGTCGTGGACTGTACCAAGTTTTACCGCGATTTCGGACTGTTTATGCTGGATCCAGGTTTCAAATCTACTGCTTCGTGTGACAGTAAGATAACGTTCATTGATGGTGAGAAGGGTATCCTTGAGCATCGCGGATATCCCATTGAACAGCTGGCGGAGAAGAGCAGTTATATTGAGACCTGCTATCTCCTGATGTATGGAGAGCTGCCTACCAAAGATGAGTTTGATTGGTTCAATCGCCTGGTGGTTGAACACACCATGGTACATGAGCAACTGTTGCAGTTTTACAAGGGCTTCCGGCGTGATGCGCATCCCATGGCGATTATGGTGGGTGTGGTAGGTGCCCTGTCAGCTTTTTACCACGATTCACTGGATATTCATGATCCTAGGCATCGTGAGATATCTGCAATCCGTGTTCTGGCCAAGCTGCCTACTATTGCGGCAGCATCCTATAAGTATTACACCGGCCAGCCATTTATCTATCCTAATAACAATCTTTCATATGCGGCTAATTTTCTGAATATGATGTTTTCCACTCCCTGTGAGGAGTACCATATTTCTCCAATTATCTCTGATGCTATGGATAAAATATTTATCCTGCATGCGGATCATGAGCAGAACGCTTCTACAGCTACGGTGCGTCTGGCCGGTTCCAGTCAGGCCAATCCATTTGCCTGTATCTCGGCTGGTATAAGTGCCCTGTGGGGGCCGGCCCATGGTGGCGCCAATGAGGCGGTATTGAAGATGCTGGATGAGATTGGAACGCCGGATCGAGTCTCTGAGTATGTGGAGAAAGCGCGCGATCCAAAAGATACTTTCCGTCTTATGGGTTTTGGTCACCGTGTATACAAAAACTATGATCCACGGGCCAAGGTGTTACGTGAGGCTGCGAAGGGAGTGCTGGAGGAGACCGGGCGGGCAGACGATCCACTGTTCAAGATAGCCATGGAACTGGAGCGGATTGCACTTGAGGATGAGTACTTCATCGAGAAGAAACTATATCCAAATGTGGATTTCTACTCAGGTATAATTCTGCGCGCCATTGGCTTCCCGCCGAATATGTTTACCGTGATCTTTGCCTTGGCCCGCTCAGTTGGCTGGATCAGTCAATGGATTGAGATGATTGGTGATGATCATCTTTCAATCGGGCGTCCACGTCAGCTCTATTCAGGTGCCACTAAGAGGGATTGGGTGCCGATTGATGAGCGTGATTGATTGACACCTCTTTCTGGTAAATGCCCCGCTTGTATCACAAGTGGGGCATTTTTATTACCTGAATGTGTATGTGTTAGTTGTTTTAGTCGCCCCTTGAATCAAATAGCTGTGAGTTGTATGGAAAGGCGATATTGAGAAAAAACAGAAAAGAGCCGGCAAATTCAGCCAGTTCACCTCTTCTGGATGAAGTCATGATTATCTGTGTCAGAACGATTACTGCCAGGTAAGCGATAACCTGATAAGGCTTGGCGATCGGTACGGCAAACCTGTCCATAAATTGTTTCAGACCGGTCTTGCGTTTATACAGTGGCACCAGGGCTAGTAGATAGATAAGCAGGACCAGGTGCAGGCCAATTCCAAAGATTATTTTGTTGATCTTCTTGCCGCCCACTACCAGGTTGTGCAGATTGGTCTCTCCCTGGGCGTTGTGTTGTTGGAAGAATTCCGAACTTTTGGTATTGAATATACGTTGCCCCCAGGAGATCTCTTCGCCGGCACCGAACATAAATATCAGGCCTAATAGAAAGGTCATGCTAAGAAATAACATGGGTTTTTTACCGTGGAGAGTTATAACGCGGTATAGACATACTAGGGATGTGGCAGCGAGAGCCACTACTGTCAACCACTCAATTAGACCGTCTTCTGTTGTCAGTGTGGAGGCAAAGAACTCGTGGTCGATATAGCTTATCGCCATGCTTCCCAGGGTGGCGATTATAATGAAGGCCAGTATGACTTTCTCAGGTAGGGAAATGTCTGTTTGCACGGTTATATCCAAAAAGTTCTTTGATTAGGTATATGCCAAGACTCGCCAGGCAGTATAAAAAAAGCAGTGGATCGATCAAATAGTCCCATATGTTATTGGATTCCAACACCTTCAGCATAAAGCCACCCAGTGCCAGGTTGATGCAAAGAATTATAAGCAGGTTATCCAGGCGTATAGCAAGGATCATGGGTGCAATAAGGCAGGCCAGAAATAGCAATGGAGGTTCAATTCCACGATAGCTGTTCAGATATCCCCATTGATAAGGATCGGTCATGCTTATTCCCAAGGCGAAGGGATAAAACAATGCCCCTGTTAGAAGCATCAGGATGAACAGTTGGCGGGATTCCAGCTGGGATGCTTGGGGTAGTAGCAGGTAACGTCCCAGCAGTATGGTGCTGGTAATACTTATTTCGCCAAACAGGCCGAGGGAGTATTGTGCAGCTGAGAGTTGCCCGAGTGGTATCGCCGCCAGGATCAGGGTGATAGCAACCGCTGTGTAACGGCCGATGCCATCAAGCCTCAGGCCGCTGGTCAATCGAACTAAGATGGCCGTTAGCAGCAGGGCGTGGCCAGCGGTTGCCATTACAGCGTTAATGCTCATAGCTTTGACTCCAGCCAGGAGCGGTTGAAATGGATGTGTTTAATTTTTCGCACGTTCCATGAATAGACCAGGTGAAAGTCACCTTTTTGGGTCTGGATAAGGCTCGGGTAAGAGTAGCCTTGATTATCATAATCGGCATGCTTATCCCATAGTTCGAATATGTGGATCGGCTTCCAGCTTGCACCCTGATCATTGGATATAGCCAGGGTCAGGTGTCCTCTCTCTTCCGGATCGTTGTTGAATATCATCAGTAACTGCTTGCCATGGTTTATCTCAAGCCCGGTTATCGCTGCGTTGGGGTTGGGTAGTGCGGTTTTAACCGGGGATGGCCAGCTCAGTCCTGCATCCTCCGTGGACTGGATCATTATGCGATTGGGTGGCTCACCGGCGTAGCGTAGCATGGATATGGCATGTTGTTCGGCATAGGGGAGAATTATCGGCTGCAGGGAGTCCCGGCCCCAGGATTGTCGGGATTTGTCGAGTACTTCCCCATTGGCGTCCAGGCGCAGCAGTTCACCAAATTTAGCCAGGAATTCATGGTATACCGGCAATCCGATAGTTCCATCGGCAAACTGTACAGCCTTGCCCTTTACCAGGGTGCTAAAATTGAATGAGGGAGAGGTTATAAGACGTCGCGGTGGTTCCCAGGTCTCTCCTTCATCTTTGGATATGCTTAGATTGATGCTGCTGGTGGCCCAGCCGCCAACAGCGCTGACATAAAACAGCCACAGGTTATCATCCGGGCCGCGGGTGATAACCGGATTTCCAAGTTTGCGGCTGTAACGACCGGTGCCATGGCGCGTGGCCTTCATGTCAATGGTGACATGCTCTTTGCCCCAACTGTCAGTAGATGCATCCCAGACATTGGTGTAAATAGCTACGTCCTTGTGACCTTCGCGGCTGCCGCCATACCATACGGCGCGAATGTTGCCATTGGACAACTCAACCACGCCGGCACTGTGTACCTCTTTAGTTGCCTGGTTGGAGGCGAATGCCTCCTGGTAGATAGGGGAGCCACTCCCATTCAACTCATTGCTTAGAGAAAAACCGGCAGGCCCCGGCTGCTGGATAACTACCCAGGCCTGGGCCAAGCAGAGAATGAGCCCAAGCGTAAAGAGTATGCGCATGGTCATAGGTCAACTTGGCCGTTGTTTCTTATGTTATGCATGTGGTCAGATTTTTTATCAGGCGTAATTGAAACAGAACTGCTACTCGAAATTGAATGTGCGAGTTTGGCATAGAGTCCGATATTTTTCATATTTATTCGTGGTCATGCGTACATTTAGAAAACATTGCGTGGTTATTTCTATCGCGTGGGCCTGATAGCTGCGTGGTGCCATTGTCTGATATCGGATATGGACTCTGATTGGATCAGAAAACTATGCCCAGTGCCCGGTAGTTACCCGGTCGTGTCCTGAAAGGTCCTGGCTGGTATGTATAGTGGAGAACCCGGCCTGTTCCAGCAGTGATCTGACCCGGTCTCCCTGGTCAAAACCATGTTCCAGCAACAGCCAGCCTCCGGACGCTATATGCTCAGGGGTACCCGTTATGATCCGGGTCAGGTCATCCAGACCATCATCACCTGAACGTAGCGCTCGTTGTGGTTCCCAGGGAAGTCCATCGTGAGCCAGGTGTCCATCACCTTCAGCCACGTAGGGTGGGTTGCTGACAATGATGTTAAAGCGCTTTCCAGGGGGGAGTGCCTGACACCACTCACCTGCCGAGGTATGTACATTATTAAATCCCAGGCGGCGAAAATTGCGCGCGGCCACCTTCAGGGCGCTGGCGGAAAAGTCAGTAGCCAGAATTTCACACAGAGGGCGTTCACTGGCAATGGCTGCAGCTATGGCGCCACTACCTGTACCAAGATCTGCAACAGCCATTGCGTCGGTTTGGGGTATGTACTCCAGTGCTAGCTCCACCAGGGTTTCTGTTTCCGGGCGTGGTATCAGGGTGTCTGGTGTCACCTCCAGGTTTAGGGACCAGAATTCACGGCAGCCGGTGATATAGGCGATAGGTTCATGTCTGGTGCGACGTTCGATCATGCTGATGTAGCTATCTCTCTGCTCTGGTGACAGTTCCATCTCCGGCCAGGCAACAAGATAGGTGCGGGGTTTGTCCAGCAGGGCGGACAGGAGCACCTCAGCTTCAAGTCGCGGGATAGTGTCTGGGATATCTGCCAGACGGTCTATAGCCAGTTCCAAGGCCAGGGCGATAGTGGTGATCTGATCATGCTGCATAACTAATATTAAACCACGAGGTTGGTGTGGCATCCATGTCGTGGATCAGGTAACTGTCTGATTTTACACAGTCAATTTGCTAGGGAGATGTTTTCTGTACTACGGATGATTATAGTCAAAATTCGCCTGAGGCCAGGGATGTGAGCTGCTCAGCCTGATGTTCCTGTACCAGTGGATTAACCACCTGGGTCAGATCGCCCTGGATTATTTCATCCAGCTTGTACAGGGTCAGATTTATCCGGTGGTCCGTTAGGCGGTTCTGTGGGAAATTGTAGGTGCGGATACGCTCTGAACGATCACCGCTTCCCACCTGGAGTTTGCGTGCCTTGGCCTGTTCGCTGGTCTGTTCCTGTTGTGCAGAGGAAAGGAGCTTGGCCTGCAGCAGGGACATGGCACGGGCCTTGTTTTTGTGCTGGGAGCGTTCATCCTGGCACTCCACCACTATGCCGCTGGGAAGGTGGGTGATGCGTACCGCTGAATCGGTTTTATTTACATGCTGGCCCCCGGCACCTGATGCGCGGTAGGTGTCAATGCGCAGATCGTTGGTGTTGATGTCAACATGGTCTATATCCTCTGCCTCAGCCAGGATGGCGACGGTACAGGCAGAGGTGTGAATACGGCCCTGGGATTCGGTCTCCGGGACCCGCTGTACCCGGTGGGTTCCAGACTCAAACTTCAGTTTTGAGTATACGTTGCGCCCACTAATGCGGGATACCACCTCTTTATAGCCTCCCTGTTCGCCCAGACTTTCGCTGATAATCTCCACGGTCCAGCCTTGCAGTTCGGCAAAGCGTGAGTACATGCGGTGTAGATCGCCGGCGAACAGTGCAGCCTCAGAACCACCGGTGCCAGCCCGGATCTCCAGGAAGATGTTGCGTTCATCATTGGGGTCGGGTGGGATCAGGAGTAGTTGTAGTTCCGGCTCCAGTTCAGAGCGTCTCTGCTCGGCCTGCTCCAGTTCATCCTTGGCCAGGTCTGCTATCTCCGGGTCTTCCAGCATCTCCCTGGTGCTTTCGATCTCCTGCTCCAGTTCCCGGTAGCGGTTATAACACCCGACCACAGGGTCCAACTGGGAGTACTCCTGGCTCAGGCTGCGAAATCGATTCTGATCACCCTGTACCTCAGGCTCTGCCAGGAGGGCGGTAATCTCCTCAAAGCGCTCACTGACCTGCTCCAGTTTACTGCGGATGGAGGGGTTCATTTCTTATGATTGAACTCTTTGATCTTGAGCAGGGTGTCCGCTGCCCGCAGCAGTGACTGTTGACCCTGAAAACCGGCCTGGCGGATCTGGGTGCTGGGGGTGTGCAGGATCTTGTTGGTGAGGGTATGGGCGAGATAACGCAAGATCTCTTCCGGCTCTTTGCCATTTTTCAGATGGCGCAGTGAGCGTTCCAGAACCTCATCGCGGATGGACTCGGCCTGGCCTCTATAGTCCTGAATGATGCTTACGGCATCCAGGGAACGCAGCCAGCCCATGAACTCTTCGGTGTGCTGCTCGATTATCTCCCGGGCCTGTAGTGCAGCCTCCTGGCGTGAACGCATGTTCTCCTGGATCACTTCATCCAGGTCGTCCACGGTATACAGGTATACATCGTTAAGATTGCCTACCTCGGCTTCAATGTCGCGAGGTACGGCTATATCTACCATGAATACCGGTTGGTGACGTCGCTTTTGTAAGGCGCTTTCCACTGCGCCTTTACCCAGGATCGGCAGGGGGCTGGCAGTGGATGAGATTATTATGTCCGCTTCTGACAGATGGGTGGATATCTCGGTCAGGGATATAGCGTAACCGTCAAACTGGTTGGCCAGGGAGTGAGCCCGTTCCAGGGTGCGGTTGGCAACGATAATGCGCCCTATACCGTGCTGATGCAGGTGGCGGGCAGCAAGCTCTATGGTTTCACCAGCACCAATGAGCATGGCGGTCTGCTGGGATAGATCGCTGAAAATCTGGCGGGCCAGACTGACGGCGGCAAATGCTACTGACACCGGGCTGCAGCCGATGGCGGTGTCTGTGCGCACCTGTTTGGCTACCGAAAAGGTGTGTTGAAACAGTCGCCCCAGGAGTTTACCTGTGGCCTTGGCGTCATTTGCAGTTTGATAGGCCGCTTTGACCTGACCCAGGATCTGGGGTTCACCCAACACCATGGAATCCAGGCCGCAGGCTACCTGCAGCAGGTGCTGTATGGCTTCTTTGCCCTCATGGCGATAGAGGTAGGGGGAGATGGTTTCCAGTTCCAGACCATGAAAGTCTCCGAGCCATTCACTGATATCGTCTTGCTCTACTCCGGTCAGCCCGCAATAGATCTCGGTGCGATTGCAGGTGGAGAGGATAACAACCTCTTCCACGCCTGGCTTTTCCAGCAGACTGCGCAGCGCTCCAACAATGATATCCGGTCCGAACGTAATGCGTTCACGGATATCCACAGGCGCTGTTTTATGGTTTAAGCCAAGGGCGAGCAGGGACATGTATACGGTTTCTTTAACTTGCAAAGCGTAAATTTTGAATTATCAATGAGATAAATTCAAGTAGTGTCGTAGGTTGTATGATTTGACGCTGAGGGTTGAAGGGGAATATTTGGTGCCACTAACGGGTTTCAGTCAGCAGAGACAACGCGGTTACGCCCCCGTTCTTTGGCCAGGTACAGGCGTCTGTCGGCAACCTCGATCAGTTCGTCTGGGCACTGGTCACACTCCATATTATCTGAAACCCCAATGGAGATGGTTATATGTATCTGGTGTTGCTCAAACATGAAGGTGTGGCCTGCAACGGTGTCTTTCAGCATCACAGCAAACCTGAATGCGCCCATGATGTCCACCTCAGGCAGGATAATGGCAAACTCCTCTCCGCCAAATCGGCATACACAATCCACGCGGCGGGAGCGGCTTACGATTATTTGTGCCAGTTCTTTCAGTATGCAATCGCCTGCACGGTGTCCGAGGGTATCGTTAATATGTTTAAAATGGTCTATATCTATCAGCATCAGAGACAGCTCGCGATTGTACCTGCGAGCCCGGTCGATCTCATTCTCCAGTGAGAATCCGAAGTGGCGGCGGTTGAATATGTTGGTAAGGCCATCCACCTTTGCCAGATTGAACAGCTCTTCATGGTAGGCCTGCTCAATATTGTTTCCAGATAGGAATTTAAATATGGTGCCGCCAATGCGTAACAGATCCCCATCATGCAGGTAACAGTCATCTACCCGGTCATCATTCAGGAAGCAGCCGTTTTTTGAGGCGTTATCCCGGATGCGATAACCACTGTTGTCACGAACGATAAAGGCGTGATCTCTGGATGCTGATTCATCGTCTATCTGAATATCGGCATTCATGGAGCGGCCGATCATGGACTGGCTTATAGTTATCTGGTGTTGATGGCCAATGTTTGATCCTGCGATGACTACCAGACAGGCGCTAATAGGCTTGCTATCCAGCTCTTCGCCGATAATGCCATCTACAATAATTGTCTGAGTTGTCTCTTCCACTTGATGGTTCCTGACGTCTTGGTGCAGGAAGTACTCCTCCGTTGTTTGCTAAACTGTATAGGTCCCATCCCGGTTAGACACCACCCAGGTGATGTTGCATCAGAAAACAGTATCTGGATCACTGCTGAGATCGATGGTGGCTACCCGTTCTCGTCTCTGGTGAAAGGAAAGCCATGGTGGAACTGGCTTAAATTATAGGAGAATCATGATTTGTCGATTTGATAGCGTTCACACTTTTGAGTGCCGACTCTATTGGGGGCTTTATATGCCACAGTGAGGCAGAATCATCTGCTTAAGCTGTTTCCTACAGGGGAGATGGTGTTTAGAATACTGGAACCACTGGCGCTTGGCATGAGTCGTACCTATATATGATAACTACCAAATTACTCAACAGATCATTATCTGTGGTTGTTGCGATAACCATGTCAGCCTCTGTCTACGCAGTACAAAAGTATGAGCAGTTCGCGGAGAATACCGATTCGCCGACTGTAGCAGCAGAGCCAGTTACCAAGGATTCTGTGACATCCCTGAGTCCAGATATTATCTACAATATACTGGTGGGTGAGATTGCGCTGCAGCGACGCAATCTTGACCTGGCATATGTACATCAGTTGAAGGCCGCTGATTTAGCGCAGGATGCGGTGGCGGCTGAACGGGCTACAAAGATTGCACTACACCAGAAGGATCAGGAAAAGGCGCTGACTGCGGTTAAGCGCTGGATTGAGTATGCCCCGGAAAATGAGCAGGCTAGACAGATGGCAGTCATGCTCAACATTCAGTCCGGGGACTCTGATGCAGCCCTGCAGCAGCTGCGGTCATTGGTGCAACTGCTAGAAAAACAGGGCAAGGATGGATTTATCAATGCTGTTGCTGCAGCTACATCTGGGAAGGATAAGCAGCTGGCACTGCTGCTGCTGCAGTCATTGGCTGATGAATACAAGGATAACCCCAGAGCCAGCTACGCAGTAGCCTTATCAGCTGTGATGGCTGGTCAGCTAAAAGTGGCGGAAAATGAAGTACGTCAGGCGATAAGTCTGAAGCCGGATATGGAACGGGCGCATGTATTACTGGGACGTATTTTTATGGAGCGCAAGGATGGGGATGGTGCTATGCAGGCCATGCAGCAGGCCATTGAGAGCTCGCCCGACAGCACGGTACTCAGATCAGCCTATGCCAGACTACTGGTGGATCTGGATAAGCCAAAACTGGCTTTTGAGCAATTTGAGAAACTCCGCACCCTGATGCCGGATGATACCGATGTGCAGTTTTCACTGGGGATTTTAGCCCTGCAGTTGAATCAGCGCACCCAGGCAGCAGGTTTTTTTACCACCTTGATTAGGAATGGAAAGAGAGTGGAGGATGCCTCTTTTTATCTGGGGCGTATCGAGGAGATGGAAGGTAGGCTGGACGAGGCCATTACCTGGTATGCGAAGGTAAAGGGCGGTAATTACCAGTTCGATGCCAAGGCCAGGACTGCTGGCTTGGTGGCTGCCAAGGGTGACGTTCCTGGAGCGCGTGCCATGCTGAAGGAGATGCGTGGAAGGATGCCCAAACGCTCTGTGGATCTGTTCATACTGGAAGGTGAAATCCTGCGTAAACACTCAACCAATGACAAGGTTGTGGAGCTGTACAGTACCGCTCTGAAGGATCACCCGGATGACCTGGATCTGCTGTACGCCAGGGCCTTGTCAGCATCTCTTGAGGGTCGGGTGGATATTCTTGAACAGGATATTCGGGTGATCTTGGAGAAAGAACCTGATCATGCGGATGCGCTGAATGCCTTGGGTTACACCCTGGCAGACCAGACAGACCGCTACCAGGAGGCGCATGATTATATTAAAAAGGCTTTGGAGTTAAAGCCGGAATCTCCAGCAATCCTGGATAGCATGGGATGGGTGTTGTATAGGCTGGGGAATAATGAAGAGGCCCTGCGCTATCTGCGTCGCGCCTTTGCAAAACTACAGGATGTTGAGATTGCCGCACATCTCATGGAGCTACTATGGGTGACTGGGCAGAAGAAGGAGGCGCGTGAGATTCAGGAAGGTGCATTGAAGAAGCATCCTGAAAATAAGTACCTGCAACAGGCCATAAAGCGGCTGGGTCTCTGAGCATCTCATGTCCTGGGGAAAGAGTTGGCCAGCTCCGGCCAAGCTAAATCTGATGTTACGCATAGTGGGTCGTCGGGCTGACGGTTACCATCTGCTACAGACGGTGTTCCAGTTCGTTGATTTAGCGGACCAGCTCAGGTTCCGCTTGCGTAATGACGGGGTGATTTTCAGAGTTTCAGCTATAGAGGGAGTCTCTGAAGAGCATGATCTCTCTGTGCGGGCCGCACGTCTGCTTCAATCTGAGGCCGGAGTTGCTGCAGGTGCGGACATTGAGTTGGTAAAAAATCTGCCCATGGGGGCAGGGTTGGGCGGCGGGAGTTCCGATGCTGCCACCACCTTGCTGGCTTTAAATCATCTCTGGGGCGCTGGTCTAACCATAGAGCAACTGGCAGAGTTGGGTCTGCGACTGGGGGCAGATGTACCGGTGTTTGTTCATGGATTTGCTGCCTGGGCCGAGGGAGTAGGTGAGCATCTGGAGCCAGTGGATCTCCCGGAAGTCTGGTATCTGCTCCTGTTCCCCCCTTGCCATGTGGCCACAGGAGAGATTTTTTCCACTCCTGAATTGACACGGGACTCTGCCCGCATCACAATAGCCGACTTCTTTGCGGGCAGCAGAGAGAATGACTGCATGCCTATTGTTTGTAAAAGTTATCCTGAGGTGGCTAAAGCCATTGATTGGCTTGGAAATTATGCCGAAGCCAGGCTTACCGGGACCGGAGCGACAGTATTTGCCGCCTTTGATAGCAAAGATGATGCGCAGCAGGTGCTGGAGCAACTACCGGAAAAACTACCGGGAGTTGTAGCGCGTGGTTTGAATCGCTCTCCTGTTATGGAGATGCTGTAGGCAGGTAGGTAGAAGATATTGGGGCGTCGCCAAGCGGTACAGGGTTTTGATCCCTGCATACCCAGGTTTGACAAATTCGCCGGGAGCGAATTTGAACGGCGAAGCGTAGCGTAGCCGACCCCGAAGGGGCGAAAGGCAGGATGCCCTGAGTAATCCTGGGGCGTTTGCGCCAGGAAGATTACAGATTTTTATTGGGGCGTCGCCAAGCGGTAAGGCACAGGGTTTTGATCCCTGCATACCCAGGTTCGAATCCTGGCGCCCCAGCCATTTTTATTATGTCATAGAGACATAGTTGCGCAGAATGAGAACCTGGAAGGTTCGACAGACCGGCCGAAGGCAGGTCTGAACAGCGAGCGTAGCGAGGCTGGCCCCGAAGGGGCGAAGGGCGAAGCCCGGAGTAATCCTGGCGCCCCAGCCATATAGTAGGTGCTGGGTTTTAGGGCGGTGAATTGAGCCGTCCCTGGTGATTGGGTCCGGGCTGACATCCGTGTCAGCCGTTCGCATGACT
>JANQEV010000002.1 GCA_028278145.1 Chromatiales bacterium | reverse complement strand
ATATCCTGTGCACTGTCACTGGCTGGCTCAGGATATTTACGATATCCACATGCTTACCCTGCGTATCTCCACCGCACTTCTTATTATTGTCTTTGCCTTCGTAACCTACTCCATACTCAAACACCGTAAGAGCAAGGGTTTTGAGGCTGATCAGGAATTCCACAAGGGCTGGTTTGGTCAGTGGGCCTGGGTCCTGGTGCCGGCACTGGTTCTGGGTGTGGATCTCACCATAGCCGGGTCTGCCCAGGCTGTTCTGGAGAAACTCTGGCTGGTGCCAAAAACCGAGAAACTTATGGACGTGAAGGTGATCGGGCACCAGTGGTGGTGGGAGTTTGAGTACCTGGACCATGAGGTGAAGGTGGAATCCCGCTTTGTGCCCAAGGAAAAATCTGGAGATGACTATCTCAGGGCGGTGGATAACCACCTGGTGCTGCCAACCAATACCAAGATCCGTTTTCTGCACACTTCAGCAGATGTGATTCACGCCTTCTGGGTGCCGGAGCTTGGTTTCAAGAAGGATGCCATACCTGGCTATATCACAGAGACCTGGTCAGAACTGAAGCGGGAAGGGATCTTCCGTGGACAGTGTGCGGAGATCTGCGGCACCTGGCATTCACGTATGCCCATTGTGGTTGAGGCGGTATCGCCAGAGAAGTTCGAACAGTGGCTGAGTGAGCAGAAGGCAGTGAAGGTTGCTGCTCTGGCCGAGGCCACATCGGACAAGGTCTGGTCCATGGAGGAGCTGATGGAGAAGGGCAAGGGGCTGTATGACAACAAGTGTGGTGCCTGCCACCAGGTAGGGGGGCAGGGTCTGCCACCGGCATTCCCGGCCCTCAAGGGCAGCAAGATCGCCCTTGGTCCTATAGCTGAGCATCTGGACATAGTACTCAACGGCAAGAAGGATACTGCCATGCAGGGGTGGAAACAGCTCAACGATCTGGAGATTGCGGCCATCGTGACCTATGAGCGCAATGCCTGGGATAACAATACCGGGGACCTGGTGCAACCATCAGATGTAAAGGCGGCACGCAAATGAATTGGTTTTCTTTTGAACTGAAGGGGCGGGATATATGAGCAGTGTGACCATTGCCCATGCAACTGACCATGGCCATCCTATTGGCTGGCGGCGCTGGCTGTACAGTACCAATCATAAAGATATAGGCACCATGTATCTTATCTTTGCCCTGATCATGTTGTTCCTGGGCGGAGGCAGCGCCATGGTGATCCGGGCCGAGCTGTTCATGCCCGGCATTCAATTGGTGGAGCCTGACCTGTATAACAACCTGGTTACCAACCATGCCCTGATCATGATCTTTGGTGCCGTGATGCCGGCCGCGGCCGGTCTGGCCAACTGGATGATACCGCTGATGATCGGTGCCCCGGACATGGCCCTGCCGCGTATGAATAACCTCAGCTTCTGGATCCTGCCGGCGGCAGCAACCATGCTGTTGCTATCCTTCGTGGTCCCATTCTTCCCGGGAGGGGGTAGCCAGATCAATACCGGCTGGACTATCTACCCGCCACTCTCGGTTCAGGTAGGAATGTCTATGGATTTTCTGATCTTTGCCATCCACTTGCTGGGAATGTCTTCGGTGCTGGCTTCGATAAATATCATCGTGACCTTATTCAATATGCGTGCACCCGGCATGTCCCTGATGCAGATGCCAATATTCTGCTGGACATGGCTGGTTACGGCCTTTCTGCTGATCCTGGTGGTGCCGGTACTGGCCGGTGCGGTCACCATGCTGTTGTTTGATCGGCATTTTGGAACCAGCTTTTTCAATGCCGCCGGTGGTGGTGATCCGGTGCTGTTCCAGCATCTGTTCTGGTTCTTTGGCCATCCTGAGGTGTATATCCTGCTGTTGCCATCCATAGGTGTGTTGGCCCAAGTGATCCCGGCCTTCTCCCGCAAACCGCTGTTCGGGCGTCCCTCCATGATCGGTGCCATGATTGCCGTGGCTTCTATCGGTATGGTGGTATGGGCCCACCATCAGTACACGGTTGGTATGTCCCTGGCAGCGGTTACCTATTTTATGATCGGCACCATCCTGATCTCCATCCCAGTGGGTCTGATGATCTTCAACTTCATCGCCACCATGTGGCGTGGAGCCATGACCTTCGAGACCCCCATGCTGTTCGCGGTAGCCATCGTGTTGATGTTTACCTTCGGTGGCCTGTCTGGAGTTATGCTGGCGGTGATTCCGGCCGATATGCAGTATCACGACAGTATGTTTGTGGTGGCCCACTTTCACTATGTGCTGCTGCCTGGAGCCCTATTCGGACTCTATGCCGGGGTGTTCTACTGGCTGCCCAAGTGGACTGGCAATATGTATGACGAGAAGATGGGTAAAATCTTCTTCTGGACCAATGTGATCGGCTTTAACATCACCTTTTTCCCGCAGCACTTTCTGGGCCTGGCCGGCATGCCGCGGCGCATAGTGGATTACAACGTCATGTTTACTGAGTTCAATGTCATCTCCAGCGTGGGTGCCTTCGTATTTGGGCTGAGTCATCTGATACTGCTCTACATAGTGATCAAGACCATGAAGGGTGGAGAGCAGGCGTCTAACCGTCCCTGGGAAGGTGCCCGTGGTCTGGAGTGGCAGCTGTCATCACCACCAGAGTTCCATAGCTGGAACGAACCTCCGAAAGAACTGGAACTGGAGGATCGGTAATGGACCAGATGCATAGAACAGATGAAGAGAAGAGGCAGCGCAATATCCGTCTGGCGTTATTGTTGGGTGGTTTTGTCATATTCAATGCAGTGATCTCAATCACCCTGTGGATCAACAAGTTCAACCAGGCAGCAGAGATGTTGAAATGAGTGACCTGAGACAACCTGCAGCTAACAAACGCACCGCCATGTGGTTGGGGTTGGTGGTTGTGGGTATGTTTGGATTTGGTTTTGCCATGGTGCCGTTGTATG
>JANQEV010000119.1 GCA_028278145.1 Chromatiales bacterium | reverse complement strand
GAATAATATCGGCCAGATCGGACAGGACCTGCGCGACAATGAGTTCCTGCAATCGATTCTCAACCGTAGCAGCATCCCTGGCGGAAACTGTGCCTTTGACCTACCACTGTATCACTACTGGCTGGAAAAACCGGCGGAAGAGCGTTTGTCACAGCTGGATCAGTGGCTGTCAACACTGGAACCGATCCGTAAGGCGGTGATGCTTCTGCTATCCATAATGCGAGACAGCACGGTGCCAACCCAGGAGTGCGCTGAAACCGGCCTATTCCAGATGGCACTGGACACCCAGACTCCAGCCAGGTTGATCCGTATCGCCCTGCCCCGTGACACCATCTTCTTCCCGAAAGTCAGCGGAAGCAGGCACAGATTTACCATAAGGTTCATGCAGGTTGATCGTAAGACCCAGGCCATCCAAACCAAACAGAACATTGAGTTTCTGCTTACCTGCTGTACCATCTAGTGATTATGAACAACCCGACAATCACTAAATGCCCTACCTGTGGCAACCAGGTAACATGGGACCAGAGCTCACCATTTCGTCCCTTCTGCAGCGAACGCTGTAAACTCATAGACCTGGGCGATTGGCTGGATGAGAATCATCGTATCCCTGATAAGGGCGAGCAGGACAGTGACACTACCTACTGATTACGCGCTGTGATCCTGGAAAGAGTTAACCCCAGAAACAGCTGATACCGGCGATTCCCTGAGCCCCGTACTCCCAGGCCTGTGAAAGATCACCTGACCGCATTCCACCTAGGGCATACACCGGTAGACTTGCAGCCATTACCAGTTCTGCAAACCTTTCCCAACCCAGAGGCTGTGCATCCGGATGGCTTCTGGTCTTCTGCACTGGAGAAAGCACCACGAAGTCCAATCCGATATTAGCGGCATGCTCCAACTCCTCGCCAGTATGACAGGATGCCGCTACCAGACACTCTGTAGCCAAGGGTCGCACTTGTGTGTTTCTCAGTCGGTGGCTGTTCAGGTGCACCCCATCAGCACCCAGCCGCTGGGCAACCTCAGGTAAACCGTTGACTAACATGCGGGCACCCCTGGATCTGCACAGTTCCAGCGCCTTACGACCCAACTCCAACGTTAGCGCCTCTGGCACATCACCCAGTCGCAACTGCACCAAACGCAATCCGTTATCGAGCGCTCTTTCCAGACGCTGCAGAAATTGTTTGTGATCCCCAGAATCACTGCCAGTGATGAGATACCGGTCAGGCAGATTTATCGCTTTAAGCACCAGGATATCTGCCTGTGGCATGGGATAGCTTGCAAGCTTCTCAGGCTCAACCCACACCAGCGGTTGCCCCTCAAGACCCTCAGGGATACCCGAATATTCAGTTATGAGATGCACATCCAGCAGGACCGATTTATCCGGATAGTGGTGCAGATTCCGTATCAATGGCCTATGCCCCAATAACTGCAGCCCCAACTCCTCCCTGATCTCACGGCGCAGGGCCTGCTCCATACTCTCACCTGACTCCAGCTTACCGCCCGGAAACTCCCACAGACCGCCCTGGTGCAGATGCTCTGCCCGCTTGGTCAGGAGGACCCTGCCACCAGCATCCACAATCACCGCCGCTGCCACATGGATAGGAGCCAAGGTCATTAATCCTGTATATCCGCAGGTGTAGCAAACAGGTCATGCTCGCTGGCTGCGGTAATCTCTACTTCGACAAAATCACCCGGATCCAGCTCCCAGCCACCCTGAATGATCACACTGCCGTCGATCTCCGGCGCATCAGCCGAACTCCTGGCTAGCACCCTGTCCTCCAGCACCTCGTCCACCAGAACCAGCATCTTCGCTCCAACCTTCGCCTGTAGCCGCTCCTGGCTGATCTGGGCCTGGATCTGCATAAACCGCTCCATACGCTCCTGCTTCACCTCTTCTGGGACCTGTCCAGGAAGATCATTGGCACTGGCGCCATCTACCGGCGAATAGGTGAAACAACCAACCCGGTCCAGTTGTGCCTCGCGCAAAAAATCCAACAGTTCATCAAATTCACTTTCACCCTCACCAGGAAACCCCACAATGAAGGTGCTACGCAGGGTTATATCAGGGCAGACATCACGCCATCCGGCAATCCGTTGTAACACCTTCTCACTTGCTGCGGGACGCTGCATGGCCTGCAGCACCCCCTCATGGGCATGTTGTAGAGGAATATCCAGATAGGGCAGGACCCGACCTTCGGCCATTAGCGGGATCAGTTCATCCACACTGGGATAGGGATAGATATAGTGCATGCGTACCCATATCCCAAGTTCGCCCAGGGCTGAGGCCAGATCAGTAAGACGGCTCTGCAACGGCCGACCCCTCCAGAACCCTGGCCGATACTTAGTATCCAAGCCATAAGCGCTGGTATCCTGGGATACCACCAACAACTCTCTTACCCCTGAGTTAACCAGGTTTTCTGCCTCCTGCATTACATTCTCAATGGGGCGGCTGACCAGTCCACCCCGAAGTTGCGGAATGATGCAGAAGCTGCAGCTATGGTTGCAGCCCTCGGCTATCTTCAGATAGGCGTAATGACGTGGTGTCAGCTTGATGCCCTGGGGAGGAAGTGAATTCGAATAGGGGTGCTGGGGCGGAGGCAACTCAGCATGTACAGCAGTCATAACCTCTTCATAGGCATGGGCCCCGGTTACCGCCAGCACTTCTGGGTGGCTGCGACGGATGGTCTCTTCTCTGGCTCCAAGACAACCGGTTACAATCACGCGACCGTTCTCATCCAGGGCTTCCCCGATTGCCTGTAGCGACTCCTCCACTGCGGCATCAATAAAACCGCAGGTATTTACCACTACCAGATCAGCATCCTCATAGCTATTGCTGACCACATAACCCTCGGCACGCATCTGGGTCAGAATACGCTCTGAGTCCACCAGATTTTTGGGACAGCCCAGACTGACAAAACCGATATTTGGTGCTGCTTTGGTCATATCTCACATCCAGGTTGTGTACCCTGTCTTACGATTGTTGCAGGAGATCGGTCAGGGCAACCACCTGGGAGTTCTGTTGGATCTGGATGATAATACTCTCCTCAATCTCCAGCTCCCCAGCTGCAACATGGGGCAGAAGTTGCTCCACAATCTGTTGGATAATCAGCATACCGGCACGGTTATGATCACCTTCATCTAGACTGGCTATATCATCATTCAATTGCTGCAGGTAGTCCTGGAACTGAGCTCCCTGTGTGGGAACATCCAGAACCTGGAATTCTGGCTTGAATGCCAGAACCAGCACCCACCCCTGTCCATCGGTAGTTTCTGCCACCGATATGCGTAACGGACCTTCAATCAACATCAAATCTTCTCCAAAAATAAATAAGCGCGCATCTGACCTGGCCACAGGCAAAGACCAGAAATTGGCCTATTCAGAACCACCCCTAGTTTAACCTGTCTCCCCTGTTCCAAGAAGAAATTCCGTCCCCAAGCCAGAAATATATATAATATTAATGTTATGACAGAGAAACATTCCAAGATCTATACCCGCCGCGGAGATGATGGCAGCACCGGACTTGCCAATGGGCAACGAATCAGCAAAGACAGCACCAGGATGGAGGCCATTGGCAGTGTTGATGAACTCAACAGCCTGATTGGCGTCCTGGCAGCCATGCAGATACCGGATAATATCCGGGAGATGTTGCTGGAGATCCAGCACCACCTGTTTGAAATAGGAGGCGGCCTGGCAACCCCACAAAAATCCATGCTAGCAAGTGATGCCGTCAAGGATATTGAACTTATCATCGATCATCTGGATGCAGCACTGCCACCTCTAACCAGGTTTATCCTGCCAGGTGGTACCCCTGAAGCGGCAAGCTGTCATAACGCCAGAGCCGTATGTCGGCGTGCCGAACGCAGCATACTTACCATGCAAAAATCTGAAAGTGATATTTCAGACAACAACGCCCTGCACTATCTCAATCGCCTGTCAGATTTACTGTTCGTGCTGGCACGAACCCTATCCCGTCAGAATGGTGGTGAAGAGATATTTTGGCGTAATTGATATCATCCACCCACCAGACTTTTTCAAAGGAAGCCTCAAAATTGGACCAAGAACCAAGCAAGATTGCCCCAGGTAGTCAGATAACCATGCATTTTTCCCTGACCCTCAGCGACGGAACCGAGGCTGCTTCCACCTTTGGTGATGAACCTACCACCTTTGTCATGGGGGAAGGCGCTCTTTCCGAGGGGCTTGAAATGTGCCTGTATGGACTAGAAGCAGGCGATGAGCAGACCCTTACCCTGGAGCCTGACCAGGCCTTTGGGCCTCGGGATGAGGCTAAGATACATCCCATGCCACGGAGTAACTTTAATGCGGAGATGGATCTGGAGCCAGGATTGATTATCGGCTTCACCACTCCTGAGGGACATGAGTTAGCTGGAATCGTACTAGAGGTTCAGGACCAGGAAGTGATAATCGACTTCAATCATCCCCTGGCAGGAAACGAGGTGGTATTCAAAGTAGAGATCCTGGCCGTAGAAATTCCAGAGAAAAAACTGGATAGCTGACAGCGTATGGAAGTTATCCTGGCAAACCCACGCGGATTCTGTGCCGGTGTTGACCGCGCCATCGAGATAGTTGGGCGCGCCCTGGATCTGTTTGGTGCCCCAATATACGTGCGCCACGAAGTAGTTCATAACCGATTTGTGGTCGATAGCCTACGCAAGCGAGGCGCCATATTTGTGGATGAACTTGACGAGATACCAGACGGCAACACGGTAATCTTCAGTGCCCACGGCGTATCACTTGCAGTACGGCAGGAGGCGGAACAACGTGACCTGCGTGTGTTTGACGCTACCTGTCCCCTGGTAACAAAAGTACACATGGAAGTAGCCAGGTTCAGCCGCGACGATTATGAAGTGATCCTAATTGGCCATCGTGGTCACCCAGAGGTTGAAGGGACCATGGGACAGTATATAAAAAACGGGAAAAGTGATGGTATTCACCTGGTAGTAACCCCTGAGGATGTGGATGCATTACAGATCAAGAACCCGGAACGCCTGGCCTATGTAACCCAAACCACCCTCTCAGTGGATGACTCTATGCAGGTGGTTGATGCCCTGCGCAGACGCTTCCCTTCCATCCAGGCGCCAAAGCGGGATGATATCTGTTACGCCACGCAAAATCGCCAGGATGCAGTTAAGCAGTTATCCAGCAGTTGCGACCTGGTATTGGTTGTAGGGTCAGCCAACAGTTCCAACTCTAACCGCCTGCGGGAGATTGCAGAGAGAAGAGGCACCACTGCCTATCTCATAGACAATGCCGATGATATTCAAAAAGAGTGGCTGGCTGGAATTGAAACTCTTGGTCTTACTGCAGGTGCTTCCGCACCTGACCTGCTGGTGGACCAGGTACTAGAACGGCTCCAGGAGTGGGGAGCAGACAGCATCAGGCATTTGCATGGGCAGGAGGAAAATGTCGAGTTCTCACTCCCTACTGAGCTGGTATAACTTCATAGATTGCAACCAACTGCCATAGCCACGATAAAACCATCCATCAGGCCAGCGCAGTCTCCACTCAGAAAGCATACCGGGTAGAACACAAATAGGATCAGATTATGTAAGCTCTGATCCTATTGGCTACATACATTAAATACACTGCTAACAGTACATGGGAAAATTAATAAGCTACATCCCAACCATTCGACCATGTTGAGCCATCCAGTGTATGTTGCTTTGTTCCATTTGAGAAAAGACGCAACCCCTTAATATCATCGTTGTCTTGGCCACGAAAAGATCTGGGGGCAGCATTCAATACATAGCACGTGGTGACGGGACATCCACCAGTAGCCCCCAATATGGAAATTGCATAGTACCCCTCAGCGCTGGTATTGCTGATATCCGGATTCGGTGCTGTAAGATCAGTTGTATAGGTCGCATTACGAGAATAAAAGACCTCTAAGCTCTGCGCTGCATCCATGAGGGCAGACTGTCCGTCACTGCGTCGGCTTTTCCTGACCGAGTCTAAATAGGCTGGGTAAGCAATTGCCGACAGAATAGCTATAACAACAACTACGATCATCAACTCGATCAAGGTAACTCCATAGCTACGTTTAAGACTACTCATTCGATCACCTCTTCCCAGTAGATGGCATGGAAGCGATCTGGCCACTCAGCCACACCTTCTAGACCAACGATCGCCTTTACAATATGACCCAGGCCACCACTGGCTCCATAATCCGGATAGACCAAGGTAGGTGCTGGTGGTATACCAGGGATACTCAACACCTTGGAACGGTCGCCGATATCGAGATCACCTGGAGTTCCATCCAGATCGGAGAACATGGCGGAGGCATCTACCATATTGATGGCATAGAAGCGGGCCTCACCAGAGGTGTTGTATGCGGTACAAACCGCAGTATCAGCACGCCGTTCACCGGCGTAGGTGGTAAACATTACAGCGTAGTCATACAGCCGGGCCTTGGAAAAGGCCTTTTCACTGCCAGTGAAATCAATGTACCAGCCACTGGCACTGTTCAGAGCAGCGGCTGCTGTGGCAATCTCAGTTCCCGAACCGTCCTGGATGAGGTTGGCAGTGGCATCATACAGGTCGCTGGTTACCACAGTGGTATAGGTAGCTGGAGCCTTCCACACCGCCAGGTCCTTGAACATGTAGAAGCGGTCAGTGACAGTACTGTCAGTGGGCTCTGGACGGAAACCCGAGCCAACCAGAATAGCCAGATATTGCACTCCACCCTTGTTAAAATAGCCAACTTCCGGGGTATTAAAGAAACGTCTGTACCCAGAAACACCTGAGTTGATATCGGCAACTATGCCACCAGATAGTGTTCTGTCAGCAAACCCGCTATCAGGAATATCCACACGTATAACACGCCCACCTACATCGGTAGCATAAAGCCGGTCGGTGATACCGTTGGCGTTAATATCCACTGTGAGCAGGTCACCAGCGATGCCATTGGTCATACCTGAAATATTCAGGCTGGCCCCGGTATTTGAGATACTCTTGATTATTGCACCAGTGCGGGCATTGACGATAAAGATGGCATTGCCTACGTCATCTGCAACACGGCTGGTTGCGTTGTCCTGATCCTTATCGTATCCGCCACCAAAAACCAGCACGTCCGTTGCGTCGTTGGTGCCATCTCCATCCACATCGGCGTTATAAGCCACTCCAGGGATGTCCATACGCACAAACAGAGGCTTGGACCAGGTTTGACCAACACGGTTCAGGAAGCCAGTCTTACCTTTACTGATACTCCACTTGTATTTTGGTGTAGTCTTGTCGGTTATATCCAGGGCGTAATATTGGCTGCCGCCCCTTCTCATGCCGACTACAACATACTTCTTATTGCCTGACTCATAGTATGTAATTGGCCCATCCAGTCCATAAAGAGGTTTCGATGACTCATTATTATTTCTAAGCGCTTTGAGTTTTTTCAGCAGCGGTTTGGGAATAAAGCCCCAGACTTCCGCACCAGTATCTTCTCTAAATGCCTCCAGCACACCTTCGCTGGTGGGCATTAATACAAGGTCATATCCTGAATAAGCAACAACAATAGGTTGGCCATGTATAGGCGCACCCACCTCTCCCTCATGGGCATTAGCGGCATCCTCCCAACTGGCCCAATTCAAAACATTAGTCCGAGCGGTGGCGGTACTGACATTGAGCATATCCTGGGTAATATTGGCATTGGCATCACGGACACGGTTCACGGCATCGGTGAGGTCCTTGATCTTCGAGCCACCCGCGTCAGTGAGACCAAGATAGGTATAGAGATTACGCGTGCCAGTCATATGCTGCGCAACGCCGCCCTGCAGGGGCTCGCCACCATCACTAGCGGTGCTCCAGAAATCTTTCGATGCTACAAACTGGTATGATGAGTCAAGGACATCATTGTTGTCTTTATCCTTAACCTTAAGGCTTACCACATCTACACCACCAACAGTAGTCACCACCGTGGTGAGCTTGAACTTTTTCAGATTACCTTTCCAAAACTTTTCTGGCTCAGGCTCGAACATTGGCACATAGATGTAATCACCACTCAGTGCTGCATTATCCGGATTAAAGGGGATTGCCGGAGAGCTATATGTATATGGAATGGACTCTTGAGCCTCGAGCAAGATCGCCTCAAAGGCATCCACCAGGCTTGCGGCACTGGAAGCTGCATAGTGTTGACCACCACCAGCATCTGCAATGCTCTGCATAAAATCATAGATATCAGAGCCTACATCGGCATCAAAACTGATGGCATGGGTAATGATATGCTGCTGCTCTTTCCAACCTGTCTCGGTTTTCAGGTCTGTATCATAGGCCCATTGGGCGATCTCCCGGGCACAACGCCCATCTTGACCCTGGGATGTTGTGTCGCTAACACATCCCGATCCTTCATAGCTGCTAAGCCCATAGGCACCACCAGAAGAGGTACTATTGGAGTTGGGGCGACCATCCGTGAGTATCACCATATGGTTAGGCTTACACCAGTTGTCTGCCGCAGTACCGGCAATGGGTGAGGCCGGGGTAGCAGGAGAGGCAGGACCAGACTCGGTAAAAGTGCCTTTAAACCAGTTGACGCCCGCTTCCAGCGCTTTCACTGTGGGGGTATAGCTTAGGGGTGTTAATGCATTAACACCGGAAACCATAGTGGTTTTATGATCCTCAACCTTGAGAAAATTCGATCTGACCAGCAGTTGCAGTGGACCATTGTTACCGGTATCGGTCGTGTACCCCATGATACCGGCAATGACATTACCCATATCCGCATCATTGAGAATGGTACTCATGGCCTGCTTGAGGCGATACATGCGTTGGTCAGGGTCTGAATCAGACACCCAGTTACTATCTTGATCTCGGTGCATACTGCCCGACTCATCGAGAATGAACAGTACATTGGGTGGTACTGGGTCAGGTGGCTCCTGCAAGTATATCTCGATGTCATCCGCTTGCACCGCAGAGGTACCAACCAACAGACCCAAGGCCGTACCGAGCGAAAATGTGCTCTTGCGGTAATTTCCAAAGATGCTCTTGATATCCATGAATAACTCCTCAGTCGCGCACCAGCGCGACCTCCATACGATTATGGGTTTTAGCATTGCTGCCAGTTACGTGCCCTTCAGCATCCGCCTGATAGATCAGGGTGAT
>JANQEV010000104.1 GCA_028278145.1 Chromatiales bacterium | reverse complement strand
AGTAGGCCGGGATAAGCGTTGCGTTCCCGGCAATGCAAACGCCATCGAACGGCCTGCGCAAATGCAAGAAACGCTGCCGCTTATTCTGGCCTACAGTCTGATTACCTCAACCTTGTGGGAGAAGGTTGGAGACAGCGGGTAATGGTCGGTGAAACTCACTCTGGTCCTTTCCATCAAAGGGATAGGGTATGCACTGAACTGTCATCCTGGTGTATAAATTCGTTAGCGTTCATTTGCGGCTAATATTTTTTTTATCCAATACCTTAATCAGCCCAGCACCCATCTCCTTGCTGTAAAAAAACAGCAACCAAATCAATCGCTCCCCAGATACAACCAGGCCTAGGGAAAATATCCTTTAAATATTCTGGTGAAATTTGAATCCGTATCGTATGTTCCCGCGTAAGTAATAGTGATGCAGCGTTAGTATCAGAAAAGACAAAGCAGCATGGTTAACCAAATTTTTCACGAGGAGATCATAATGAAACGTATCGCTATCACCATCTCTGCCCTGGCTTTATCCACCGCAGCCTTAGCAGGCCCTAACGACCAATTAACCGTGGCTAAAGGGGCCAATAATGCCGTGAAGGTTGCCTTTTCTTCCTGGCAGAAAGGAGGAAAGATCGCCGGTCGCGGCGAAAAGTGTTACGGCATTGCACTAGCCGGACAGAACGATTGTAAAGCTGGTCCGGGAACCAGTTGTCAGGGAACCTCCACCAAGGATTTCCAGGGTAATGCCTGGACCAAAACACCCAAGGGTGTTTGTGAAAGCATAGTGACACCACACGGTCCTGGTTCACTGTCAGAACTCGATCGCAACAACGCGTAAGCTAAGTGACTGGTATGAAGACTGGCCAACGCTTTCTTAAAAATGACCTGCCCCTGCACGCAGGGGTAGGTTTAAAGCCGGAGCATTTTTCTGATGTGGAGAATACCTCACCCAAAGAAATATGGTTCGAGGTCCATCCCGAGAATTACATGATCGGGGGTGGGCCTCGCCTGCGGGGCCTGCAAGCGATCTGTGAGCACTTCCCCTTGAGTCTGCACGGTGTGGGAGCCTCTCTCGGTGGAGCTGAATTGACCGATGCAAAACATATCACTGAGATGAGGCGTCTGATCGATCTCCTTGAGCCTGTTTCCGTCTCTGAACATGCCGTCTGGTCGAGCACCAATGGGGTGTATTACGCTGATCTGCTACCTATACCCCGTACCCGGGTGGCCATGCAGAACCTGGTCGATGGAGTCAATCATTTCCAGGAGGGTATCGGGCGACAGATCCTGCTCGAAAACCCCAGCAACTATTTACCCGTTGCCAGCGAGATGGATGAGCCGGATTTCCTGGTGTCGGTCGCCCGGCAAACTGGTTGTGGTCTTCTGGTCGACGTCAATAACATCTATGTCAGCAGCCGAAACTGTGGCATTGATGCGGTCGCTTACATTCACGCGATTCCTTCAGAACTGGTCGGCGAAATACATGTCGCCGGCTTTGATCCAGATCCCAATCTTGGGGAGCAACTGTTAATAGACAGTCACGCATCGGATGTTGCACCAGAAGTTTGGCATCTACTGGACGTGGCGCTGGAGCACTTTGGGCCAAAACCCGTGCTGCTGGAACGTGATGACAACTTGCCAGCATACGCAGAACTACTCAAGGAACGGGCGCTGGCGGAGCAAGCCATCGAACGTTTAAAGGTCAAATCGGGGAAATGTAACAATGAACACGAGACCTATGCCTGAAGATCTGGCACAACACTTCCGTTCCTTCGCCGCCTATCTACAGAGCGGTGAAACAGATCATCTGTCCAGGGTATTTCCTGGTGCAGACGAGATTTCTGCCGCAGCGGTTTATCGAAACGGTTTCCTGCGCGGCAGTATCGAGGCGTTGCGCAACAGCTACCCGGTTGTAGAGCAGTTGGTTGGTGATGAGTATTTTGATTTACTTGCTGAAAACTATGTCACCAGATATCCACCGCAACAGGCTACGCTTGTCAACTATGGCAAGAGTTTTCCCCAGTTCCTGGAACAGCAGCTAGAGCAACACGGACTGGCATATTTGCCTGATTTTGCACGTCTGGACCAGGCCTGGCTGCGGGCTTATTTTGCAGAAGATTCGACCATACTCAGCGAAGACAATATCGAACAGTGGCAGCAGGCCGGCAATGATATAGAAAACCTGGTTGCCACCCTGCCAGCATCTGCTGAACTGCTGACCCTTGAGCACGGTATAAGGACCACTTGGTTGACCCTGAAATCAAACAAGACGCTCGCCGGGAATACCAGGATTGATGCACGGGAAGAACACCTGTTGCTCTGGCGTGACGTAGAACACCAAATACGGGTACGGGAGCTAAACAGGGCTGAGCTGGCGTTCCTGCAAACGCTCGGCAAAAATTCAACCTTGGCCCAGGCAGCTGTATCTGCACTGGAGCTGGATGCAGGGTTTCCAATCATCGAGTTTTTCTCGGAACTACTGGAAACCGACGTACTGGCGGTTAACGTATAAAGAATAAAGGTGCCTGATCATGTCCATACACATTTCAATCTCCAATGGCTACCGGAAATTTAGCGAGATCGTAAGCCGCTATTTATCGGACGTAGTCGCCATGTCCATGCGCCTGCTACTGGCCAAGGTCTTTCTGAGTTCCGGCCTGCTTAAGTGGAATGGATGGTTCGATTTCAATGAGCAGACCTACAGCCTGTTTAAGTACGAATTCTTCTGCCCGGACCCAGTGCGTGAAGGTGCACTGCTGTTATGCAACCCCAAAACTCTGGAATATGAACAGGGATCACTGACGTCCAAATTCGTAGAGTGGCTAGCGATTGGAGCCGGTATATCTGAAGTGTTGCTACCTACGCTGTTGATCCTCGGTCTGTTCACGCGGTTGGGTGCGCTCGGCCTGGCTGGAATGACTCTATTCATTCAACTGGCGGTGTTCCCAGAATGGTCACACTGGTGGAATCCCGCGGCATGGTGGCTGGTCGTCGCCCTGGGGATACTCGCCTACGGACCGGGTAGGATTTCTCTGGATCATTTTTTGGATTTGGACCGGGTTAGGCCAGGAAGGCAATTAGCATAATTAATGGAGTACCCGTTATGAAGTGCACTATCTTTGCCAATTGTCCGAATCACTAATTGTGTAGTCTGTCTGGATTGGCTGTACCTACAACAAAATAGAATGTGGGAGGATGGTGATGGGAAACCTATCGATTCTGGCCCACTGCTGTTCCACTTGGCAAAGAATAAAAGGCTCAAATCCTATCAGGTTGAAACAATTCTCGTCCTGGTTCGGTTGTAGGTGTAGAATGCATATTTTTCTACTATTGGGGGCCAAAACAGGGTGTTACAGACCATCTCCATTGCTGCTGGCGGTGCAGTAGGGGCCTTGTTGCGCTTCTGGGCCTCTAATGGGGTTCATGCTCTGCTGGGGCGTGGTTTTCCCTATGGAACCCTGACGGTGAACGTTGTCGGTTCACTTATAATGGGCTTCCTGTATGTGATGTTTCTGGAACGTATGACAGTTGAACCTGAAGTAAGGGCAGCACTGCTGGTGGGACTCCTGGGAGCGTTCACAACCTTTTCCACCTTCTCCATTGAGACCCTGAATCTCATTGAACAGGCCGAATATTACAAGGCGGTACTCAATATGCTGTTAAGCGTTCTGGGATGTGTGCTTGCTGCCTGGATCGGGCTGAAGTTAGGGAGACAGCTATGAACACAATGCAGGTAACCATGGTGCGTATCTACCTGACAGAAGGGCAACACCAGGTGCAGGAGTTGATGCGTATCCTGCATGATGATGAGAAGGTGCGCGGGGTGACCGCGTTCCGTGGGATCTCAGGTTTCGGGCAGTCTGGCAAGATGCACTCTTCCACGCTGCTGGATATGTCCCTGGATCTACCCCTGGTTTTGGAGTTCTTCGATGAGCCGCAAAAGGTGGAGAGGGTACTGGAGCACCTGAAAATAATCGTCAAACCGGGCCACATGGTTAGCTGGCCCGCAACAATCAATGCTGGTGAATAGATAATCCTAGATTCCCCAGTTGACCGCTTAGTTCTTTTACTTACATACTGATATATATGGATATTTTCTTTGATACTAAACTTCACCAGTTGGGTGAAACAAGCTACGTGACGTATTGCACGCCTGCGGCGGCACATGACAGCGTTGCAACTTCTTGGAATAGCATAACTATTCCGCGTCATTGCGCCTTGCCCTGTACCACCTCAGGCGCCCACTACAACACGTCCAACTGAGGATTCTAGGATAATGTTAGACCCCCGCTTACTGAGAAATGAACTTGAGGCCACAGCCGCGCAGCTGGCACGCCGTGGCATGACTCTGGATACAGAGCAGATTGCCGCCCTGGAGAAACAACGCAAGGAGTTGCAGGTTAAGGCAGAACAGTTGCAGAGTGAGCGTAACAGCCGCTCCAAGCAGATCGGCAAGGCCAAGGCGGCAGGGGAGGATATTCAGCCTCTGCTGGACGAGGTGGCCAGCCTGGGGGATGAACACAAGCAGGCCCAGGAGGATCTGGGTAAGGTACAGGCCGAACTGCAGCAGATTATCCTGGGTATACCCAATATCCCATCTGCCGATGTTCCAGATGGTAAGGATGAGGAAGACAATCGCGAGGAGCGGCGCTGGGGTACGCCACGAGAGTTTGACTTTGAGCCCAAAGATCATGTGGATCTGGGTACGGCACTGGAAGGCATGGACTTCGAGACTGCTGCCAAGATCACAGGTTCCAGATTTACAACTATGCAGGGCCCTATGGCACGTCTGCACCGGGCCCTGACCCAGTTTATGTTGGACACCCATACTGGCCAGCACGGTTATACCGAGGTATATGTGCCTTATATGGTCAATGCAGACAGCCTGCAGGGCACTGGACAGTTACCAAAGTTTGAGGAGGACCTGTTCAAACTCTCTGGTGAGTTTAACTATTATCTGATTCCAACCGCCGAGGTTCCGGTTACTAACCTGGTTCGGGGTGAGATCATAGAGGATGCAGATATGCCCAAGCGCTGGGTAGCCCATACCCCATGTTTTCGCAGCGAGGCTGGGTCTTATGGCAAGGATACCAGGGGTATGATCCGCCAACATCAGTTTGAAAAGGTGGAGATGGTACAGATAGTAAGGCCGCAGGACTCAGATGCAGCCCTGGAAGAGCTGACTAAGAATGCCGAGACCATCCTGCAGAAACTGGAACTGCCTTACCGTCTGGTTACCCTGTGCACTGGTGATCTGGGGTTTTCCTCCACCAAGACCTATGACCTCGAGGTGTGGCTGCCGGGGCAAAATACCTATCGTGAGATCTCATCTTGCAGTAACTTCGGAGACTTCCAGGCCCGCCGTATGCAGGCGCGCTGGCGAAACCCGGAGACCGGTAAGCCGGAGTTGGCGCATACCATCAACGGTTCAGGCCTGGCCGTGGGTCGTACCCTAGTGGCTGTGGTTGAAAACTATCAGCAGGAGGATGGCAGCATCCAAGTGCCGGAGGTTCTGAAGCCGTATATGGGTGGTATTGAGGTTATAAGCTAAAACAAATTTTGCCGCAAATGAACGCGAATAAACGCAAATAAGAGAATTATTAAAGATTATTAGTAATTGCTTCCTAAGATATTAAATAGCAGATAACTATATGTTCTTTGAATATACAACCTAAGTAAGATGCAGTTCCCATGTGTGAGACAAACAGAGATATCCACCACGCAACAGGTTTATATAGAGTCAAATAATGGCATCTAGCCATTCAACTCCAAGTATATCCAACAGTGATTGGGAACAAGTTAGGATTAATAATTAATTCGCGTTTATTTGCGTTAATTCACGGCTAGTTTTTTATCTTTTTCACACCGCTGTTATTAAACCAGCATAGTCAGCAGCACAATGAAGCCGATCACGGCCAGGATGGGTAGAACCACTGACATCCAGTCCCCTTTTTCTGCCTTGGGACTATCCGTAAGCATTCTCTTGGCGTTGGGGTAGATTACCGCAATCATGGCGATGAGCAGGATGGCCCATCCAATCTTCATCCAGTCCATATCAAACCCTCTCTAAAAGGAAAGCCCCGACCAGCGGGGCTTTCTTTAAACAAATAACAACAACTATCTTAATCGTCAGACATCACACCAAGGATGTGCAGCAGGTGCACAAAGATGTTGAAGATGTTCAGGTACAGGCTGACGGTCATCAGCAGGTAGTTGGTCTCACCACCATGGATCATGCGGCTGGTGTCATACAGGATGAAACCACTCATCAGCATGATGACAATGGCAGATATAGCAAGAGACAGGGCTGGCATGGCCAGGAAGATGTTGGCCAGGGCAGCCACCAGCACCATCAGCAGGCCAGCTACCAGAAAGCCACCCATGAAGCTGAAGTTCTTACGGGTAGTCAGGGCATAACCGGAAAGGCCGAGGAAGATCACACCAGTACCACCAAAGGCAGTGGCAACAATCTGTGGACCCTTACTCAGGGCAAGATACTGGCTCAGTATCGGGCCAAGACCAAAACCAAGCAGTCCAGTAATGGCAAATACTACCCAAAGGCCGGTAGCAGAATTGGCAGTGCGAGGAAGAACCAGCCAAATCAGGAGCATGGCGCCACCCAGACTTAACAGATAGGTCATTGGCGGCATCTGCACGAAGGTGGAAACAGCAGCCATGATGGCACTGAAGACCAGTGTCATTGAGAGTAGGGTGTAGGTATTTCTGATGACCTTGTTAACTTCTACAGCGTTTTGCGCAGTATTGGTTACTGAATAGTTCATTTGGTTGCTATCTCCTTGGAAATTGCTCGGGTTTTCTACGTTCACATTATGAGACTGTGCACCTATCCTATAGGTTCCACAGCATAGTCTACTATATGGTGGAAAAGTTCAATATTTCAATAGCTAGCATTTTTCATTCTTAGCAAAATATAAGCTTGTTGAAGCTATCCCAACCGGGTATTATTCGCTGCCTCGGAGAGGTGGCAGAGCGGTTGAATGCGGCGGTCTTGAAAACCGTTGAGGGTTTGTAGCCCTCCCAGGGTTCGAATCCCTGCCTCTCCGCCATAATATCTATTATATCAATAAGTTACGTAATCATCGGTCGCGATGATATGCTGACTATTGAAGCTAGAAATTGTTGGATAACTTACATGATAAACCCCGCTTATTGGCGGGGTTTATCTTTTTTAAGGCTTATCAGGGCCTTGCGTCATAGTACCCTTGTCGTATCGAGCGACACTCAAGACCTTTGCCATGCGTTTGTGCGATAGGTCACTGGCTGGCCAGTAATAGGTCTCTCCACTGTCAAGGTCTTTAATCCAATTTGCCGCGTCATATTCTGAAGCAGCAAAAAGCTCAGCAAGCTTTTTTTCATCTGGATCGGAATAAATAAGCATATCAATGAAACCTTACTTCCTTTAGAAGCCCTTCAATAACTATGGTGCATATTCACCTAGAGTCTAGTCAATCTAAAATAGAATATTAGTCCATTTCCACTATATCAAGAATATATTTATCTTAGATAACATATCAACATCAATGGCTTACTGCACTAACTATATATTCTACTAGCATTTCTATCCCCACTTTTTCATCTGCAGCACACCTGATGCAGGATAAAGGATCCTTCTAGCTGTCATATAAACTAACATGTTGATATTACTGTTAATTTACCATTCAAGTTATTGCAGAAGATACCGCTATATACTTTGATCTTTAGGAAAAAGAGTCTGTTTCAACACCGGTTTGATCATCGCCTGCTACGAAACAAGCGTAAAAAAGGATTATTGAGTAAATAGAAGCCCAGGTTGTAGTGAAACCACTAGATAAACAAATTAACTCTGTTCTGAAACAGACCACAAAAATAGTGGTGGTCTCTGGTCTTCTGTTCTGGTCGGTACTGGTTGGATACTCGCTGAACTGGAATATCGATAACCTTTATCAAGAACAGTACAACCTGGCACTGCTGGAAGCAAAGGCAAACTGGAACAAAGATCAGGCCTTCCGTCACTGGGCAAATAAACATGGTGGCGTCTATGTTAAACCCACTGCAAAAACCCCACCCAATCCATATCTTGCCCATGTTAAAAAACGTGATGTGGAAACAACAGATGGAGTGAAACTCACTCTGATGAATCCCGCTTACATGTTACGTGAGCTCACCACTGAGTATGAGGATACCTATGGTGTAAAGGGCAAGATTACCGGCAAGTTGACATTGAATCCTATAAATAAGCCAGATCCTTGGGAACTGACTGTGCTGGATCGCTTTGAGCGGGAAGAGATTAAGGAGGTATATGAGCAGACCCTCATAGATGGAAAGCCATTTATGCGGTATATGAAGCCCATGTTTATGGTGGAAGGGTGTGTTAAATGCCACGGTATTTTGGGATTTAAGGATGGTGATCTACGGGGTGGTGTCAGTGTCTCAATTCCTATGGCGCATTACCTTAATGCTGCGGAAGAGACCGTGCGTTCCATGTTTATTACTCATGCCACAGTCTGGGTCTGTGGTGTTATAGGCCTGGTTGGGTTTGGGATTTATGCCAGCCATCGCCAGTCAGAGCAGAATGAGCTGTTGGCTAAGCTGGAACATGGAGCTCTGTATGATTCTTTGACCGGTCTTCCAAATCGCTTCCTGTTCAGTGACCGGCTGCAGGTGGCAATTGCCAAGAAAAATAGGGATAGGAAATATAGCTATGCTGTTTGCTTTGTTGATCTGGATCGATTCAAGAATCTGAATGACAGCTATGGGCACAATATCGGCGATATCCTGTTGCAAAGGGTGGCCGAAAGGTTCTCTGGGATATTGCGTCCTTCAGATACTGTAGCGCGTATGGGAGGGGATGAGTTTACTTTTTTACTGGATGATTTGTCAGATAAGCATGAAAGCATGCTGATTGCGGAACGTATTCTGGATTCGGTTAACGAACCATTTGATATTGGAGGCCAGGTGTTAAGTATCGGTGCCAGTATAGGAATCTGCCCAGGTTCTAACAGTTACCAGGAACCTGATGAAATACTCCGTGATGCAGATACGGCCATGTACCGGGCAAAATATCTTGGCAAAGGCAGGATTGATATATTTGAGCCAGAGATGCATGCAGAAGTATCCAAGACGACTCGTATTGAGCATGACCTACGTACGGTGTTGGATAGAGATGAACTCAGTATTAATTACCAACCGATACTATGCATGCGAACAGGGAAAATAGAGGGTTTTGAAGCCCTGTTACGCTGGGATCATCCCGAGCTGGGAATAATACCTCCAGATGAATTTATACCCATTGCTGAAAATACAGACATGATTCAGGATATTGGAAAGTGGGTTCTGACCTGTGCCTGTAATCAGATCAGTAAATGGAATTCTGAGTACGCAAGTGAAGAGAAATTTTTTGTTTCTGTAAATCTGTCAGGGCGGCAGGTGAGTCACTTGGATATCATAGGCATTGTTAAAGATATTTTACTCAAAACTGATATGGAACCTGGATATCTACACTGTGAGGTGACAGAAACACTCTTGATTGCTGACCAGGATATAACCAGGAACAACATGGCGCTTTTGGGTCAGATAGGAGTTCAACTAAATGCTGATGATTTCGGAACGGGGTACAGTTCACTTACTTATTTACAGAACTTTAGCTTCAATGCCATGAAAATTGATAAACAATTTGTTCAGGATATGGGTCCTGCAGGTAAAGGTAAGCCACTGGTTCACTCTCTCTTGCAGTTAGCCAAGGATTTTAATCTGGAAGTTGTAGCAGAGGGTGTGGAAACCAGTGAGCAGTTTTACCAGCTGCAGGCTCTTGGTTGCCAGAGGGCACAGGGATACTATATTTGTCCGCCACTGCCGGCAAAAAAGATTGACTCCATGCTTAAGGCAGATGCCCACCTGAACCTGGAAACTCTGTTGGAAATGAATCCCCTGAATACAAATGCTGCTTGACTGAAAGTCTAATATGTCTGGCTATTGCTCAACAGCTCTGCTCTCCAGATCCAGAATGGATTTCACTTCTTCAGCAAGTCTAGCCAGGAGGGAGCTGATAGACTCCTTGTCTTTTTCGATAGCTACAGTCTCTATTTCTTTTGTTACCTGATGTAATGAAGTAGCTGCGCACAAGGCAGCAGACCCACTTAAGCGATGTGCAGTTTCACGCAGTTCTTCCCACTCCCCAGAAGTTGCATGTTGTTGAATAGACTCTGCTTGTTTAACAAGGTCCAGACAGAATTTATCAAACAGTTCCTGTGCAAGTTTTGCATTACCACCAGCAACCATAATTGCTTTTTGCTCATCCCTGATGCTATTAGATTTATCCATCATAGATGGTTGTGCAGCTAATGGAATTTGCGTTGTGGTTGCCAGTGTAGATCCGGTAAGGTGGTAATTTAGTATGTCGATGAGTGTTGCTTCATCTACTGGTTTGACCAGATAGTCATCCATACCTGATGTGGTTACCTTCTTTTTCGTGTCTGGCATTACATCAGCAGTTAAGGCGAGGATGGGGGTATGCCGAGGCTTGTCTGATTCGTATTGCCGAATCTCCCTGGCTGCCTGCAATCCGCTCAGATTAGGCATATGTATATCCATTAGAATTAGGTCGTAATCATGCTTGCAGGCAAACTCAACGGCCTCAATTCCATCATTGGCCTGAGTAATAGTAGCTCCTCTCTGCTGTAGCAGAGTAGTGATGAGTTGTAGATTTATAGGGTTGTCATCTGCAATCAGGATTCGATAATTTTCTAATTGCATAGAGGGTTCACTTAGTGATGGAATCCTTTCATGTTTTGCCCCAATGGAAAACTCGTTATCCATGGTTTCATGGATTGTATGCACCAGTGCATGATAGGTGAATGGTTTGGATAAGCATATAGAGTGTGTGGACGTTTCTATTGAGTTGCTGATCATATGGTCTGACGAACTGATAAGAATCAATGTTGGGATGTTACTATATTCAGTAATGCGTTCGACTTCGCCGATGATTTTGTCCACATTTATTTCTGTTGCAGAAAATCCCAATACAATGATATCTACATCGTCATGACTGTTGCTGTCAAAGCTATTAAAATCACTATCAAATACCTCCATGCCAAGTGCATTCAGGTGATGGCGTAAGGCAAGTCTGGACAGTCTGTGGTTATCTAACAGTATGCATTTCTTGGCATCGAATACTGGTGGCTGTGTCTTGTTGTCAGATACCTCCTCACATTGTAAGAGAGATAGGGTAACGTTGAATACGGAACCATTACCATTATTATTGGAAGCACTGATTTCGCCCCCCATGGCGTGAGCTAGCTTCTGGCTTATACTGAGGCCTAACCCGCTTCCTCCAAATCTTCTACTGGTAGATGAGTCTGCCTGATGGAAGGATTTGAACAGATATTCCTGTGCTTTATCGCTTATACCTATACCGCTGTCGGTTACGGAAAAATTCAGCAATATGTTACTACTGTCTTCATACTCATCTACCATGACTCTTATTATTATTTCTCCCTTGTTAGTAAACTTGATGGCATTACTGATCAAATTTACCAGGATTTGACGGATCCTTAGTTCATCACCAATTAGAAACTCTGGTACATCTGAGTATATGAGCATTACCAGTTCAAGATCTTTGTCATGTGCGCCAGGTGCGAGTAGTGTCAATGGCGCCTCAAAACACTCTCTCACATTGAATACATTCTGTTCAGGTTTCAGCTTGTCTGATTCAAGTTTTGAATAATCTAGTATGTTATTGATAATACCCAGAAGATCTGTTGCGGATCTGGAAACAGTCTGAACCATATCTTTTTGCTCATAGGTAAGATCTGTTCTCAGGAGCAGATTGGTAAACCCGATTACACCATTCATGGGTGTGCGAATTTCGTGGCTCATATTAGCCAGGAACTCAGATTTTACCTTGTTGGCTTTCTGCTCCCTTTTCCTAGCCAGCACCAGTTCTACATTTTGTATTTCAAGTTCTTCCATTGTCTGGGTGAGGTCAGAGGTTGCCTGATCAACCTGCTGCTGCAGATTGTCATGAGCATTTTGCAGTTCCGTAGCCATGGCATTGAAGCCATCCTCAAGTGTGCGCACCTCTCCATCTGATTCTGCATTGACTCTTGCAGAAAAATCTCCATGCTTCATGCGAATCACAGCCTTGGTGAGGCGGAGAATGGGAGAAATAATGCGTTGACTCATTGCACTGGCAATAACGCCTGACGCAATAAGTCCGATAATGATCAATAACAGGCTGTTCTTAATCAACTCGCGTTTATCAGACAGTGTGTCTAAATCAATCATGCCAACAGTTGCTGTACCAAGTCTAACTGGCCTTTGATTGTCTGTGTTTATGTCAATTTGCTCAGGATAGTCCGATAGCTGTGAGGCGCTGACGTCAAAAGTTACATCCACTGTGAATGTTTGATAATCATAGCTGCTATTAGAAATAATACTGTCAGTGAACTCTTGTTTACGTTGTTTAAGCAGTATCTGACCATTTTTGTCTAGTAGTTGCATGGATATCACGTCATCCCGTTGATAGATGTTTTTGGTGCTTATCTGCAATGCTTCCTGGTTGCCCGAATAGATGCCATATACAGATATGGCTGCAAACTCCTTGACTACGGCATTACCACGATCGGTAAATGAGTTTTCAAGAGTATCCAGTCCTGAATTAATTACATAAACGGCAAGTATAAATGTGACAATTACTGTCGGTAATAGGCTCAGGAGAACTACCTTGCTTTTTAGGTTAAATAGTCGTCTGGAACTCTTCATTTGGCCTTCCTAATCCTGGACATGATAGTTTTACGGGAAGGTACTTTTATGTTAATTGAGCTAATTACTCTTCTGTTTGTATTAACGGTAAAGTAGCGTGGATGCGCTGGCGGCGATAACCGCATGTTGTTGGAAAAATATTTCCCTATTTCATCTCCAATATGGTGGCCAATATTTCTGGGTGTTGAATATATACCAGCAGCAGCGCCTGATTTCACAAAAGCGGCAGAGTAACCAATCACCGGTACCCGATGTCGGTAGCTGGAGAGTAATACCTTTAAGACACTATGCTTGTTGTATACAGAAGGGTCCGGGATAGCTAGAAGTACATCTATCCTGCTATAAATGTTTTCGAGGCGATTGCCGATATTGTTGCGGTTTACATGCATAATCACAGGCGTTAGCCCTGATCCACGTATGATCTGCATAAGTTTCTGTTTTCCAATACCGGAATACTTACCAAGCAATACCCCAACTTTTTTACGATTTGGCATGGCGGCCTTGATTAGCTTTAGCTGACGCAAAATAGGCTGATCAATATAGATAGCAGATCTACTCTGACTACTACTTCTACTTCTTATCCTGGGATAACTACTACTTGGAATAAGCGAATATAGAACGGGGGTATTGATCTTTAGACTGTTGATACGTTCTGCTGCTTTAGTGCCGACAGTTACAATCAAGTCCCATTTCTTGTTCTTGGCAATACTCCTTAGTTGTTTGTTAATTGAAACTGCTTTTATCGATATACTCGCTTTCTTGCACCCGCTACTTGTATCTGAACAAATACGGCTGACGCGTTCTTTGGTGGCATTAATGATGTTGTTATATACAGATACAGAACCGCTCTTTACGATGAGTACCTTGGGTGTGGCGGCTTCAGCACTGTTAAATGCTGAGACAGTAAGAATGGAAAGAGCTAGAGCCCAGAACAGGGATACGGTAAGAAATTGTCTAATTATCGCTGCAGAACAACCGGAGTAATAGCTGGCCGTAGGTGATATTGATTTCCACCTTACTGCTGTATATTTTTTTGCCAGGTAACTCGCGTCCATAGATATTACAGCTCATCCTTAATAGTAGATAATAGCTCTATCCACCTGTGCCAGGAACAAACCCCTAGAATCTCACACCAACCTGCAGGTGAAATTCTCTCTGAGCTTGGTTAACCTGGTAATACTCCTGGTAATCATCGTCGGTAATGTTATGCAAAATTGCAGCAACATCGATTTCTGCGTCATTAAGTTTAAATTTCTTTGCTACACGCAAATCCCATTTGCTATATGAATCAACTTCATCCCCAGGATCTAGCCATATGAGTTTGCCCGTGTGGTAGTAGCCTGAACTCAATTCTATTCCATTATCGAAGCGGTGACTGAGCAATATCCCGTATGTCTCTTCAGGAACGGCTTCCCTCATATCCATTTCGCCATTTGGCAAACCATCTCCACCGTATCTTGAAACCTGCCAGCCTGAAGCGTCCAGGTGGCTATATACAACGTGTAGATCTGTATCTTCAGTAATATCAAGATCTAACTGAATTTCAAAACCATCGATCTCCATCTTCCCGTCATTTTTAAAATTGCCAGCACCGTCATCCAGCACACAAGCGGGGCATCTTGTACTGGCATCCCAGGCATAGTTGATTACTGGCTTGATCTTCTCTTTAAACAGTTTTACATCCAAAGTAAGTGGAATAGATTCGAATGCAGCCAGGTAACCAAGTTCAATTGTGTTGATTTCCTCCGGGTCCGGCACCTCAGTTGTTTTATGTAACTGATAAATCGGCATTCCTCCAGTGGTGCGAAACATCATATCAATCTGTTCTTCCCACACGTTTGGCATTCGATAAGCCCGTGATTGAGAGATTCGGAACGTATGGTTTTTAATCGGCGAGTAATTCAGTGCAACGCGAGGGGAAAAGAGTCCACTGAAGCCTTCATACTTTTCCACCATTCCACCAAGATTGAAAGTGAGGCTTTCAGTTGGCTTCCATTCTGCGTTGATGAAAGCATGGATCTGATTACGGATTGCAGCAGAATCCTGATTTAGGGTTTCGGGGCTTTTACTGTTGTCATGGCGTAGTCCAGTACCCCATGCGAGACGAAGATCAGGTGTTGGATTAAGTAGATGCTGGAATTCAAGCTCATACCTGTGAGATTCATAACTAAACCCTGTTATCAGATCTATTGGTCCAGTCAATGGGTGCTGGAAGATTATGGTGTCATCCAACTCTATGTAGTTGTGAAAAAAGTGCAGACTATACTCGCTGTCAGTATCCGTAGTATGGGTCCATTTAATCTGTTGGAAACTACTGGTGCTATCAGTATCTCTTGGTTTGTTCCAGAAATTGCCTTCGAAACCTTCCTGCTGGGTTCCGTTTGAGTAACCGGCCTGAAATAAGATCTTGTTATTTTGGTTAACTGCATAATCACCGCGAAAGCTCAACCAGTTGGCAGTGGAATCATCATGTCTGGTCTTGAGACCCTCAGCTTCGTCGAAGTTAAGGGTCAAACGGTAGTCAAGGTCTCCTATAACCCCGGCATTACGTAGTAGTACCTGACGGGTGTGCTTATTGCTAACCGATGCCTTGACAAGAGTGCCCTGCAGCTTTGAAGGCTGTTCAGTAATTATATTGATAACACCGGAGAACGAGTTGGAGCCATAGGCAGCGGCATTTGATCCGCGAATCACCTCAATGCGGTTTATGTCTTCCAGGGCTAGGGGAAGATCGGTCCAGGATACGCCTCCAATAACCGGATCATAAATAGAGCGTCCATCCACCAGTACCTGGAGACTCCTTGAATACAGATCAGCACGACCATGATAGGTGACAAAATACCTGTCTCCTCCATAGTTGGAAACCTGCATTCCTGGGACCAGACGCATCAGATCTGCAATTTCGGTAGCACCAGATGCCTGAATCATCTCCTGGTCTATCACGGTCATGGAGACAGGTGTTTCTGATACCGGCTGAGCCAGACGGGTTGCGCTAAATACTATGGGTAGATCGCTGAAAAAATACTCTTCTGAGAATATCTCGCTGGTGGTGCCAGTATCAGCAATTAATACATCATCAACTGCATCGAGGTCTGGGCTATCTACTGCATCGGTAATTGGGGTGGTAACAGCTTCAACTGTGTCAGTTGCGTGGCTGTGAGAAACAGGCACTACCGCCAGGGCAGTTGCACAGAACAAAATTGCCCTCCAATTACCTGTTTCGGTGTGTAAATTTCGCATGATAATCCCCAAATACAGTCATGTAGTATGCTTTCCATAAAATCTACAAATTGTGCAATCCCTTATTAAATGTACCGATTAACCCGCTATATTAACATCGTTTTTGGCATATGTTTTGGGTAGACTTATATATATGAATTATCCAACCATCGAACAGTGTATTGGAACTACCCCATTGGTGCGTCTGCAGCGTCTGCCCGGGGAAAGTACGAACGAGATTCTAGTAAAACTGGAGGGGAATAACCCTGCCGGTTCTGTGAAGGACAGGCCTGCCCTGAGTATGATTGTTGCAGCCGAGTCTCGGGGGGAAATCAAACCAGGAGATACTCTGATCGAGGCTACCAGTGGGAATACCGGGATAGCACTGGCCATGGCAGCAGCCATCAAGGGCTATCGTATGGTCCTGGTAATGCCTGAAAATATGAGTCTGGAACGACGCGCCCTGATGAAGGCATATGGAGCCGAGATAATCCTGACTCCTGCTGAGGGCAGTATGGAGGCGGCAATTGATAAGACCAGGGAGATGGAAGCTGCAGGTGAAGGCCGCATACTGGACCAGTTTTCCAATCAGGACAATCCGCTGGCCCATATCCAGGGCACCGGTCCTGAGATATGGGATCAGACCAATGGCGAGATCACCCATTTTGTCAGTGCCATGGGAACCACTGGCACCATCATGGGTGTATCCACATATCTGAAGGGAAAAAACCCTAAGATTGAGATTGTAGGGGTGCAACCGAGGGATGGTTCCAGCATACCGGGTATTAGACGCTGGCCGCAGGAGTACCTGCCAAAGATCTATGATGCCAGCAGGGTGGACCGGGTGATTGATGTAAGCCAGGTAGCGGCAGAAAGCACCACCAGGAAACTGGCGGCAACCGAAGGTATTCTTGCCGGCATCTCTTCAGGTGGGGCAGTGTCTGCCGCTCTGGAGCTCTCGCGTGAAGTAAATAATGCCGTAATTGTGGTGATTATTTGTGACCGCGGAGACAGATACCTATCAACCGGTGTATTTCCTGCGGATTAATACAGGTACTACAGCATCATTTCATTCAGCAGCGTCACAAACTCAGGCCAAACCGTTTCATAAATATCCTGTTGCAGGATTGTAAAGGTTCCCTGTGATTACTGGATAATTTTGGAAATAGCATATGGGTCGTTCCAGAAAGAAGAGATTACCGACAGAACCATTCCAGGCCACTATAGAATCAATGGACCAAAATGGGCGTGGGGTTGCCCATCTTGATGGGAAGACGACGTTTATCCACGGCGGTTTGGCAGGTGAAGAGGTGATGTTCACCTACACCAGCAAACGAAAGAAATTCGATGAGGGTATTGTATCTGAGGTGCTCTCCGCCTCACCAGATAGGACTGAGCCACAGTGTAAACATTTTGCTATCTGTGGTGGTTGCAGCCTGCAACATCTGAAACCAGAGGCCCAGATCGATCTGAAACAGCAGAGCCTGCTGGACGCATTTGAGCATATAGGGCAGGCAGAGATATTTCCGCCACTAACCACAGATAGCACCTGGGGTTACCGACGCAAGGCCAGGCTGGGAGTAAAATATGTCCCAAAAAAGGGCAGGGTACTGGTTGGCTTCCGGGAGCGTGGTTCCAGCTTTCTGGCTGAGATAGAGAGTTGCGAGGTTTTACACTCAAGAGTAGGCCAGTTGCTGATGCCGCTTAGTGATCTGATCGGTGGGCTTTCCATCCGGGATCGTGTACCGCAGATTGAAGTCTCCATGGGAGATGAGTTATGTGTCCTGGTATTCCGGGTACTGGAGCCTCCCAGTGCTGAAGACATCACTGCCCTGGAACAGTTTGGAGCAGAACACGGCATGCACATATACCTGCAAGAGGCAGGGCCAGATAGTGTGCGTCCCCTCGTTGGTGAAGCAGTAGAGCTGAGCTATGCACTGCCTGATTTCGGCATGGATATGCGCTTTTTACCCAATGACTTTACCCAGGTAAATTCGGATTTAAATAGGCTGATGGTTGCCCGTGCAGTGGAACTGCTGGAACTGGATGCCAATGATTGCGTTCTGGATCTATTCTGCGGTATTGGTAACTTCACTCTGCCACTGGCTACAAAATCAAAATCTGTGGTAGGGGTAGAAGGAGATCTGGCACTGGTGGAACGGGCCAGGGAAAATGCTGTTAGAAATGGTGTAGCCAACGCCAGCTTCTATACTGCTAATCTATATGACTCCCTGGAGCCTGAACCCTGGATGTCACAAAAGTTCGATAAAGCTCTGCTGGATCCACCGCGCTCGGGAGCCTTGGAGGTATTGGAGCATCTGCCAAAACTGGGCATCAAGCGCATAGTCTATGTATCCTGTTATCCGGGAACACTGGCCAGAGATGCTGGGGAACTGGTCAACTGCCATGGATATAAGCTGCTGGCAGCAGGGGTAATGGATATGTTTCCACACACGGCTCATGTAGAGTCAATCGCAGTTTTTGAGAGAAAATAGAGTATCTGCATATGGCCACTGAGATTGAACGTAAATTCCTGGTGATAAACGATCTCTGGCGTGAACATGTGATCAGCAGTTCGGTATTGAAGCAGGCCTATCTATCCACCAGAAAGGACGCCACAGTCAGGGTCAGGATCGACGATGACCAGGCATTTCTCACCATCAAGAGCGCTACCGTCGGCATTAGCAGATCAGAGTTTGAGTATGCCATTCCTGTTGCGGATGCAGAGGCAATGTTGCCGCTGCGCCAGGGCGGAGCAGTGATTGAAAAGACCCGCTACAAGGTTGAATGTGGGGAACACGTATGGGACCTGGATATATTTCAGGGCGAAAACAGAGGTCTCCAGGTGGCAGAAGTGGAGTTGCAGGCAGAGGATGAAGAGTTCCAACTGCCGGAATGGGTTGGCACAGAAGTGTCCCATGACCACCGCTATCTGAACGCCAACCTGATTGAGCATCCTTATACTAAATGGTGATGAATTGTATCCGGTATTTGCTGCTATCGATTTGCCTGGTACTGGTTCTGAGTGCCTGCAGCAGTGATGCACCGGATGGTGTGATACGCATGGGTCTGACAACAGCACCCACCAATCTGGATCCAAGGTTTGCTACAGATGCTGTTTCTTCCCGGATAAACCGCCTGATCTACCGACGTCTGGTGGAGTTTGATGCAACTGGAATGCCTGTGCCATCCATCGCCAGCTGGACACAGGTAACACCAACCCACTACAGGTTTACCTTACAGGATCAGGGACGCAGTTATCATCATAAAAAGCAGTTGTTTGCAGAAGATGTAAAGGCAACATTTGATTCCATCCTTGATCCCGCCACTGGCTCACCGCATCGCTCAACGGTAGAGGTAATACAGCGTATAGCCACGCAGGGTAACAGTCAGGTAGATTTTTATCTGAAACACCCTGACAGCTTGTTTCCAGGTTATCTGAGTATTGGCATCCTGCCTGCTGACCTGATAATGCAAGGGCATCCGTTTAGCACTAAACCGGTGGGAAGCGGTCCCTTTAGTTTTCATAGCTGGCCACAGGAGGGGGTACTTAGGCTGACCAGAATCAGGGATAACCGGCAATTTGAGTTCCTGCCGGTGCCAGATCCAAGTGTGCGCATTCTGAAACTGCTGCGGGGTGAGATAGATATGCTGCAGAATGATCTGCCACCAGAACTCCTCTCTTATCTAGCAGGTAAGACCGGGGTATCTATCCAGCAGCGGCCCGGGAATAATTTCTCTTATCTTGGTTTTAACCTCCAGGACAGGTTTACCAGCCAACCGGATATTCGGCGCGCCATAGCACATGGGATAGATCGGGAGGCAATAATCAGGCATTTCCTCAAAGATGGTGCCAAGCCCGCTCAGGCGTTGTTACCTCCCCATCACTGGGCAGGTGCCAAAGGACTGAAGCCATACCGGTTTGATCAGCAGCTGGCCAGGGAACTGTTACAACAGGCCGGCTTTTCCAGGCAGTCACCCTTGCGATTGGTGTATAAGACCTCTACTGATCCATTTCGGGTAAGGTTGGCTACCTTGATTCAGAGTCAACTGTCGCAGATTGGGATTGAAATGGAGGTTAACAGCCACGACTGGGGTACCTTCTACAGTGATGTAAAAGCAGGCCGCTTTCAGTTATACAGCCTGGCCTGGGTAGGAGTTAAGACCCCGGATATATTCAGGTATGTGTTTCATAGTGCCTCGGTTCCACCAGGAGGAGCTAATAGAGGGCGTTACTCCAGTAAGGTTGTGGACTCTATAATAGACCAGGCTGAATCTTCCGCAGATTTTACGCACAAGGCATTGCACTACCAACAGCTGCAAAAACAACTGCTGGCAGATCTCCCATATATTCCTCTATGGTATGAAGATCATATTTTTGTCAGTCGTGACACCATTACCGGGTATAACCTGGCCGCTGATGGTAATTATGACGGCCTGGCACAGGTGCAATTAAATAACCAATGAAAGCTAACAAGCGCATCACAATAGATCTATCCAGCCAGAAACTGTACCTGTATCAGGGACAGGAACTGATGGCCTCCTATGCGGTTTCCACCTCTAAAGAGGGTGCGGGCGAGGAGATGGGCAGTGGTTGTACCCCGCGTGGTTTGCATCGTATCCGTATTAAGATCGGTGAAGGTGAACCGGTGAACAGTGTGTTTGTGGCACGCCGTCCTACTGGGGAGATCTATAATTCGGAGTTGGGGCAGCAATACCCTGAGCGAGACTGGATACTCACCCGTATCCTGTGGCTAACCGGATTGGAGCCAGGACGGAATAGTGGCGGTAACATTGATACCCTGCGCCGTTTTATCTATATCCACGGTTGTCCAGATTCAGAACCCATGGGTATCCCTCTCTCCCATGGATGTGTACGTATGCGTAACCAGGATTTACTGGATCTTTTCCAGCGGGTGGATACAGCTACTATAATTGAAATTGTATGAGTAGATAACCTGTACGGATACAGTATGAATATCTACTGGATCTGAGGGATCAACAGTGGGTATTAATGCATTATCTGATCATGTCTTATCGTAATCTCAAACCAATATCAGTTTCTAACCACTGTTGCATCAGAAAGATAAATACCTCCCAAAGGTAGATATAGAAATCAATACTTTAGAATGTATCCATCTGGTCGATAACATGTAATCAGGGAAACCAGAATTACGTTCAAAAATGCATAGACTTTTAACCAGACAGCTTCAAAAAGCCGGAATAATCTCGGATACCGAGAGTCTGGATAGCAGTCAATTGCAACAGCTTCTGGAGTTGGTTAGTCAAACCTATCAAGAGTCTGATAAAGACAGATATACCATCGAACGCTCTCTTACCATCTCCTCGAATGAGATGCAGGAGCTCTATCAAGAGCTAAAGGCAAAGTCAGAGTCTCAGCTGGCGCGCGATCGGGCCATGCTACGGTCATTAGTTGACTCAATCCCTGATCTTATTTTTTTCAAGGACACAGAGAGCAAATACCTTGGTTGTAATCTGGCATATTGTGAATTTGTTGGATACTCAGAGGAAGAGCTGATTGGTAAGACGGATTTTGAACTGTTTGATGAGGATAAGGCTGAAAAGATCAGGTGTGAGGATCAAGCCATCATGCATGATGGTGAGGTCTGTCGGAATGAAGAGTGGATTACCTATCCAGACCGGAGAATGTGCCTGATTGACAGCATCAGGAGTCCATTTCATGGTCCGGATGGAGAACTCTTGGGATTGATTGGAATTGGGCGTGATATCACCGATCGTAAGCAGGCTGAGGAGCAGTTGCATGTCCTTACCCACACAGTGGAGCAGAGTGCCAGTGTAGTTATGATTGTAGATGTAGAGAATCGAATCAAGTATGTAAACCCCAAGTTTACTCAGCTAACCGGATATCTGCCTGATGAGGTGATTGGTAAGAGCTCCCAATATCTGCAGTCTCGGGAGACCCTGATAGAACATGGCAAGGAGATGCAATATGCCCTGAACAATGGTCGAGAATGGCGTGGTGAGGTATGTAATAGAAAAAAGAATGGTGACCGCTATTGGGCATATATAGTTATTTCACCTATAAAAGATGAAAAGGGAGATATTACCTACTATTTATGTTCCGTTGAGGATGTTACTGAAGCACACCAGCTTACTGAACAGCTTTCTTATGAGGCAAGTCATGACTCTCTGACCGGGCTGGTCAACAGGCGTGAATTTAAAGCGCGGGTGCAAAGCCTGCTGGAGAGAAAAAGCACACGCACAGAACATCATGCAATGTGTTTTATGGACCTGGATCAGTTCAAGATAGTGAATGATACCTGTGGACACTCTGCAGGTGATGAACTGCTCCGTCAGGTATCTCAACATCTTATCAGGCAGCTGCGTTCCAACGATACCCTGGCCAGGTTGGGAGGAGATGAGTTTGGGGTGCTCATCGAACACTGTAGCCTGGAGAATGCAACTAAAATTGCGGAAAATCTACAACAGATTATTAAAGAGTTTCAGTTCAAATGGGAAGGTAGACTGTTCAAAATTGGGGTCAGTATTGGTTTGGTTGCCATAACCAATAAGGATAAAAATCTTTCGGAACTGTTCAGAAATGCAGATGCCGCCTGTTATATGGCCAAGGATCTTGGACGTAATCGGATTCATGTATATACCAGTGAAGACCGGGATCTGGCCCAACGCCATGGTGAAATGGAGTGGGTGACGCGTATCTATCGGGCTTTGGAACAGAGCCAACTGCAACTCTATGCCCAAACTATCAATCCAGTTTCTAATCCACTGGGAAAAAAACTGCATTATGAACTGCTACTGAGAATGCAGGATGATGATGGCAATATAATCCCTCCTGGATCATTCTTGCCTGCTGCAGAACGCTATAATCTCATCGCTACGCTGGACCGTTGGGTGATCAACTACAGCTTTACCATGTTGGTACAGTATCCGCTGTTTATGTCACAGATAGGTCTGTGCTCAATCAATCTGTCGGGGCAATCTTTGACCGAAAGCGGTTTTTTGGATTTTATTATTAACAAGTTCGATGAAACCGGTATGCAGCCTGAGAAGATCTGCTTTGAAATCACCGAAACAGCTGCCATTGCCAATCTCTCCATGGCGTCAAATTTCATTAATACCTTGCGCAACATTGGCTGTAGTTTTGCCCTGGACGATTTTGGCAGTGGGCTATCATCTTTTGGTTACCTGAAAAACCTACCAGTGGATTATCTGAAAATTGATGGCATGTTTGTAAGAGATATAGCAAGTGACCCGATTGACTGTGCCATGGTAAAGTCCATCAACGAAATTGGACAGGTTATGGGCATGGAGACAATCGCAGAATTTGTTGAGAATGACGAGATTATAGGCATGCTGGAAGAGATCGGTGTTGACTATGTTCAAGGGTATGCCTTTGGTAGACCGGTACCACTTGCCGAAATCCTAAACTAACTTTATTCAATGAATACCGGATATATCATATCCAGGCTATCCAGTGCTCTCCTGGTAGTAGTCGGAGTGGTATCTATTGTATTTCTCCTTATTCATCTGGTTCCAGGTGATCCTGTAGAGGTCATGCTGGGTGAGTCGGCACATGCAGCCGACCGGGAAGCACTCAGAGCTGCGCTGGGCCTGGATCTGCCACTGTTGCAACAGCTGTTCAACTATTTTCATGGCCTGGCTAGCCTGGATCTGGGGCAGTCACTACATAGCCAAAGACCAATCTCAAATATCCTTGCAGATCGTTTGCCAGCAACTCTGGAACTTGCCGTATATGCACTACTGTTTGCAGTGGTGATAGCCATCCCCCTGGGAATTATTGCCGCTGTCAGAAAAGGCAGCATGGCTGATGTTGGAGCCATGGGTTTTTCCATGCTGGGTGTTTCCATTCCCAACTTCTGGATGGGGCCGATTCTGATCCTGATATTTTCCCTCTGGCTGGGAGTTACGCCTGTCAGTGGGCGGTCTGGAGTAGAGAGTGTGATCCTGCCAGCTATAACCCTGGGTACGGCACTGGCAGCCATACTGGCACGCATGGTGCGAAGTAGTCTGCTTGAGGTGCTGAATGAGGATTTTGTCAGAACTGCCAGGGCCAAGGGGCTGCCAGAAAGCAAGGTCATATGGCGCCACGCCATGCGCAATGCCTGGCTGCCGGTTATCACGTTGATGGGATTGCAACTGGGTACGCTCCTGGGCGGGGCAGTAATAACAGAAACTGTGTTTTCCTGGCCAGGCCTGGGTTCACTCCTGGTGGAGTCGATACAGAAACGCGACTATCCGGTGGTGCAGGGCTGTGTTCTGGTGATCAGCCTGGCCTATGTGGTGGTGAATACCCTGACCGATCTGGTGTATGCAGCCATAGACCCGCGTATTCGTTTGGGAGAGGATGGATGAGACACAAGCTCTTCGCCTCTATTCTACTGTTATGGCTGCTGGTCTCGGTATTTGGCCCACTCCTGCCGCTTACTCCGGACCAGATAGATCTACCCAATATTCTGGCAGGTCCTGGCATAGAACATCTGCTGGGAAATGATGAGTTGGGCCGTCCGGTTCTGGACCGGCTGATCATGGGCGCACAGACATCATTCCTGGTGGCAATCTGGGTGGTGGCAATTTCTGCAGTCTGCGGGACCATGTTAGGGGCATTTGCAGCATACAGCGGCGGCATCATGGATCTGTTGCTGGTCAGGATTATCGATGTATTTCTGGCCTTCCCCGGTATCCTCCTGGCTATAGCCCTGGCCGGTGTCATGGGTCCGGGTATAGATAATGTGATTATTGCACTCTCTATTGTTGGTTGGGTGGGATATGCACGTCTGGCCAGGGCGCAGGTCCTGTCTCTCAAGCACCGGGATCATATTTCGGCAGCAATTGCCTTGGGCCAAGGCAGGATACCCATCGTGAGAAAACACCTGTTGCCACTGATAGCCGCACCACTGATCATTGAAGCAACCTTTGGTGTGGCGGGGATTGTGATTGCCGAGGCCGGGCTCTCATTTCTGGGCCTAGGTGTGCAGCCACCTGCAGCATCCTGGGGCAGCATGATTCGCGATGGGGCCCGGTATATGCTGGTGGCACCGCACCTGGTATTGGCACCAGGGGCCTGCATCATGCTGGTTGTGCTCTCAATAAACCTCTTGGGGGACAACCTGCGGGACAGGCTGGATGTGAGAATTGGATGATTTAATCGTCTCTCTACTCAGCAATGGGTAGGCCGGGATAAGCATAGCGTTCCCGGCAAGACACTGCGGGCCATTTGCCAGAAACGCGGGCGCTTATTCTGACCTACGACTAATGGATGACCCCCTATGCTACGAATCTCCTACTGAACAAAAAAACTGGTAAAGAACAGATCCTTAACGCTGTTGGTTCCAGTATGTTTCTTGATGACCTCACCAGCGGCAGATAGAGCATCCTGCCTGAACCTCTCTTTACCCTTGGGGTTTTGTAGATCCTCTCCCTTCTGATCACCCAGAAGTAGTAAAAGTTCGTGGCGAATAGCCGGTGCATGTAACTGCAGATCTGGGAGCTTGGTTTCATCATCGGTCAACAGTTGGACATCGAACCTGGCGTATCTGGCCTTGCCATGTACATTGGAGATCAGCGATGGTTTGAGTGAAAAGTAGGCTATTTTCTTCTTCTCTTTTTCTTCTTCTTCAGCCAGGGCAAATCCGGAAAATAGAACTGAACAGGCCAGCAGCAGTAGTGATATTAATCGCATCATTCACTCCAATTTCTGTTATAACAATCTTCACTAGGAGATATCGGCACAAGAAAAAAAAACTTAATTGGAATCTGTTCTATGAGCCATGGGCCGTTAATGCTCGATCTTGTCGGAGTAGAGTTGACTCCGGAAGAGCGTGAAATGTTGAGCCATCCTGCTGCGGGAGGTGTAATCCTGTTCAGCAGAAATTATGAATCACCTGAGCAAATACAAGAACTTATACAGCAGATACACGCCCTCAGAAAGCCTGAACTATTGATTGCGGTAGATCAGGAAGGAGGGCGAGTGCAACGCTTTAAGGAGGGGTTTGTACGTCTGCCACCGGCCAGCTGGTTTGGTGAAATGCATGCTAAAAACAGCAAAAGTGCCAGGAAGACTGCCCAGGCCGTGGGCTGGTTGATGGCTGCAGAGTTGCGTGCCATTGGAGTAGATTTCAGCTTTGCACCGGTGCTGGATCTGGGCCGTGGTAACAGTACAGTCATTGGAGATCGCTCCTTTCATGCCAAGCCCACTATTGTTTCAGAACTGGCTCACTCCTGGATGTTGGGAGTACATGAGGCCGGCATGGCAGCGGTAGGTAAACACTTTCCTGGGCATGGTGGGGTGGAAGAGGATTCACATCAAATCCTGCCTGTAGACAGTAGGCGTCCGGAAGATATCTGGATGGATGATATGCTTCCATTCGCACGCATGATTGAACACGGTCTGGAAGCCATCATGCCGGCGCATGTAGTGTTTGAACAACTGTCACCGGAGCTGGCCGGATTCTCCAGCTTCTGGCTAAAGGATGTATTGCGTACCAGATTGCGCTTTCAGGGTGTGATTTTCAGTGATGATCTGACTATGGCAGCTGCAGATGTTGCCGGCGATTATCAGGATCGTGCCAGAGCCGCATTGGATGCTGGCTGCGATATGATCCTGGTGTGCAACAACCAGGCTGGTGCAATCCAGGTACTGGAGGCGTTGCAGGATCATAAGGATCCGGTAGCCCAGATGCGTATGGTACGAATGCATGGCCGTGGTGATGTAAACAGGGATGTTATCCATCTTGATCCACGCTGGAAAGCGGGCGTAGAAGCAGTTGCAAAATATAATGAATCACCATCACTAAGCTTGGATATATAAGAATGACTATAGATGCGAAGCATGCAAGAGCGGTATATGAGCAGGCCGATATGCTCTATTCAGAACAACAGGTGGAATCAGTTCTGGATAGAATGGCAGATGAAATTACCAGTCAACTGGCTGAGAGTGACCCCATCATCCTCTGCATTATGAATGGTGGCCTTATAGTTACTGGAAAACTGCTGCCAAGACTGGATTTTCCACTGCGCGTAGATTATCTGCATGCTACCAGGTATCACGGTGCAACATCGGCAGGTGAGCTGAGCTGGATAAAGAGAAACCATCAGGAGCTGAAGGGTGAGAATGTCCTGATAATTGATGACATCCTGGACGAAGGTATCACCCTGCAGGCTATAGCAGATTTTTGCTATGAGATGGAAGCCGCCAGAGTACTCTCGGCCGTAGTGGTGGAAAAGATGCACCAGCGCAGCAACGGTTTCAAGGCCGACTTTGTGGGGCTACAGGTAGAAGACCGGTATGTGTTTGGCTACGGAATGGATTACAAGGGGTATCTTAGAAATGCACCAGGAATCTTTGCGGTAAGCGCAGAGCATGAATAGAACTAATGTGAACCGTTAGATGTAAATGCATAAAAACTAAAGAAAAACAATTAGATAAACTGCTAACGCCTTAATAAAAACAGGCATGTCCAAGTCGATTGTAAGTGCTCTTAACAGACGCTGAAATGCATCTCCCTGTTTACAAACCGAACGTTCGTTCTGTATGCTGTCCCAATGACAGTCTCGCACAGACCCCAGCTACGTGGTGAAGAGTTAAGAGAAAATGTTCTCAATACGGCCTTGGACCTGTTCTCTGAGAAAGGCTATTTCAATACCTCGATCCATGATATCCGCTGCGCAGCAGGGGTTAGCACCGGAGCCATTTACCACCATTTTCAAAATAAGGAGGCCCTGGCCAAGTCTCTCTATATGTCGTTGCTGCTGCAGATGGATCAGGCCATAGAAGATGCCTGCCGTGGCAAAGATGGCTGCATGGAAAGATGCAGGGCAATAATTGAAAAGATGTTTTCCCTAACCCTGGAACAACCACGCATTATGCAGTTCGTACTGCTTGCCCAACACAGGGAATATCTACCGGATGAACCGCCGATCTGTTCTTCCAAACCCTTCCAGGCCATGAAGAAGGTAGTCGCCGATGGGATCACAAATGGTGAAGTCAGAGAATTGGAGCCATGGATAGCTGCAACAACCATGTTCGGTGGGGCTTTAAGGATGATGAGTCTACAACTTGATGGTGTGTTGGATAACCCTTTAACAGACTATTTAGATGAAGTAGTGGAGTGTGCCTGGCGCGGTATAAAGGCATAATTTTTTTAGTCACATGTTAGAACGAACGTTCGTTTTGAAACGGAGATGATGGATGAAGATCATATGTAAATTAATCCTGGCAACCATGCTGATGTTCTCTCACAGCCTTCTGGCAGCCGATATGCCTGATGACAGTGATGCGCTCAAAGGTGTGACCAAGGGGAAGGTCGTGTTTGATATCAATGCGGGTAAGGCCAAAAAACTGAGTCTCTACCTGATGGTAATAAAACAGACGGTGGATGATCTTGTGCGCCAGAAGGTTGAGCCTGATGTCATATTGGCTTTCCGGGGAAAATCGGTGCGCATGATCTCAAAGAATCGAGAACAGGTGGAAATGACAGAGCACGAATCCCTGGATAAGATTTCAGCACAAATTGCTGAACTGCAGCGGATGGGTGTGCGTATGGAGGCGTGCTCCGTTGCCACCAGGCTTTTGAAGGTAAAGAATGATTCTCTGCTGGACGGAATTAAACCGGTTGGCAATACCTTTGTATCCCTGACTGGTTATCAGGCCCAGGGGTATGCAAACATACCTATCTACTAAGCAGATCACCGAGATGGCCTTCACTCAACTCTATAGTTTTGAGTGAAGGTCGCATCTGCAAGTAGGTTGCTTTGATAAGGTTAATCAGACCTTATCAAAGCGCTTGAAGATCGTACTGTAGTGACCACGTCCCTGGGTCATGCTACGTAGATCGGTGGTGTAGCCAAGGAGTTTGTCCAAGGCTACTTCACAACTTATGGTAGCGTTGTCTTTCCATTTACTGGTGTCCTGTATCACCCCCAGACGTGCCTGTAGATCACCCAGTACCTGCCCCAGATTCTCTTCCGGTACCACTACTTCTGCAGCCATAATAGGATGCAGTAGGCATGGCTCAGCCTGTTGTATTGCTTTAACGCAGGCCCGTACCGCTGCTGCCTGCAGGGCTTCCGAGGTAGATGCCTTACCGAATAGCTCAATCAGGTTTACCTGTAGCTCCAGATCCTCCAGTGGTGCTGCCTCTATGGGACCGGTGGAAAGTGCCAGCTCCATTGCCTCTTGAATTGCATCCAGTTCCGGTTGGGTAAGTCTTTGTCCCTCAGGCTTGATCTCTGGCTGCACAATAATGCGTGTGCCCGTGCCGCGCTCCAGAGGCATTACTGCAAGTTCCACCCGTGCTTTGAGTTCCTGGTCATTGACCTTAGGGTCGTACTGGGGCTGGAACAGGTGCTCTGCAGTTGCGGTGGTGGTGATAGTCTCACGCAGTGCCACTGCCGGCTTACCGGATCTTACCTTAAGATTGAATTCCCGTTGCAATCGTTCCAGCACGATCTGCAGATGGAGTTCACCCATACCTCGTAGCAGACGCTGACCGGTGTCAGGGTCATCCTCCAATAACAGGGTAGGGTCCTCCTGTTGTACCTTATCCAGTACCTCCAGAAACTTATCTTCGTCCTCACCTGATTGCGGCTCTACTGCAAGACTCAGTACCGGCTCACGGGTGTCGATACGCTCCAGCACCACCAGGTGCTCAGGATCACAGATGGTGTCTCCGGTAGTGACGTATCGCAGCCCGGCAATCAGGACAATCTGGCCAGCGTCTGCAACATCCAGGCGGCTCTTTTTCCCTGCGTCTACCTCAAACAGGCGAGCCACTGTCTCCTGTACCTGTTGTCCATCAGGCTGGTGTACTGCAATCTTGTCTCCTGGCTTCATCTGACCACGGTAAAGTCTGGCATATACATGACGACGGCCATCCCAGAGCTGTACCTTGAAAGCCAATGCCACCAGAGGTTTGTTATCTCCAAGCTGTATGGATTCCTGTTCACCATCCAGGGTATGGGCCTGCGCTGGTGGTCGGTCCAGTGGTGATGGCAGAAGTTTGATCACCCCATCCAGTATCTGCTGCACGCCCTGGTTGCGCAGGGCAGTGCCGCCAAAACAGGGGTGGATTTTTCCTTTTAGTGTGCCTTGGCGCAGGGCAGCCCAGATGGCCTCTGTATCCGGGGCTTCTCCGGCCAGAACCAGATCCTCCATAGATGCATCGAACTCGGCTGCCGACAGCAGCAGGGCTTCACGCTGATCAGACAGGCTGTCCCAGGTGGCGTCATCGCATGGTTCCTGCCTCAGGATCTCGCCATGTTCACCATCAAAATAGATAATGGATCGATCTATCAGGTGTACTACTGCATCCTGCTCTGGCAAAGGGATTGTTATAGGTACCGGCTCACCCTTCAGCCGTTTGCGGATGCTCTCCAGAGAGTGGTTAAAGTCGGCACCGGGACGGTCCATCTTGTTAATGAAGAACAGGGCCGGGAGATCAAATTTATTGCGTTGTCTCCAGACTGTTTCAGTCTGTGGTTCTACGCCGCGCACCCCATCCAGCACCAGGATACAGCCGTCCAGGATGCGCATGGCACGCTCCACCTCTATGGTGAAATCCACGTGTCCTGGGGTGTCTATGAGCTGAATCAGGTGGTCCTGCCAGGTGGCGCGGGTTACAGCTGAGTTGATGGTGATGCCATGTAGTTGCTCCTCTTCCATGTAGTCCATATGAGCGGCACCATCATGTACCTCTCCTATCTTGTAAGAAGCGCCGGTATAGAACAGGATTCGTTCAGTGAGAGTGGTTTTGCCTGCATCAACATGAGCTGCAATACCGATGTTTCTGGTATGGGTTAAATCCGGTGATTTGCTCATAGCCTGATGTTATTATCCTGATGTTCTTATCTACCAAGTATATGTAGTCCTACCGAATATGGACACCAACGGTTTGAACTCAGGGGACAGAAACACCCTCATGTTCCAACATGGCGATCAGTCTGATAAGAGGCAGCCCGATGAGTGCATTGGGATCATCACCTTCAAGTCGCTCAAATAGTGAGATACCCAGACCTTCAGATTTGAAACTGCCGGCACAGTTATAGGGCTGTTCTGCATCCAGGTAGCGCTCGATCTGTGTCTGGCTTAGTTCTCTGAAATAGACATGGAATGGCTCACAAACAACCTGAGACTTACCGCTACCACTGTTGAGAAGGCAGAGCCCGGTGTAGAAACTCACCCTTTTTCCTGATGCCCGGGTTAACTGTTCGATGGCACGCTCACGATTTCCAGGTTTGCCTAGAATGCTGTTATCGATGCAGGCCACCTGGTCAGAACCGATAATCAAGGCATCAGGATGTCTCTCTGCAACGGCCTGGGCCTTCTCCTGGGCCAGGCGTTGCACAAAGCCCTCTGGCAGTTCGTCAATGTGCATGGATTCATCTATATCCGGGGCATCAGTCGTGAAGTTTAGACCAAGCTTGTTCAGCAGTTCCTTGCGAAATGGTGAGGTGGAGCCGAGGATTAATTGCATGAGTTTCTACTTATTGTGTTCTTTGGAAATTATATGTTACTGCTTTATTCTAACATCCAAGTTGTTGGATAAATGAAGTAAATAATGGTTTAAATTGTTAGACTATTTAAACCCTTAAATGATAGTATATACAATTCTAATGGAGACTCGATTTCCTGTTAAAACAGTTAGTTAGCAAGAAAAGCCACTTTCTGTTTTCTTGACATAACTCGAGTATTCCCATAGAAAGTCTTGTTTAGCTATTAGTTGGCCTGATACGTCTGCATAAGTCATTCTGACAACTAGGGCTTTTAACAGAATAATTAGAGGAATAATGCATGGCCGTTTCTGACCTTTTACTCCAGGGAGTCAACCTGATGCTTCTTGGAATGGGGATAGTTTTTACGTTTCTGGCCGTTCTGGTCGTAGCCCTAAACGGCATGTCCCGTCTGGCAGCCTCCCTGACTGGACCTGAAACGCCTACAACAGCGGCAGATCCTGGAGTGGACGATGCCGAACTGATTGCGGTGATTACTGCTGCAATCAACCGATACCGATCGAAAAAATAGACTGTTGATACTAAATCGAATTTAAGGCTGGATCCCTCAGCGCATCCTTTTAAACCTATAAAGTAAAGAAGACTCATGAGTGATAAAAAACCTTTAGGAATAACAGAACTAGTCCTTCGTGATGCACATCAATCTCTGTTTGCAACACGTATGCGTATCGACGATATGCTGCCTATTGCAGAGAAGCTGGATAAGGTCGGCTACTGGTCGCTTGAGACCTGGGGCGGAGCTACCTTTGATTCCTGTATCCGCTTTTTGGGTGAAGATCCATGGGAGCGTCTGCGTCGTCTGAAGGCTGCCATGCCTAACACTCCTATGCAGATGTTATTCCGGGCACAGAATATTCTGGGATATCGCCACTATGCCGATGACGTGGTGAAGAAGTTTGTAGAGCGCGCTGCAGTTAATGGTATGGATGTATTCCGTATCTTCGATGCCATGAACGATGTGCGTAACTTTGAGACAGCGGTAAAGGCTACCTTGGCGGTGGAGAAACATGCCCAGGGTGCCATGTCTTATACCGTGAGTCCGGTACACAACGAGGACTACTGGGTGGATATGGCCCGTCGCCTGGAAGATATGGGCTGTACCTCCATCTGTATCAAGGATATGGCCGGCTTGCTCAAGCCTTATGTGGCCTTTGACCTGGTCAGCCGTCTGAAAGAGAACATCTCCGTGCCGCTGGCGCTACACTCCCATGCCACCACTGGTATGAGTACCACCACCATCGCTAAGGCCTGTGAAGCAGGTATCGATCTGGTAGACAGCTCCATCTCCTCCATGTCCATGACCTACGGCCACTCTGCCACTGAATCTGTGGTTGCAGTAATGGATGGTACTGAGCACGATACCGGTCTTGATCTGGACCTGCTGGAAGATATTGCAGCCTATTTCCGGGAAGTGCGTAAGAAGTATGCGAAATTCGAGGGTGCCCTGAAGGGGGTTGATTCCCGTATCCTGGTGGCCCAGGTTCCAGGCGGCATGCTTACCAACATGGAGAACCAGTTGCGGGAGCAGGGTGCCAGCGACAAGCTGGATGATGTATTGGCTGAGATCCCCAAGGTGCGCGAAGATCTGGGTTTCATCCCACTGGTAACCCCAACCTCACAGATCGTTGGTACCCAGGCAGTACTTAATGTACTCACTGGTGAACGCTATAAATCTGTGGCCAAGGAGACTGCTGGTGTCCTCAAGGGTGAGTATGGCGCCTCCCCGGCACCGG
>JANQEV010000069.1 GCA_028278145.1 Chromatiales bacterium | reverse complement strand
AACCCACAGATTCTCCGGGGCAGGAAGTTCAGGATCATAAACCGCGGTTTTTAGGCCCAACTTCCCGGGCTTCCGGTTGCTTGCAGCGCGTTTCTGCGTTTATCCTTATAAAATAGGGATTATTGGACTTGATAGGACACTATTGGACATCAATTTGGCGGAGAGAGAGGGATTCGAACCCTCGATACGCTATTAACGTATACACACTTTCCAGGCGTGCTCCTTCAGCCACTCGGACAGCTCTCCAGTTAAATCGGTTTGTTTAGTCTTCATCCTGATTAAAGACATTGTGTGAGAGGAGCACGGCGTGCTCGTTATTCGCGCCTTCGGCCCTCATTTGTCGGCTGCGCCTCGGTGCAGCCACTCGGACAGCTCTCCAGGGAATTTTTGTCTTGCTTCAGATAAGTCGCGGCAAAAACAAGGGCGCAAGGTTAAACCAGATTGGACGGTTTCGCAATCGCTCAAGGTGGTTTTCTGGCTAAAATCCTCTCTCCTGGACCCATTTACCAGCCGCTATTGCCAGGGAGGTAAGATATTCGGCACCTACCGCCAATGCGCCCTCATCAAAGTCGAACTGGCTGGAGTGGGCTGGCGCAATGTTTGCTGCCATGTTCCAGGACCCAATCCTTACATACACCCCCTCTGTATGCTCGAGGAAACAGCTAAAGTCCTCAGCTCCCATATTTGTGACTGGAGTATCCACGATACTATCCTTACCCAGGCTACTCCTGGCCGTTTCTCTGGCCAGTTGTACAATTTCTGGCTTGTTTTCTATGGCAGGTATCCCCTCCTCCATCTCCATGCTCACTATTCCATTGTGCTGTTGGGCTATAGTCTGGGCGGTTTCACGGATAGCCTCATTTAACCTTAGGCGTTCAGCCTGATCCTGGGCATAGATAGTCCCCTCCAGCACTGCGGTCTCTGCAATTACATTTGGTGCAGTTCCTGCCTGGAAACAGCCCACACTGACCACAGCAGGATTAGATGCTGTCATGGCCCCAGAGGTAAGCTGTTGCAGTTCCTGGGCAATGTGAATTCCTATCTTTATTGCATCTATGGCCTCCTGGGGGCGAGCTGCATGCCCACCACGCCCGGTAACCTTGATCCTGAATACATCCCGGGAGGCGCTGACTACCCCTTCATTTACCACCACTTTGCCTACCGGGTGATTACAATCCAGATGGGCACCAAATATCATCCTGACATCTTTGATGGTCCCTTCCCTGATCATTGCCTTGGCGCCTGTTGCCACCTCCTCGGCAGGTTGAAACAGAAGACGTATCGGCAGTGGTGGTGGTTCTGGTGCATCTGCCAGTGCCATGGCTACTCCCAGCAGGATACTGGTATGGCCATCATGGCCGCATGCATGCATTACGCCTGGATTCTCAGATGCAAAACTCAATCCGGTATCTTCCTGCACAGGCAGTGCATCCATATCTGCTCTGAGTGCAATCACGGGTCCATTCACCTTCCCTGGGATATCAGCCACTACCCCGACACCTGCTATACCTTCTGTATAAGTAACACCATGATTGTTCAAAGTCTGGCATACTTTGTCTGCAGTTCGATACTCCTGCCAGGAAAGCTCGGGGTGTCTGTGCAGGTCATGTCTGATTGCAATCATCTCCCGTTCAATTTCCGGTGTTATCCAACGCATAAATGCTTCCTGTGATGATTATTCAATTTTTGTTTACATCAATGGATTATTTTCTAGTATATTCCACCAACAGTTAATAGTTCATTTTGGTAGTAAACAATGGCAAAAACTAAAGCTAGCAAAAAGAAATCCAAGAACCAACTAACCCAAGCGGATATAGCCGACCGTCATAGACTGTACGAACTATCAGTACAGTGCGCAGAATCTGAGATAGATTTTGTGGATGACACCTATCGTGAGCTACGGGGACAACGGGCCAGACTGTTGCGGGAAGATTTCTGCGGCACTGCTAATGTATGCTGTGAATGGGCCCGCAAACGTAAGAGTAATCGTGCCATTGGTGTAGATATAGATACCGAAGTCCTGAACTGGGGTAAGAAGTATAAGGTAGGCAAGCTCACATCTGGTCAACGGAAACGAGTAAAGCTGATACCTGGCAACGTTCTTACCGTGTCAACCGAGTCCCCGGATATCATATCCGCCATGAACTTCAGCTACTGGCTGTTCAAACGCCGTATCGATCTACTGGAATACTTCAAGTGTGTGCGTCGTTCTCTCAAGAAAGATGGCATATTCTTCCTTGATGCCTACGGTGGTTATGACTCCTTCAAGGAGTTGGTGGAAGACCGCTATGTTGATGAAGGTGATTTCCACTATATTTGGGAACAAGAGAAATATAACCCCATCAATGGCGATCTGATATCACACATCCATTTTGAATTTCCTGATGGCTCCCGCCTGGACAATGCCTTCACCTATGACTGGCGTCTGTGGACTGTCCCAGAGATCCAGGACCTGCTCAATGATGCAGGCTTCAGCAATGTAACCATATACCTGCAAGGTTGGGACGAAGATGGTGAACCAGATGGCATATTTGAGCCTACCACCGTAGGCGATGCTGATGCCGGCTGGATCTGCTACATGACTGCAGAAAAATAGGCATACCAATAGGCCTATAACTAGTACTTACCTAGGGAACCTCTGATCAATTCGCTGATGAGCCGAGTTTGTGTTCAAATGGCGATGATCGCAAGGTGTGGTGCGCAGGCCGCATGCCATAGCTATACGGCAAGCGCCACAACACAGCGAGCACGCCATTTGGCGCAAACCCTTACGGGACGCGCCTTTGCGCCAGATCTGCTGTGTTGGCTTGCTGGCTAAGGACTAAGGCCATTAGCTGCAC
>JANQEV010000023.1 GCA_028278145.1 Chromatiales bacterium | reverse complement strand
GGGCACCAGGGCCAGTATATTGGGTAGAAAAACTATTCAGTACCGGATCGGTTGTGGCATGGGTAGAACAGACAGGCGTCTCTACCTCCATAACCCCATGATCCTGAAAAAATTTACGTATAGCGGCCAGTAGTTGCGCCCTGGCCCGCAACATCTCCAGGGCTGCAGACGGGACCCAAGGTAAGTTCTCACTCACGTCTACAATGCATCACTCTTTAGCACGGGAGACATATTCACCGGAACGGGTATCCACCTTGATGGCCTCTCCAATCTGTACAAACAGTGGAATCCGCACTACCGCTCCTGTCTCCAGGGTAGCAGGCTTGCCACCACTGCCAGAGGTATCTCCCTTAAGACCTGGATCGGTATCAGTGATAGTCAGGACTACAAAGTTTGGCGGTTCTACGATGATTGGATTCCCATTCCACAGGGTAACGGTACACAGATCCTGCTCTTTGAGCCACTTGGTACTATCGCCCACACACTTGGCATCGGCACTGATTTGCTCAAATGTCTCCGGGTCCATAAAATGCCAGAATTCACCGTCGTTATATAGATACTGCAGTTCTACCTCAAGAACATCAGCGGCTTCCACGGACTCACCTGACTTGAAGGTGCGCTCGATTACCCGTCCGGTCTTGAGATTGCGTATCTTTACCCGGTTGAATGCCTGACCTTTGCCGGGCTTTACAATTTCATTCTCTATTATTGAGCAGGGGTCCCCGTCCAACATGATCTTAAGACCACCCTTGAACTCATTGGTACTGTAACTTGCCATGTCATCCTCAAGAAGCAACGATTTGAAACCGGTAATGATAACCCGAACTGTCCCCAGTTGGCACCAAGCGCTGACAAATGCCTTCAGGGATCCGGGTGAACTTGCACAATACCTGCAAATAGACCCAAGGGTTTTTCACTCAAAACAGTCTCCTGACAGTGGTTTTTCCATGCTGGTTCCAAGAGGTTTCGCCCACAGGATGGAGAAACAGAACCCCAAGGACCCACTTCTGCTTCAGGTTATACCCAGAATTGAGGAATCACATACTGCACCTGGGTTCTGTATGGACCCGGTTGGAGATTCTGCTGCCACCATGGAGCCTGGACTGCTGCACAAATACCATGGGCGCGCCCTCCTCATTGCCACAGGGGCATGCTCCATTCATTGCCGATACTGTTTCCGGCGCCATTTTCCGTACCCTGACTCCAATACTGGCGGTCACAACATCAGCCGGGCCATTGAATATCTGGCGGCACACCAGGAGGTTGATGAGGTGATACTGAGCGGCGGTGACCCACTGATGTTGAGTGACTCCACACTCCAGGAAATGATTTGCTCCCTGGAGCAGATAGGGCATATCAAACGCCTCCGTATCCATAGTCGCATCCCCATCACGCTGCCGGAAAGAATCACACCGGAATTGGCAGATATATTATCCAGGAGCAGATTTCAGACCATAGTCGTAGTACATAGCAACCATGCCAACGAACTGGACCAGAGCGTAACTCTGGCCACAAAGATGCTGTCACAACAGGGAATAACCCTGCTAAACCAGTCCGTGTTGCTACGAGAGGTAAACGACTCGGCAGAAGCCCTTCTCCAGCTAAGTACCAGGCTGTTTTCCATCGGAGTTCTGCCCTACTACCTACATATGCTGGACCGGGTCCAGGGCGCAACTCACTTCGAGGTTAGCGCAAAAGAAGCCATGTTCATACACGAGCAGCTACTGGAATCACTACCAGGGTATCTGGTGCCCAAGCTGGTGTATGAGAAGACGGGAGCGAAATCAAAGCTGGCCCTGTCTATGTAACATAGACCCAGTTTTATATTGTATAAAACTGCCGCTGGATTAATACGGTAATTGCGAAATTATTACTACATTTTTTCTGATATCTGACGCTTATATAGTAGTATCAACTTCTGGAATGAATTATATAATTAAAGAGATAGTGCCATGCAGGAACGGCTATTTCTGACCTACACCAAGTAGTACATATACATGGACAACCAGATTTAATAAATCAGCGCGGATATCCTGGAATTATGCACAACAGTTCACCTCTCAAGCTTAACCTGCCAGAGAGGACAACACCCCCGGCAGACTCACTCCTTCTGGACACCAAGAAGGTTGAAGCCTGGGTATCAGGTCTGCCCATAGCCAACACTGGAGAGTCATCCAAGCGGGTATTTCAGACCCTGGTGGAATTAAACCGCATTGAACTGCCTAACCTGAAGCGAATCAAAATTGTTAACCTGCTCCATCCAATAGTCCAATACATTGCTGGCAATCTAAGAAAATACTATTTAGATACACCGCTTCCTCTTGCAGCAAAGAATCAGAAGGTAGTGGTCTTGTGTCGCGAACTCCATTCTGAACTGGCTATCTCATATAAGATCATTATCCAGAAGATGGTATCTGGTGATGGAGAACGGTTCGAACGCAAACTCATGATTGTTGCCCTACACCAAGCGATATATTATCTGTCCAAAGCACTTTACTACTCCGCAATCGTATATAACCCATACCCGGTAGATACCTGGCGTGAAATACATCAACTTTTTGTCTTTGCTGAACAAAACAGCGTATCTAAAATAAAGATAAACGAAGGTAGTGGCGGCAGCGGATCAACATCCACCATTGAAGATATATACAAGGACGCTATCTTATTGGCTCTGGCCTCACCCTACCGACTACGCCAACAGGAAATCGAGCAACTCTATCAGAAGCTGCAGGATTGGGCCGCACACATTCAGATCAGCACACCGCAACAGGGCGATGAACATGAAGGACAATTTATAGTCAAAACAGACAGTGATAATCCACCCATGCACATATCCCTGCAGACTGAACAACTGAACGATCAGTGCAGAACCATAGATACCCAGCAACTTGCACAACATTTAAGGAAAGAGCTAAAGACGATATTTACTGAAAAAAGTGAAAGCGCGCTGTTCACAAAAGAGATGCAGGTGACAGTGCCCATGTTACGCAAGGTCATAAAGTCTTTAACCTATACACCGAAGCGGGCATTCATTCGCACCAAGCTAAATTTCGAACTGGATACTGCAGTTGGAATAAACACCGTACATTCGCAAATCACCGCCTATAGAATTAGAAACCATGGGAGTAACATCGAGGATAAGGAATCTCATATACCAGATGAGGAAGAAGAAGGTCTTAAAGACTCATCATTTCTGGACAGCTATTTCAGCGCCGATAACGACAGTCTGCAGATAGTACCTCTGGATCATCCAGTAGAAGAGGCCGTTCTTAACCCCAAGGACGTACAGGACACCTGGATCATCGATGATGGCGCCCCAGCGTGGGCCACCCAGACGCAGGATATGGAGAGCGACACTTTCTCATGTAAGACATTTAATGAGAGCGCCGGCGGTTACTGTATCAATTGGACCGGCAACAACCCACCAAAGATACGGGTTGGAGAATTGATTGGGATCCAGTCCGCAAGTGAGCGCTCCCAATTCAGCATGGGGATTATCCGCTGGCTGAAAAATATGCCTGGTGTTGGCTTGCAGTTGGGTATGGAGATAATATCGCCCTCTGCAGATGCCATTCTCATCCATATCCCGGGCGACAGCCAACATAACGAGAGTACGCAAAAATGTATTCTATTACCTGAAGTTACGGCATCCAATCGTCCGGCCTGCCTGATATTACCGATCTTGAATATACATGTTGGAGATAAGATACGAATTGACACCGACAATCAGCAACGACCTGCAAAGCTGATCCGGTTGCTGGAATCCACCGGAACCTTCAGCCTGTTCGAATTCGTATATCTGGATGAGGAGGATGAATAGATAATCAATAGATACAGCATCAATACTGAAACAACAGTATCGAAATAAGAGTGCCAATATTGTAACCTTACCTATGGCGTAGATATTATTAAACGATGGTATACCTGGATTGACGGACCGCATCGAAAACCACATTATGCAGCACCTGATTGAGTGTATGAATCTGGTTAGAGATCACAACGCCCTTGACATCGAGCATGGAATCAATGAATAGCAAGTTGCGCCCTGACAACTCAATTAGTCTGCTGATTCTAGATGAATCACCGAATGACACCGAAACCTATGTAAGCGCTCTGCGGAATACCGGTATGGCGGTGCACTATAACCGGCTGGATCGGGAAGACAAGCTTATTGAGGCTCTGGACGACAAAGAGCCAGACATGATCCTGTATACATCCGGTGCTGGAAACATCTCACCCAACCATGCAATGTCAATCTGCAACAGCCGGCGCAAAGGCACACCGGTGATTATTATTTATCCGGAAGAACAGGAACCGGAACCACTGTTGGAAGCAATGCGCGCCGGAGCCCGCGATGTAGTATCAAAAGACGATCTGGACCACCTGCAGCTTGTGGTTGCCAGAGAATATACTGATCTTCAGATTCGCAGAGATCTCGAGCAGATCAAAGCCAAACTTAACGAATCTGAGCAACGCTGTAATACCCTGGTAGAGAATTCCCGCGATGCTATAGCCTACATACACGAAGGAATGTATATCCATGCCAACAAGGGCTACCTGGATATGTTTGGCTATGTAGAGATGGATGATATCGAGGGCCTGCCGATAATGGACATGATTGCACCCCAGGACCACCAGTCATTCAAGAAATTCCTGCGTTCCCTGGATAGCACATCAGAAGGTTCCACCCTTGAAAGCAATTGTCAAAGCAGCGATGGGAAGGTGTTTAAAGCACATCTGGAGTTTGCACCAGCCAGTATTGACGGTGAACCTTGCACCCAGATCATCATCCGCGACCAGTCACTGGACACCGAACTAGAAGAAAAAATACAGCTACTGGCAACACAGGACACTCAAACCGGACTGTTTAACCGACGCTATCTGCTGGACCGGCTGAGTGAAATAACAGCTGATGAAGACATCACACATAACCAGTATGCCCTGCATTATATACAGATAGACAATTTCCAGAAGATCAGGGCTGCTGTGGGCGTTGTCAACAGTGACTCTCTGATAAAAGAGGTCGCCAACATACTGACAGACGCCAACGACCAGAGCGACCTGTTATCCAGGTTTGGAGATCATACCTTTGTCATCCTAAGTAAGAAATCCAAACTGCTTGAGGCCGAGCCATTTGCAGAGCACATCCGGTCGATTATTGAAGATAACTCTTTTCAACTTTCCGACAACAGCATACAACCCACCTGCAGCATTGGCATCAGCTATCTTACACCTGAGAACAACCACAGCCAGGAGCTTATCAATCAGGCCTACAACGCCTGTGAAGCAGCGCGCGGAGAAGGTGGCAACATCTTTTTCTCCTATAACGCTGAAGAGATGCAACAACGCTACGGCGGCGACACCGAAGACAGCGACAGTACTGAGAGCCTGACGCAGCAGGAAGCTCCTGACAGTTCGGAAGAGTCGAGAATTGGAGAGTTGATTGAACATGCTTTAGAACATGACCACTTCCGTCTAGTCTATCAACCAATTGTAAGCCTACAGGGCGACACCAGAGAGCATTATGCTGTATTGACCCGATTGCTGGATGAAAATGACACGGAAATACCACCAGTGGAATTCATGGACCATGCAAGACGCCTGAATCTAATGTCACAGATTGACCGCTGGGTAATCAAACACTCCATGGAAGAACTTACACAGCAGAGAAACCAGGGACACAAAACAAAATTCTTTATCAATATATCCAAATCTGGAATCGAAGACGAAACCCTGCTTCTCTGGATATGTGACTGCTTGCGGGAACTGAATGCCAAAGGTGCCTGGGTCATATTCCAATTACATGAAGCAGACGTGCGGGCACATACTCAAAGTGCCAAAAAACTCATTGAAGGGCTGAAGAAAATACGCTGCCAGATTGCCATCGATAGATTCGGACTTACACCAAACAATGAAATGTTGTTAAAACACATGCCTATTGACTATATAAAGCTGGACCAGTCTTTGACCAATGGCCTATGCCAAAGCCAGGAGAAGCAGGATCAACTGAGCGAAATCAACCGATCGGTACAGTCATTCAATATAAAAAGTATTGCCATGGGTGTGGAGGACGCCAACAGCCTGGCTGTACTGTGGACAGTAGGCATAAATTATATACAGGGTTATTTTATGCAAAAACCATCTGAGTCCATCACCTACGACACCAGCATGGTTTAACACACACCTTTAAGCCCTAACCCTATAACCACATTCAGAGTAAAAGCACACTGTGTCAATTATTGGCAACACCATGTGGCACATGCCCAGTTGGTACATGCTGCCTGGCTGATTCACAATGACCGGCCTGGTCATCAAAGAAGATATCTGCATTGAATGAGCGTAGGAACTCACTTTTATTCATACCTCCAAGAAAGAACGCCTCGTCAATACGAATATCCCAGGCTCTTAGAGTACGAATGACACGTTCATGGGCTGGCGCCGCCCTGGCAGTTACCAGGGCAGTTCTGATGGGAGAGGCCTCAGGTGGCGCAGCAATCTGCATTTTATGCAAAGCAGATAAAAACACCTTAAACGGTCCACCAGATAACGGCTTATGGGCTGAGGCCTTTTCACTTGCGGTAAATGCTTCCAGCCCCTGACTCTTATAGATGCGCTCAGCCTCATCGGAAAAGATAACCGCATCACCATCAAAGGCAATTCGAAGCTGATCAGAAGAGGCCTGTGTCTGATCAGTATTGGATGGCAGGATAGTTGCCGCAGCTATACCTGAATCAAGGGCCTTGCGCACATCATTATGATCTGAAGAGAGAAACAGATGCGCACCCATTGCTGCAATATATTCATAAGGGTTTGCACCACCACTGAAAGCAGCCCTGGATATAGCAAGTCCATGGTGATCTATGGAGTTGAATATCCGCAAACCGGTGTCGGCACTGTTTCGTGATAACAGAATCACTTCAACTGCTGCCTTACCGGAAAACAGACTGTTCATGGCAAGCAGTTTCTTTACCAGTGAAAAGGCCACCCCTGGCTGCAGTATCTCATCTTCATGTTCAATCTGATATTTACAATAGGCGTCAATTCCTTCTGCCTCAAACACCTGATGCGAAGAGTCCAGGTCAAACAGGGCGCGTGATGAGATCGCCACTACCAGTTTAAAAGGTTCGATTTCATTTACCATAGAACAACCCTGTTACACGACCATTTTATGGCCACTGACAAGTGGGTTATGACAAACATAACCCTACAATCTCAGCATATAACAGGAATATGGAAATTACACCAGTGATAACAGTTCAAGAAGCTCTATCTGAAGCACCATAACTCATGGCAGACAACCACGCAGGCGTTGGAGTTGGCAGGGATGACTACAGACGGGATGCCAGAGCATCCAGCTCTTCACACCGATCCAGAAACTTATCCTCCACCAGGTTCAAGGCATCTACACTCAAGCCTGGGATTAATCCAAGGGCCGCATCTTCACTGAGCCTGTGGACCCCAGGTTCCTGCGTTGGATATCCTTTGAGCCAATGAATCGAGCCTCGAAGTAGGGTCACATCATACTTATCCCCAGGCGCATAGCTGCGATCTGCCACCGCACCGATCACATCACCAACAAAATCCGGTAAGTGCCAACGATTTACCAACCACACACCAGCAGATATCCAGTCCACACCCAAATGCTCCTGTTGCAGTGCTTCCAGATCAGCATCTGGATCCTTGCTCTTAAGTGCCAGAACACGGGATAACTTGGAAGGAAACAGGTGTGCCAGAACCAGACAACCTAGATTATGCAGCAGACCACTAAGATAAACCTTCTCAGGATCGGGACGTTCAGCAGCAGGTATCCGCAAGACCATCATCCGGGACATGGTTGCGCAGCCTATAGCATTAAACCAATAATCTTTAGTACTGAAACCAGTACAAGCGTCTGAATTAAACGCTCCACTAACAGATATGCTGATGGCCAGACTTTTGACCATATTTATCCCAAGCACCCGCACAATAGCATCGTGCACAGTAGTGATCGCCATTGCCTGCCCAAAATAGGCTGCATTGGCCAGACCGATAATGCGCGCCATCAATCCAGGATCCTGGCTGATAATATAGGACAGTTCCGCTATTTCCACTTCAGGGTTGGAAACGGTCTCTAGCAGACGACTGGCTGTAACCGACAAGGGGGGCAGGTTTTTTAAATCCAGGATCTCTTGCCTGGCATCTACCATGGTTGATTCAGGCATACAGGTCCCCCTGTATATGGCTATATACCGCTAAGTTACTAATAGAGTTGACTAAATCGACCTTGAACATCCTTTCCCCCACCCAACTGCAGCACCGTTACTGGCACATCAAACCTACTATCGGCTGACTGTCAGAATTCTTTAGCCGGCATCATTGGTAATAAATCTATAGCCTGCCAAGGGAATCTAATTCTGTAAACGTGGTATATATTATTTTAATTAGTGTTAATACAACACTTAAGTGCAAAATAGTAGATAAGATGAGCATGGAATACCGCTACAAACATCCACACCCGGCAGTCACCACTGACATTGTGGTATTTACCATTTCTGATGGCGCACTCAAGCTGTTATTGATTAAACGGGGGCAGGAGCCGTACAAAGGGACCTGGGCACTACCCGGAGGCTTCCTGGAGCCAAATGAGGACCTGTCACAATGTGCCCAACGGGAACTACAGGAAGAGACTAGGCTGCAGAACATCTACCTGGAGCAGCTCTACACCTTTGGAAACCCCGAGCGTGACCCGAGAGAGCGGGTGGTAAGTGTGGCCTATTATGCCCTGGTACCGATAATGGATAATTTGCCAGTAGCTGGCAGTGACGCAACAGCCGTAAGCTGGTACCCCATGGATAAATTACCGCCTTTGGCCTTTGATCATGTGGAAATCGTGAACCTGGCCCAGAAACGCCTGCTCTCAAAATTGAACTACACCAGTATCGCATTTCAGTTACTGCCAGAGACTTTTACCCTGAGTGAGGTACAAACAGTGTACGAGATTGTGCGCAATGAAAAACTGGACAAACGAAATTTCAGAAAACAGATCACCAAACTAGGACTTTTAGAAGATACCGGTGAACTACGTCGTAATGGAAGCCATAGACCTGCCCGCCTGTATCGGGCAGTATGTCGTAACAAAGTACAACTGATAGACTAGCTGTACGATATAAAGAGAATTACCATGAGCAAAAACTCCATATCCGAAGAGATAACCATCAGTGAAGTAACTGTACCGCCACATCCGGAATGGCCGGCCCTTTCCGCAGGAGAAAAACAGGCGCTTAAAGACAGGATCAAGCGCTTGTTAAAAGAGCAGAATGCAGTACTCGTCGCACACTACTATACAGATGGTGACCTGCAGGAACTGGCCGAAGAGACAGGCGGTTGTGTCTCCGACTCTCTGGAGATGGCCCGTTTTGGCTCCCAGCAAGATGCCCAGACCCTGGTGGTTTGCGGAGTCAGATTCATGGGTGAGACCGCCAAGATTCTGAATCCAGAAAAGCGTATTCTAATGCCGGACTTGATGGCTACCTGCTCCCTGGATGAGGGTTGCCCGGCAGACCAGTTCTCACAATTCTGCGATGCCCACCCTGACCACACCGTGGTGGTATATGCCAACACCAGTGCCGAGGTCAAAGCCAGATCGGACTGGGTGGTAACCTCAGGCATAGCCCTACCCATCGTGCAACACCTGGCCGCCAAAGGTGAAAAGGTGCTATGGGGGCCGGATCAACACCTGGGACGCTATGTACAGAAGATTACCGGCGTTGAAATGGTTCTGTGGCCTGGCTCATGCGTGGTGCATGAAGAGTTCAAGGCGGTCGCCCTGGAGCGGTTGCACCGTCTGCATCCGGACGCCGCAGTGCTGGTACACCCGGAATCTCCTGAGAGCGTGATTGAGCAGGCAGACGTGGTGGGATCAACCACTGCTCTGATCAATGCCGTAGCCACCATGGATAATAAAGAGTTCATCGTGGCCACCGATGGTGGCATCTTCCATAAAATGAAACAGCTGGCCCCGGATAAACAGCTAATAGAAGCACCTACTGCAGGTGAGGGCGCCACCTGTGTCAGCTGCGCCCATTGCCCCTGGATGGGAATGAATTCACTGCAAAATCTGGCAGAGGTTCTTGAGAAGGGTACACCTGAGATACACATCAAGCCGGAGCTTTGCGCCCAAGCGGTCAAACCGATACAACGGATGCTGGACTTCGCCCAGGAACACGCCGTAGCCACACATGGAAAGGGCAACGCCTGATCAGTTCAGCCACTCTGGCAACTGCAGATAACGCTCACCAGACTATCAGCGCCAGGAAATCCTTAACCATCCTGGTTGCTGGTAGCGGCCTGATCCAATTCACTGCTTACCTCCCGGAAACGCAACACCACCTGCAGCAGGTTGTAACCCAACATACCAAAGGAGACCGCCAACAACACGGCAGCAGGACGCGCCAGCCAGTCTGGAACCACCACTGCAGCCAGAGTAAATACCAATGCAGCCAGATAGATCCAGAACTGCCGTATGGCAGGAGCATCTGGCATAAACTGCTTCATATTTGGGATCTGTACGCTCATGCACATCATGGCCAACTGCCGGTTCTGAAGGTGGAACCAGGATAGAAAGGGAACAATCTTGTACAGCATGCCATTGAGCAAAGGAATGGCAACACCAAAGATCATGCTTACCCCCAGCAGCATATCCAGATCAACGAAAACCGTAATCTTTGGAAACATCCTGCCGATGGCCCACACCATGAAGCTCAGAGGTATTGCCACAATCCCTACCCTCCAGAATAGCAGGGTGACATCAGTAATCTTGCGCCGGCGCTTCTGCTGCAACATCAGTGTGGTAACTGCAAACGCAATATATCCGACGAGCATTATGATGAGGCAGGCGAAAGACCAGAACAGCGTAGTACGATCAATAAAAGCGGTGACATACAGGGTGGTCCAGATGGCCAGTCCAAGTAACAGCGACCGTGGCAGTAGATTACGCATCCAGCCAGGGTACTCCGGTGTTACCTGAAACATGGGTACTACCTGGAATGAGACTCCAATCAGCAGTAGGGCTACCCATCCCAACATCCCCCATACCAGGTGGACATTGGTATAGAGAAACGGATAGTTGAGCGTACCCCAACCCGACAGACCAGAAGCCAGGGTCAACCCGATCAACACAGTAACCCCCAGCGCCATCAGAGCCATACGCATTCCAGTCACAGTGGGATTGGGTTGCTTTACGCGCCACAGGGCCACACCCACAGCCAGGATGTAGATGACAAACCCGGCTCCCAACGCAATCACGGCAAATTTAAGCCATTGTAGTGAACCCAACAGGAAACCAATCACCAATCCCAAGGTTCCAACAGACAGCAGTGGGTGTACCAGATTACCCACCAGCACCACCTGTGGGACTGGTACTCCTGCCAGCACTGGTAGCATCTGCAACAACGCCCCACACATCACCAGGGCCAGAAAACCCAGGGTAATAAGGTGGGTCAAAGCCAGTGCCTGTGGAGACCAGCGTGAGGTCATAACCTCGGGGCCGTACCAGATCAACAGCATCGCAGCAGCCAACCCAAACAGCGGTGCCGTGAGAAAGAAACGAAATGGGATGGAGATAGGAGGCGCTTGCTCCAGTGAGAGATTAGCAGTGTTGAGCATACTATTGCCTAGCCTGGCAGATCAGCTACTGCTGATTCGGCTTCCTGGTCATCCCGACGCCAGATATAGATCTGAAACTCAGATGGGCCACCGGGATCGGTACGCCAGGAAAACCCTGCCTTTTCCAGCATGGGATATATCAGATGTGGTTCCCGGCGATGAATCACCTTCAAATAGTCACCAGGCTGTAACTTTTCAATTGCCGCCAGGGTTTGCTCCATGGGCTCGCATGGTTCCAACATACTGACATCAAGATAGTGTTCCATATCAGATGACTCACCAGCCGGTTGCAGGTCCGAATCTTAGACAGCGTTCATCTTCTCCAGGACCTCATCAGCACCGCCACCGAAGGTGCGATCGGTCATGGGATAGAGCATCTGCTCCTCTTTCATATTATGCTGCTGCATAATCATCATCAGGGTCTCTGACAATCCCAGATAGGCATCTTTGTCCTGTTTTTCCACCGCCTGGGCCATATCAGAAAACAGCTGGCGCATCTGGGTATGTTCCATACGCATAACCTGGGTCGGACCCATGGTCATACCAGAGGCCTCTTCAAATGTGGGAAACAACACCCCTTCCTCCATGGAAAAGTGGTGTTCCATCGCTTCATGGAACTCTTTAAATTGGGCGCTTCCCGCTTCCCAGTTAGAATCAGATATAGATGCTTCAGCATCTGCAAAAATCTCATCGCAGCGACGATGGTCGCCAGCCATGGTGTCAGTAATACTTGCCATACTCTCTTCTTTCCTGCTTGTAAAATAATCTATGAATGAGGCCAGGCAAGCTGTATCTGATGCAACCGCATAGACAGTATGCCGTCCCCGTAAAAAAATCCAAGTGGAATGTTAACGCAACTACAAAGCGGTGTGAAACCAATTGTTGAGGAACCACTGATAAATTCGCTGATGAGCCGAGTTTGTGCCCAAATGGCGATGATCGCAAGGCGTGGTGCGCAGGCCGCATGCCATAGCTATACGGCAAGCGCCACAACACAGCGAGCGCGCCATTTGGCGCAAACCCTTACAGGACGCGCCTTTGCGCCAGATCTCGGCTTTGGCTCCTGCGTCGCTCTACCTCCCCCATCCCTGGGGTCGTGCTGTGTTGGCTTGCTTGCTCAGGACTAAGGCCATTAGCTGCACAAGCCGCCTTGCATCTCAAGACGCAAAGACAGCGTCTCGGCCATCATGGAGAAGCAAATACATGGATGTATTGTCTTTGCGAACCTAAGGATGGAATTAATCAGAGGCTCCTTAACTCATTTTAATGCTGGAGCGTCCGTTGCCATATCCTCCTGAAGCAACCTCTGCTTCAGTTCCCTTATACGCGATTTAAGTTCCTGCATTTTATTCTGCAACAGTTCATTCTGTTCATTAATACTCTCTTTCTCTGCCTTACTGGCAGCGATATCCTGCTGCAAGCGGTCAATCTCCTTATTTTTGTCCACCACCAGGACTGAAGCCTGGTCTTCAGTCTCTGCTGGCTTAGAATCTGGACTGGCCTCCGAGCCAGCAATAGTCAGACCAGGGAGCGCAAATATAACCACAAGCAGCAACACTCTGATTTCTAAATGTATTTGCATCATTTACCCATTTTACCAGCAGGTTAATCCTTGACCTACCCCGCTCTTACTAGGTAGATTGGCACTCCATCACACTTGTTCCACCTGCGACCGCTCAAATCGCACCAGTTGAGTATGCATTGATCATGACGCCCACCCGTTTAGCCTCAATTATTCTGGCCTGTCTGCTCACAACTGCATGTGTCAGTAATATTCAGCGGCATCCAGCAAAGACCATTAATGAGGGTGCACACTCCGGGGGCAGCACCCTATCATTTTCCAATAATTCCAGCATCGCGGCTAGTGGTGGTTGGAGTGGCAATATCCGCTTGTGGCAGATGCCAGATGGCTCGCATATCCATAAATGGAAGGCCCACACCGGCTCGGTCAACGGGATTCTGTTTCTGCAGGGTGATAAGAAATTGATCTCCGGTGGATATGACGGCAGGATCGTGGAATGGAATATCAATGGGAGTGAAATCAGATCTGTCACCACCCCCTCTCCCATTCGTCACTTGATCGCCAATGAGCAACACGACCATATACTGACCGGTCACAAGGATGGAGTGGTACGCCAGTGGCGCCTGTCTGACTTCAAGCAGCTGAACGAGACAGCAAAACACAGCGGTGCCATCCGGGCTGTAGCAGCACACTACCCAAGCAACTGGATGGCATCCAGTGGTGATGATGGTGAAGTGTGGATCTGGAATAGTGAACAGAAGCCAAAACGCCTGACCGACCCCGGATCAGATGCCCGTACCCTGGTATTCTCTCCAGATGGAAAATATTTATATGGTGGGGCCTGGTTCCATCTGTATCGCTGGGGTATTCCAGATGGCAAGATGGAATTGCTGAAAACTGACCACGCCGGGATTATCAATGAGATCAGGTTTGGTCCCAAAGGTGACTACCTGGCATCCATCAGCCGTCAGACAGACAGCGCGGTACTATTCCTTAACCCTGACAATGGCCAGACGGTCAAACATTTTCAGAAGCACGAACTGTGTGGAGTTGCCATAGCGGTTTCGCCCAATGGTCGCTACATCTCAACCACCAGCGATGATGCAAGCGTACGCTTCTATGATCTGGAACAACAGGTGCTCAGGCAGTAGAAGCCATCCTATAGCCTGCTCCACCAAACCAATGCACAACAGTCACGATTATACGAAAAAGTTTTCCCGCATCTCGGAACAGACCTCTCTGCATCACCTTCCAGATGACCAACAGCTATTCACTAAAGATGTAGCCAGCAACTATCGTTTCACCCTGCAGGAATTACGTCAGTTTGTTGATGTCGCATTGGATCTTAACCGCTGGAACCAGGAAACCATCAGTGATATCTGGAATAAACTAACGACAGAGCAAAGTAACAGCAGAGATAGAAAGAAAGCCCTTTTTCAGCAACTACAGCAAAGGTGGCTGCAACTCAAGTCTGAACCCAACTGCTACCCTGAGCATCCACCTGCTACTGCAACCCAAAACCCAACCCCTGTTGCCATCTCCAGGGAAAAACTCGGGCTTGGTTACTGCCCGGTTGCCTCAGACAAGACCCGTTGCTGTAATCTACTAACCCTGGATGCAGTGGAGAACTGCGGCTTTGACTGCAGCTATTGCAGCATCCAGTCGTTCTATCATGATAACCAGGTGATTTTTGACACCAGCTTTGCTGACAAGCTTTCCAGCCTGGAGTTGGATCCACAACAGATCTACCACATCGGTACAGGTCAATCATCCGATTCGCTCATGTGGGGTAACAATCATCAGATACTGGATGCACTAATCCAGTTCGCACAATCCAATCCTAATGTCATTCTGGAATTGAAGACCAAGTCAGCCAACATCACCCATCTCAAGAATGTTGAGATGCCTTCTAACATTATCTGCACCTGGTCCCTGAACACTCAGACCATCATTCAGAATGAGGAGCACGCAACCGCCTCGCTGGAGCGACGTCTACAAGCTGCCAGAGAAATGGCCGATAAGGGAGTGGTGGTTGGCTTCCACTTCCATCCAATAATTCACTACAGCACCTGGCACCAGGAGTATGCAGCCCTATACAAGCTATTGCAGCAGATGTTTAAACCATCCGAGGTGGCGATGGTTTCACTTGGTACCCTGACATTTATCAAGCCTGTCATGAAAAAGATTCGCCAACGCAACTTCAACAGCATGATTCTAAAGATGCCACTAGAAGAAGCGGCTGGAAAATATTCTTACCCGCAGGAGACCAAACTGGAGCTATTCAGCCACGCCTACAACAGTTTCTCGCCAGATTGGCATGATGAGGTGTTCTTCTATCTGTGCATGGAAGACCATAGCATGTGGCAACCGGTATTCGGCTATTATTACCCCACCAATGAGATATTTGAGCAGGCCATGAAAATGAGTTATCTGCAGACCATACAAAAGCGGCAACACCATGGCTAAGGACACAGAGATAAGCCTGACCATCACCTCTGACAGCCTGAAGCAGTTCTGCCAGGAGATTGCCGTTGGTTCAGCCAACACCAATCGCAAACATGCTGCGTTTATGGCCCTGGAAGCGTTCATCAGCCGTTTTGCCGGAGCGGATGGCCATACCACGGCGTATCATGCCATTCAGGAAGTTGTGGAAGAGTATTCAGCAACAACCAGAGCGCAACTGCTAGTAGAGAATGCCAGCATACTGCAATCGGCCCTGACCAATAGAGAGCTGGCCAGAATCGCCGAATTATTCTCATCTGTATCCAGAAACGGCTTTCGTCAGACCCTACTGCAAGCAGTTGCCAAGATGAGTGAGGAGCGGCTAGGTGAGACCAGGCAATGGGTTACCAGTTGGTGTATTGCTGCCAAAACCCAGGCCGAAGAGGCCAGCGGCTATCCTGACGCCTTGGATTTCCGTAAGATTGACATTGAACTGATTGAATATACAGCCCTGTCTGAAATTAAAAAGATCCTGATGGATATCTGAAGCAAATTGTAAAATGAGAAGCCTGGTTCATGAATAAGCCCATATACTTCCTGTTAGTTATACTCATATCTATCAGCTACACACCTTTCACAGCGTACTCTGGGACCAAGTACCGTGAAATCATCGAAACTACCGATCTGGCAGAGTTGTCTAAGATTTCTAAAGAAACGAAAAGACCTATACTGCTATTGATGTCACAGGAGGACTGCCCATTTTGCGTAAAACTCAAGCATGAGATACTCAACCCAATGGTGCTCAGCGGTGATTATGACAGCAGGATCATTATGCGAGAGCTAATGATTGACTCAATGGTGGAGCCACGTGGCTTCGATGGATATGAACTGGATGCATCAATCATAGCCAGTGAATATGGCATCAGCGTTACACCTACCATGCTGTTCCTGGGACCAGATGGAAAGGAGCTTACCAAGAGGATTGTTGGCATCAATACTGTAGAGCTATTCTCTTTCTATGTAGACCAGGCTATCGAAAAGGCAGTAAAAAAACTTCACGGCGAGTAGACCAACTAACCGGAGAGCAACATGCCAAACCATACTTACGATATATTTTTTTCAGGTGAAATCATTGACGGCAATGATCCCCAGGAAACCAGACGTCAAGTTGGAAATATATTCAAGATAGGTGAAGAGCAACTGGACCAGCTGTTCTCTGGTAAGGCGGTAAGAATCAAAGCGAATGTGGACGAAGAGACTGCCAGTAGATACCGGGTGGCATTCAGAGACGCTGGAGCACTGATAGAGATTCGTCCATCACAATCAGAAGGGAGTGCAGATACATCCGGGGCAGATGCTGCAGAATCTTTAACCCTGCTCCCAGCCAACACTGGCAGCCTGGAGGATTGTGCCCCTAAGATCGAACCACAGCCATTACCGGATATCAGTCATATGACACTGGCTTCTGCCGGAGCCACCCTGGATGAATCACCTGATCCGGAACCACCTGAGATAAATACAGACAATCTCAGTGTGGAACCAGCTAATACCGGTAGCCTGGAAGACTGCAAGAAGGAGGTAGAACCTTATCCTATTCCGGATATAAGTCATCTGGATATAGATAAGCCATGACTGTTTATGGTTCCATCCTTTACGATCTACTACATACGGTTACAAATAGGCTCCACGGTGAACTCAGTTAGCCAACTGTCTTCCTAGCAACACATACGCTTATTGTACTATCCAGCTATTGGTCAATCAGCCCCAGAGACATACCATTCATTTCTCTTCATGTCACACCTGTAACTCCAAAACTTCCTCAGCTTGGTCTTCTACATCAGATGAGAGATATTCTGCAGACAGATCCGGAGAATCTGACATTTGGAACTGCCCCACCAACTCCTGTAACTCGGTGGCAACATGTGCTACATCATGACCAGAACGGGCTGTCTTTTCCGCTGCAACAGCATTCTCTGAAGTCATCTCATTGATACGGGTAATGTTTTGTCCCATTTCCTCAGCCACTGCCCCCTGTTGTTCTGTAGCTGTGGCAATCTGGGAGCTCATCTCATTGATCTGTGATACCGACTGGGCGATGGTAGAGAGTGAATCACCGGCCTGAGACGCCTGATCCACAACCAATTTGGCCTGTTCCCTACTCTGTGTCATTACATCTACGGCCATCTTGGCGCCTGACTGCAGCTTCTCGATCATCTGGTTGATCTCTGTTGTAGAGGCCTGGGTACGACTGGCAAGAGTCCGTACTTCATCAGCCACCACCGCAAAACCACGACCCTGCTCACCAGCACGGGCCGCTTCGATTGCAGCATTGAGAGCCAACAGGTTGGTCTGTTCGGCGATACCCTTGATAACTTCCAGCACGGTATTGATATTCTCACTTTCCGTGGCCACATGACCGATCACTTCAGCAGAATTCTCAATCTGTCCAGCCAACTGCTGAATACCATTCACCGTTGCTTCCACAACTGTACGTCCAGATTCAGCCTCATCATTTGCCTTGCTGGCCGCGACATATGTACTGTTAACATTTTCTGCAACAGCTCTCACCGTGGCAGTCATCTCCTCCATCGCCGTAGCCACCAGCTCGGTCTCTGACTGCTGATCCTGTATGTTTTTACTGGTAGAACTGGTTACTGATGAGACCTCTTCGGTAGTGTCAGTGAGAGTTACTGTAGTCAGATTAATCTGGGAGACAATCTTTACCAGACGATCACGCATGGCCCTTAGTGGCGCGGCAATCTCATCATCCCCTGTTATATCTTCAGACAGGTCTCCATCTGCTATCAGGTTCAAACTTTTTGCCACCTCATTCAGACGTCCCTGGGTGGAATGAGAGATTGTCCAGGCAAACAGGACACCAAGCACCAGAGAGAACAACAGCAAGCCGGCAATCACCATCTCAGTCAGACTACCCTGAGCTTCTGCTCTGGAAGCAGATTCACCGGAGAATTTCTCAACCTGGGACATCAGCCCGACAATCTCCTTGTTCAGAGCAGTAAGATCAGAGGTCAGTTTTTTACCAAAGCGTCTGGCTTTAAAAAAATTCTGCTCTAAATACAGATTGAAGATATACAGTGCCTTCTTGGCATAAGATTTGTGGATCTTTTCAATTTTTTTCAGGGACTGGATAATCCCTTCGAACTCAGCAATGGCCTCAGCACCGCTGGTAATGGCAATTACACCTTCAATTACTTGAACTGAATTATCGACATTCTGATATACATTCTTACTCAGGCTGTTGAAGTGGGCTATACCAGCCTTGTATTTTTTCTCATCTCCAGCAGAGGTACCAAGGTCCTCACCCATGCGTGATATGCGTTCAAACTGGATCTCCTGCTGGAGTTGGCTGACATTCATATTACTCAGCGCCTTGGTAAGCGGGATATCCTTCTCAGCAATAGCCGATATCTCCACGCCAATACGACTTATGGCAAATAGTGAATAAGCAACAATCCCAGTCATCAGTACGATCAGACTGATTGCCAACGCAAAAATCCGACCACGAATAGTCAACCTATTGATAAACATGTTATTTCCCACCCAGCATACATTTCCATTAGCATTGCGGTGACATTCAATGCCTTAGGTCACCACAACTCCAGATAATTTGGAATTTTTATCATTGCTATGCATATAGCGGTCATTTAACCAGATACTTTATTGATCTGGGTCACTTACCACACCATTAAGTACCCACAAAGGGGTAATGGTACTGCTGCCAAATCATGATCTAACAAATAAACAGTGGGTATGTTGGAGCGGATTCCAGAGTCAGGATGAATGAATCACAAATAAGGTTATACACAATGGCCTGCCTATCTGTGACCACAACCTTAAGTTAAACAGTCTTAGCATTCACATTTACCATAGTGCATTCACCACAAAAATCCTGGTCCGGGATTGAGTGTTGTATGATTCGTGCACTCCAAAATAGAACGCAGTCCCTTGACATTAAACCTGTTATCGATGAACTATTATGCAGAATTTTTATGACGGACCACTATAACTAAGAACAGATAACTGACAACTAGGCTTATACGTTTCCTCCTACAAGCTGCAGTCATCCAATACCAGGGATCAGGTCTACCACTATGAATTACACCAAAAAAAATACTCTGTCTGTTTTACAGTAATGAATATCAATCCAGCCATCCATATCTCCAGGCTTTGGTCATTCATTAGCACACGCTTGAGCGGACGTGAGGACAGTGAGTTTGAACAGGCCTGTTTGAGAATAGTCTTGCTAACATTGTGTGTAATCTACTTCATAGCAAATCAACCTTATGAAGGCATTGGATCAGAGAACACCACGGTTTTAATAAATTATGCAGCACCTATCGGCTTTATAATTTCAACCACTATTTTTATTGCGATTATAACGCAGCCACAAATATCAATTGTCAGACGCATCACCGGCATAGTTTCTGACATGACTTTCTTATCACTGATATTTGTATTGTCAGGAGAAATTGGGGCCCCACTGTTTGGTATATATCTATGGGTGATATTTGGAAACGGCTTTCGTTATGGCGAGAGATACCTCTATCTTGCCGCCCTACTTTCAATTCTTGGATTTACGATTGCAATCCAGGTAAATCAATATTGGCAACAACACACCAGCTTGGGAATTGGACTGCTATGCAGCCTACTCATACTACCTGGTTACGCGACAATATTGATCAAACGCATTCAGGCTGAACGCTTGATAGCAGAACAAGCCAACCACGCCAAGAGTGAATTTCTGGCCCGTATGAGCCATGAGATTCGTACCCCTCTTAATGGAATTATCGGCACCGGTGAACTACTGGAGACATGTGATCTTGGGAGTGAAGAGAAAGAGTATGTGGGCACAATCAAAGATTCTGGCAAAACCCTGCTTCGACTGATCGAAGATATCCTGGATATATCCAGGATTGAAGCCGGAAAGATGGAAGTCGAATCTGTAGATTTTGATCTGTATGAGTTGATTGATACCACACTGAATATTTTTGCTCCCCAAACCAGACGCAAGGGAATAAGACTCACGAATAGAATTGACATCAATATACCATTCCACCTGAATGGTGATCCAATGCATCTGCGGCAGGTATTGATCAACCTACTGGGTAATGCAGTGAAGTTCACACAGGAAGGAGCTATATCACTTCATTGCAACCAGATCAGCACAGGCAAGTCTGATGTCAGGGTAAGATTTGAGGTTATAGATACTGGAATTGGGATATCACAGGAGAAACAAGCGAAGATATTTGACACATTTACCCAGGCAGATGAAGGCACTACCAGACGTTATGGAGGCAGTGGTCTGGGCATGGCGATAGCTAAACAGCTGGTGGAACTAATGGGTGGAGATATAGGCCTGGATAGTACACCCGGAGAAGGAACTACCTTCTGGTTTCATCTGAGCTTTAGCAAACCAACATGCGATGACACTACAAAACACCAGCAAAATATCACCAAAACAAGATTGCTACGAATCTCTGATAATCCACAGCATCAGACAAACGCCAGCAACTTTATGTCTGAGTTAGGCATCATATCCAAGGATATTGATTCAATTGATGAGGCTAGGGAGATCCTTGATCAGAACCCTGGCAGTTACGACATGATACTGGCAGATGGAGTAACCGACCAACATCGGTTGACCGAACAGATACCTGCCCTTACAAGCGATCCCAGGCACACAGAACTCTTAACTCTTGTGGTTCAGCCTGCCACTACCCAGGCAGCAGATTATCCAACCCTTGGGAAACAGGTCTTTATTACGGGCGAGCCTCTGGACAAAGAACTATTCCTTAATGCTCTGTATGCGGCACATATAGACAGCAACCACTTAGATGAAGATATTGGCAACTCCAGCATATACGCAAGCTCAACAAAGCTAAAGATTCTAGTGGCTGAGGATAATCCGGTTAATCGCATGGTCATCGGTCGCATTCTGGCCAAGATCGGACACAGGCACTATTTAGTTGATAATGGGGAGATGGCCCTGAGTAGGTTACGTAATGAACCCTACGATCTGGCAATCATAGACATGCACATGCCTGTTATGGGTGGCTTAGAGGCCTTTACACATTACGTAGAATCAACACCTGAAGAGGAGCAGATACCATTTATTATGCTAACGGCAAATGCCACTGTTGAGGCACGCAAACAGTGTAAAGATGCAGGCATCAATTACTTCCTTACCAAGCCTATATCCTCAACAACCCTGATCCATACCATTAACCTCGCTACGCACCAGCTCAGCAATAGCACAGTAACCCAAGAACAAATCACTCAAGAAGAATCTGCAACCACAAATAGTATTGATGTTAAAGTCATTAGACAGGTAGTCAATCTAGCCCCTAACAAGCAGTTTTTGGACCAGCTTATTCAAGACATGCAGCTATATGGGCACAACATGCTTGACAAAATGTCCCAGGCAAATAGCGATGAAGACCTGCAGCAATATAAACAATTAGCCCACGCTTTAAAGGGAGCTGCAGTCAGTCTGGGCCTGCAGGACTTAACCAGAATCCTGCAACAAGCTGAACTTATAACAAGTGGTCAATTCAATACTCTAGGACAGGAGTACTCCAAACAACTAAGAACAACTTTTGAACACGGCATGGTCGCAGCTGAAGAAGAGATTAATAATGCAGCAACCGCTAATCAACCAGACTCGTAACAATCTAGGTTAGATAGTGCAGTACTAATGGCATAGTGACCATTGCAAGTAGTGTCTGGCCAGTAATGATAGCCGCCATAGATTGAGCATCTCCACCAAGCTCTCGTGCCAAAATATATGCGGATGAGGCAGTAGGCAGCGCCGCAAAAATCACTACCACTGTAGTTACATATGCTGGTTGCCCGGTAAGAAGACAGAGCGAAGAGGCCAGATAAGGAACAATAAGTAATTTGATTACCGATGAAATAAAGAGAGATCCAGTAGCATTCTTAAGCGCATATATTTGCACACCTGCACCCACTGACAACAAACCCAAAGGCAAGGCAGTAGCGCTTAAAAGCTCCAATATAGATACCAGCAGATATGGCAAACCCAGGCCCAGAAAGTTCCAACAGATACCCAGCATGCAGGCAATTATAAGTGGATTGGTTACTATGATCTTTGTGATAGAGCCAAAGCTATTTCTTGCACTACTACCAAAAATGGCAAAGACCATTATGCATAGCAGGTTGATAGCCGGAATTAATATACCAACTACCAGGGCCGCAATCACCAGGCCTTCACCGCCCAACAAGCCATCTACCACTGCGAGGCCGACATAGGTATTAAACCTGATCCCACCCTGAAACAGGGAGGTAAATGCTGCATTGCGTATACGAAATACCAATCCGGAAATGAAAATTATTACACTTATAATCAGCAACAGGCCTATTAACAGTAACAACAGCTCCTGAAATCTAGCCTCAGCAGAAACAGTCGTACTCAGTTTAAGGAAAAGCAGGGCTGGGAACAGCAGATAATAGGTAAGACGCTCTGCACCTCGCCAGAAATCATCTCCAGGAAACTTTAGGTATTTGAGTGTTCCACCGATCAGGATCAAGACAAAAACAGGTATTAGAGCATTCAGCATCTATATATCAATAACACTAGTTAAATATCTATAGATTGGTTTCCACAGATAGTTACCATACAAGCAAGTACTGTTTTTTATGCCTCAACTGATTCAGTAATAACTGTCTTTGCCATTCGGCTGGCAAAATGATAGATCCGTTTCTGTTTATCAATAATATCCATTTCAATAGTATAAGCCGGGATACGGTTTGGTTCGTCTGCCACCAGACGTTGCGCCTGATGAATCTGTGCTGAGTTTGCCAATTCATCTATCTCACGTCGCATATCAACAACCAATTTGGCAACTTCCATATTATTCTGCGAGACAGCCTGCACTGCTGACTTCACCGCCTTGAACACCACCTGGTGGAATCTTGAGATCACTTCCCTGGTTAACTTACTAATGGATACACCTGAAGTGATACGCTCATTACCTAATACCACAAGATTGGTTTCAACGGTGTCCCCAATATTTTCCAAATCAGAAACAGCTTCCATAAGCTTAAGGAATTCAGCTGTCTGGGTATCGGTAAGACTATGCCGTCCTATCTTACCCATGTACTCAATAATCTGCGCGTAGAGGTTATCTACCTCATCATCCATCTTCTTTATAGCTGCTAATGATTCTCTATCGCCGTCAAGAATTGCCGGCAGGATTTTTTGCAACATCACATCTACCTGCTCACCCATATGTAACACTTCCAATCGCACCCGGTCCAAGGCCAGAGATGGCGTCGGCAGAAGTTCTTCATCCAGATATTTGGATTGAATAATCAGCCCTTCTTCTTCCAACGGAGCGTCTGGAACCAGCCATTCTACAATTCGTCCAATCTGGGCTGTAAACCAGATAAATATAAACGTATTTGATAGGTTGAAAACGGTATGTGCATTTGCAATCTGACGTGGTGTTTCTGCACCTAATCTGTCGATGCCCTGTAGCTCTGGATGTGATGGCGAGAACCAGACAACAAATTCAGCCAGGTATGGTATGAACATTATCCACACCAGGACACCACCCACATTGAAAATTACATGTACCAGAGCAGCCCGAAGAGCCTCTCTTGGTTTCCCAATGGAAGCCAACATAGCTGTAACACAGGTACCTATATTGGCACCAAAGGCCATAGCAATTCCTGCAGGAAGGGTTATAAGGCCCTGGCTGGCCATTACAATCACAATACCAGTGGTAGCAGAAGATGATTGGATCAAGCCGGTAAATGCAGCAGCCACCAGGATTCCCACCAGAGGATTTTCCATCTGAATCATAAAATCAAGGAATGGCTGAAAGGTACGCAGTGGCTTCATGGCATCACTCATGACACTCATGCCGAAGAACACCATGCCAAGACCCATAATCATGGCGCCGTACTGCCTTACCTTATCCTCCTTGGAGATGAACAACATGCCAAACCCGACACCTATCATCAGCATCGCGGCCTTGGTTACCTTGAATGCAACAATCTGGGCAGTGATTGTGGTACCGATATTGGCACCCATGATAATCCCGATGGACTGAGACATGGACATCAGACCAGCCGTGATGAATCCCACAACCAAAACTGTAGTTACTGAAGAGGATTGAATAATTGCAGTTACAAACGCACCGGTGGCTGCACCGGCAAACCGATTTGCCGTAAGTTTTGCCAGAATGGATTTCATGCGCTCACCGGCTACGGCCTTGAGAGCATCTGCCATCTGTTCCATACCAAAGAGAAACAGCGCCAGGCCACCGAACATCTGCATGGCCATTGTGCCCCATTCCATCTCAGCTGACGTATTTCCTGCTGCAAATGCAGGAAAAGCCATCCAGATCAAACATAGGCCAATCAATAGAATGAAAGGAACTCTTAACTCATGGATGTTTCTCTCTGCAAAAAAGCGTGGATACATACCAATCACTCCGAAATCACCGGTTCAGACTTGACGATGGTTACAGGTATTGGACACTGGCGTACTACCTGCTCCGCCTTGGATCCAAGTAATACATAGTCAAGTCCGGTCCGGCCGAGACTGCCCATAACCACCATCGAAGCGTCAATCTTCTCCGCGACCTGAAGAATACGGGTCACTGGAATCCCTCTAACCATCATGGTGCTAATCTTTTTAAGCTGCTTGTTATCCGGATTCCTTTTCTTAACTGACTTTATAAAATCGTCAAAGATCTCAGCTGCGACATCCTCTACTCGCACCAACTGTTTCTTTTTCGCAATCTTGGAGAAATAGCTTGGCATACCACCCGGATCATGCACCACATGCAGAACCACAATAGGCAACCTTGGGCACTCAGCAAACTCGCACGCCTTGAGCAATGCAGCCTCTGAGTGAGACGAAAAATCAACCGGAACCAGAATCGGTCCTTTCATAGATTTTTGTGGCATTTGTACTCCCTCCCTCCTTGTAAGATAGCGCATGCAGTATGGGTTTGCTTACAACTCAGAAGAAATTGGGTTTAGCAATACAGTAATAGAAACCACATGCGGCTTCTAGAGGCGCTCTACTCTAACCTTGACCACTGACCTGGAATCAGCCTCCAGCACAGTCAATTTATAACCCTGCTCTTCAATAGAGTTGCCTTCGACAGGGATGTTACGTATACGACTCACAATCAGACCGCCAATGGTATGTGCCTCTTCCACTGGAAAATGCGCATGCAGAATATCATTGACCTCAGAGATCGGGGTACGCCCACTCATCAGGTGAGAGTTCTCACTCTCATGTTCTATATATACCTTGCGCTTTGGCTGATACTCATCGAAGTCGTAACCCACATCAATCTCACCCACTACCTCCTCGAACACATCCTCCATAGTGAGGATGCCAACAGCAGAACCAAACTCATCCACCACTATGGCCATGTGGTCCTTCCTGGCCTGTAGTTGCGGTAAAGCCCTGTCCAGAGTCTGTTTGGGTGAAAGATAAAGGGCCTGACTCACATAATCCGATAGCGGCTGCTCCTGTAAATTTGGCTGCATCAGATCCCAGGTATTCAGGGTTAGCACCCCCTTCACATTGGTGATATTCCCGCTATAGACTGGCAATCTGTTATATCCATGCTTGATCACCCGGCGGGCTGCTTCCTCCATATCCCTGATCTCATTAAACCCAACCACATCTGCCAACGGAATCATCGCCTCACCTACTGTGGTATCGGCAAAACGGATGATGCGACGGATACGCTTACGGTCAATAGTAGAGGGAGAAGCCGCTGTTTCGGTAACATCCAGCAGCACGCGCAGCTCTTCGCGCGTGATAAACATATTTTGTGGTTCTGCACCACCACCAACGACACGCGTTACAAAACGGGCTACACGGCTGAAGATAAAGATCACCGGATAAAACAGGTAGGAGAAAAAACGCAGAGTGTATATCAGTCTGGTAACGATATTGTCTGCATTCTGTTGAAACACACTCTTAGGAACCACCTCTCCCACTACCAGCAGGATGGGCGTAAGTATCAGAACAGAAATAAGGTCACCTGACACTCCGAAGAAATCTATAAAGATTAACGCACCGAGAGTGGAGATGGTTACCGTAGCCAGATTGGTACCAACCAGTGTGGTTCCCAGAATAACGTCTGGCTTTTTAAACAGCTTCAGGACCAGACCTGCCCCACGATCCCCAATCTTGGCCTTATGTCGCAATTTCAGCTTGTCAGAGTTGACCATTGCAATCTCTGAACCTGAAAAGAATCCTTTCAGGATCAGAAAAAACAGAATCAGGAGCAGTTCAAGTATCCATTCCATCTCTACTCTCCTGCTCTTTGGTCTCTACATCCGCATCTTCCACAGCGGGTTGCTCTATCTGATCAGTAGCTTCTTCTTCACCAGCTAATTCATCCTCTGTCTTGGGTTTACCCTCAGACAGTTTGCATACCCGTACCTTGCTTATCCTGAGCCCACTTATCTCCTTAGCAGTAAATTCATAACCTTCATATAGGACCTTATCTCCCACCGCCGGCATTCGATCAAACAGCCTAAATGCAACACCACCAATAGTGGCCATTACAGGATCTTCTATATCGAAATTAGTCAGATTATAGAAATCTGCCAGGCGCATATCGCCTGGTACGGTGTAACTGTTTTCATCCTGCTCCTTGTAATACTCCTGGCCTTCCATGCGCCCTGAGATTTCACCGAAGATAAAGGTAAGAACATCCTTCATGGTAACTATACCCAGGACTTCACCATATTCACCGAGAATAATGGCCGCCCGGGTATTGTGTTCCTGGAAATAATCAAACATCTCATCCACCTTCTTGGTGGGAGGCATGAAATGGGCCGGTTTGATTATCATATCCAGAGTGACCTGCTCCATGTCACCACCACTACGGGTCAGTTTGAGGATAGTCTCGGAGTGTACGAACCCAATTACATTATCCCAGTTACCCTGGTACACCGGAACCCGTGGATGACGCATATCTCGAAACTGCTCAATCAGTTCTGGCACTGGCAGACTGGCATCCAGAAACCTTATCCGCGGACTGGGAGTCATAATGCGTGATATATCGGTCTCAGATGCCTCAAGCAGGTTATCTATCAACACCCTCTCTGTGGCATCGATAATCCCGGTCTCTTCACCCTCTTCCAACAGGGTGCGCAACTCATCAGGTTGCAGGATATTCTCACGGCTCACCTCATCTCCCACGATCAAGGTGGTAATACGGTCAGACACTGACCGTACTGCTTCACGCAAGGGGGTGATAAACACTATCCAGCGTGGCAGAACACGTGCGGTAACCCTGGTGGCAAACTTTATCGGGAAACTAACGGCTATGGTCTTGGGAGTGACCTCACCTATAAGAAGCAGTAACGGCACCATAATCAGGATATTGATCCAACCCACATCCTGGTCACTGAACAGAAGCAGGAGGATCGCTGTCATGTTTACGGCCGAGGCAATATTAACCAGCTCATTTCCACACAGAATTGAGATTATCAGCCGACGCGGCTCATCCAACATGGCATGAATATGCTCGGAACGCTGCCCCCGTTCATGCCTGAGTTTCTGCAGGTCAATACGGCTAAGTGAGAACAGGGCAGTCTCTGACCCTGAGAAAATCGCAGACATGACCAGCAACCCTACCTGAAAAATACAGCGCAGGGTCAGCTCCCAGTCAACTGAACTGAGATGGAGTGCTTCAAAAATGGCTTTCAGTTCATCCATTTGCCATATCCAAATCAGGTGAATCTTGTTATTACTAAGGAGAACATGGGTTAGGTATCATTATTGAAGCCCTGAATATCACCTAACCCATGTTCTCCTTAGTAGTTGTTCCCCATGTAAGAACTACAGGCATATTCTTGGATATGCTGGCAGATAATAGCTCACATACCACAAAATATGTGATTTTTTACCTGCAATGACGCAATATTACATCACATACCTCATCTAATACAGTAACTATAGGCAAAAACCTGCTAATATTTAGTGATACTACCTACTGATCGAGCTTTAAAGCTGAATTGGCCCGTGATTTGCAATAGTTTTAGTCTCAGCTACTAAATAGTGGCTAAACGCCAAATTACTGGCTAAACAGGAGAGATCCCAGTGGCATCACCCATATCCAACGACAAAATCCTGTCATCAGATAACATGCGCACCCCTGTTTCCAACAACAAGAGTGCCAAACAGGACCAGGCTGAACATCCTGAGACTGCGGCTTCCAACCAGGTTGCAGATGAATCCGTCCCTATGGAAACTGGTTCGGTGAGTGTTGAACGTGCCAATCAGGTATTAAGTCAATTACAAAACCAGGCATCTAACGGGAATAACGCCATATCAACCCCAGAACAGGCCCGCTCTGCAGTAGCTGAGCTACGGTCTCAAATAGCAGACAATGGTATTCAGGCACTGCGTGCCCAGGCCGGACCAGCATCTGTGAATCTGTCTGCCTTATTAGAGGCGGCCCCTGCCTGATCAACACTACGGGGTATGGTGAAATTGTTACAGGCTACTCCCCGCCCATCTCCAAGCGCTCAACTGCGGCCAGAGTAACGGTCTTTCCATCTATGGTAAGAAAGGTACTTTTACCTGCTGCCACATCACCCTTGTAGACCTGGTAACTTGCAACCGAGCCTGTATTTGAGTTGATAACGCGTACAGTGATAATACGGGAAGCATCAAACCACATCTGAAACAGGTAATAACCTGCTCCAGAGAGCAGGATAACCAAGAGCCCCAGGGCCAGATAATATGCAAGCCTGGGACGCTCCGGAGCAACCGGGCGCGGCAGCGGAGGCGCCATGGGGGCAAGGGCACGGTTTCTGGCTCTAATCCTTACGTAGATTATCGCCCCGATGATGATCAATACTGTAAACAGGATTTTCGTTAACATAGCCCTACACTACCACGCCCAAAATATCTCTGCCACGTGATACAACCTTGCGTTCCAACTCCCACGACCCTATATTAAAACTCAATGCAGTCTATTGAACATATAACAATCAGAACACTCACTCTCTGCCTGATCATGGTGCTCACCATGATCGCGGGCTGCGCTGATCCAGACCGCCCTACAATTGGCTTCCATCTAGCTTTGCAACGGGGTGACATAGACCAGATCGAACGCCATATCTTCTGGGGAGCAGATATTAATCGCCCAGGACCCAATGGACAGAGACCGTTGCATGTGGCAGCAGATAAGGGGCGCCCGATTGTAACCGAACTGTTGCTCATGCATGGTGCAGATATAGAAGGTACAGATAACAACGACCATACACCACTACATACAGCAGTAATGTCAGGCCGCACTCAAGTGGCAGAACTACTCCTCAAGCAGGGTGCTAACTTTGACGCTGAGCTACTGCTGATGGACAGTATCAGAAACAACATCACAGACCGGGACGTCATCAAGATGCTACTGTTGAAAGGGGCAAACATTAATCTGGTATCAGCAGATGGCCTCACCCCACTGCTGGTAGCGATAAACCAGGGCAACCGCGTTCTGGTAAAACTACTCATTGCCAATGGCTCTGACGTCAACCAGGCTGGCAGTACTGGGCAGACCCCACTGCAGCTGGCACTAGAGAAAAAGGAAGCATCCATCATCCGCCTACTGAAGAAAAATGGCGCAATACCGGCGCAAAAGCCGTGACCTGAATAGCAGGTTCTGGTAACTTCCAGGCCCATTGGTAGCCATGAAAACTGGCTGCTTACGACTAGCAGACAACCTTTGCCATGCACAGAAAAGCACTATAGGCATAAGGCTTATATTATTACACACAAAGGATATTAACTATGGCATCCACTGTTGACGAGCTTACCATCAGCTACACTGAAGACGGTATTGAAGTGGTCAAAGAACTGGATAAGCAGGTCCTGACCAAGGGGGCATGGTCCACGGTCATCTTTCGCTATCAAGACTGGAACCGCGGCAAAGAGGAGTATGGACCAGATAAATACACCATTCGCCGCTACCAGAAACGTAATGGTGAATATATGCCGAAATCGAAATTCAACATCTCCAGTAAAGATCAGGCCAAGAGCATCATTGCCGCCCTGGAGAAGTGGACCAAGGATTAACAATCTATCCCAGGATCTGATCTGGCCAGTCGGCCAGTTCTGAGAGAATTGTCCGCTCACGTTCGCCCAGCTCAGGATCTACCATCAGCTGGGCCAGCCTGCTGCGGTAATCATCCAGAACAATACCTGTGCTGCCCTGCTGATTGATAAGACGATCCTTCCGGAAGTTGTCCCAGCGAACCTTTTCATCTGCAGAGAGAGTTTCCGGCCAGTTGCGGGCACGATATCTGAACAGCATCTCAGGCAGACGGGAATCTTTAAAGGGTAGTGTAAGAGATGACAAACCTGATGGTGGCGTGGATCTTACTATCTCCATGTTCTTTCGATCCGCATCAGAGAAGAAGCCACCTCCATACAGGGCCTGATCCGGGTCAGTAACCGGAGCAAATTCACGCCCGGCATATACCTGCTGTAGTTTGGCCCCAATGGAAACTGCTCGCATCATATCCAGATGGCTTTGCGCCTGATTAACATCTATACCCCACTCAGCTGCTGCAGCATCGGTCAGGGTGTTCATGGGCACCACCACCGGACACTTGTTGATATGCACCTCTTTCAGCGGAATCCGTTCTACCCCCTCCGGCAGTTCACTCCTGGAGGTAAACACCCGCTGCCTGATCTCTTCCACACCCAGCTCCAACAACGGGGTTGGATCAACGCGCAGATCATAGACAATCACTGAGTTACGATTCACCGGGTGATTTGCCAACGGCGACACCAGGGCGATACAGCCATCCTTGGCTGGATATTTTGCAGAAACATGTAACACCGGCGCCATGGTAGTTACATTCAGCAGGTCCGCCACCTTGCGTTTGTTTCGCATCTGTAGCAGATAATCAAACAGCCGTGGCTGTTGCTGCTTTATCAGACGCGCCATGGCGATGGTGGCATACACATCAGACAGGGCATCATGGGCCGAGGTATGCTCAATACCGTTGGCGGCTGTCAGCTCCTCCAACCGAAAACTGGTCACGCCATCCGGCTTTTGCGGCCACTCAATACCACCCGGACGCAATGCCCTGGTCAGACGTACGATATCTATCAGATCCCAACGTGAGTTGCCGTTTTGCCACTCTCTGGCATAAGGGTCAAAAAAATTTCGATACAGGCCATAGCGGGTGAACTCATCATCAAACCGAATGTTGTTATAACCCACTGTACAGGTAGCTGGCTGCATCAACTCCTGGTGAATATTTGCGAAGAATTCCGCCTCACATACCCCTTCTGCTTGAGCCTGTTGTGGGGTAATCCCAGTTACCAGGCAAGCCTCTGGCTGGGGCAGCAGATCCGTTGAAGGTTTGCAGTATTGAACCAGAGGTTTACCGATGACGTTGAGCTCGGCATCGGTACGAATGCCAGCAAACTGAGACGGCCAGTCACACCTGGGATCAGTGCCCCAGGTTTCATAATCGTGCCAATAAAAAGTCAGGGCCATTTATGCCTATCCCAAGAAGTCTGGGCCAATAAGTTACTATAAGGAACTATGTTGAAGAAACAATGGTAATCTTATTCAGTCAACTCCGGACTGATAATCTCCTCAAACTTTATTATATCCTTACGTAAGGCGAAGATAATCGTATCCAGGGCATTGCGCTCTGAATAACAATAGCGCTTAATCATATTATCCAGGATATTCTGGATAAAGCCCTTTATCTCAGTAGGATAGGCAGCATAATCATCAGGTGAGTTACGCTTCTGAACAAAGGCCTCTTTCAACCGCTCAGGGTCAATATCCTCTACCGTCCGACGATGCGACAGTAGACGGGTGTACTCACTGTCAAAGCAAATCAGCAGATTATCATTCCGGGAAGTGACCGCAGACTTACCCTGTTCCAGCACCAGTTCACCGTTGTTTTGAAGCTCAAGGAATCTCTGGGCAATCTCACGCCTATAGATAGCAACAGCATCCGGAGGTGCCAGTATTCGCTCCATTGACTCCATAAACTTCTCGTCTGGCTTATCCACCTTGGCACCAGTGCTGGAATCCACATAGGTAAACTTTGGAATCATAATATGGGCAAATGCCTGGTTTTCTGCCGCTGTAGCCAGCAGGGTATGTTGCAGGTATCTACGTAGATCAGCAGCTATCTCTTCTGGATCACGATCCACGGTGCAGACTGTGATCTCTTTGCAGATAATAGTGAAATAGACGGCCTGCAATACCTTTACCAAACCCTGGTAATCACCATAATCGCCCTCCCCTTCAGAGAAGATAACCGGTCCAATAGAGCGCGGGGCGATACGTACACGATTCACGTTCTGACTATGATTAATATTCAACCAGTGGTGAATGGCAGAGCCCTGCATAAACACCTTTTTCAGCTGACTGAGAAAGGTGCCTACATGGATCTTGGAGCCATCTGAGACCACAATAGTGTTGCGCATAATATTCTGCAGTTGCCGCACCGAGATACCGTGCTTTCCCTCATTAGGATAGTGTTGGTTCCACAACTCACGCATAAAACTATCATCAATAAGCTGTAGCTGTTCGCTACTGAACAGGCCGGTCTGCTCTAGTGATACACAATCGGTGCGTCGATTGATCAGATCTGAATAACTGTCAGGCCGGTCCAGATCTATATCCAACTTTGCCGCTTCGTTTCTAAACGGATGCCAGAAGGGTAGATTACGAATAGTGCTGACCGGATCATCCGCTTGTGCGGCATAGATAAACATCTTCTGCTCAGGAGTGATAGAAACAAACAGTTTCTTTTTCTCTGCACTCCACTCCTCTGGCAACCCATCTTCCAAAGGAGTCATCAGTCTGGTCATTACAGAATAATAGGAAGCAATTCGCAGTAGATTTGGATCAACATCATACTGCTTACGCATGTTGGACATATCCCGTCGCAGAATATCCATTTCCGCATTGGCATCCAGCAGGTAGTTTACAGGGATCTTCTCAATCCTATCTAACAACTTGGATGAAGTTAGTTGCCGTTCCAGCAGCTGCATCTCTTCAATATTGGTGGTAATTATCACGGTTGCATCTATTGCTGCCTGGGTAGACTCGATGGATGCCTTGCCACTACCCAACAACATCAACAGCGGCTTGTACTCCTCCTGGGTAGCACTCTCTTCAGAGCCTGAGGTAAAGGCGTCATGCACATGCAGCACTCCACGATTGGCACTTACCAGCGCCCCTTCATACTGGGTTAGATTCATACCTGGTAGATGTTCTGCCAGAATTGCACTCAATTTCTCACCCATTTTCATAGGCGTGGTCCGCACCCTAAGCTGCGACATGTCATCAATATTGGCAATACCACGCGCCTGGGCATTGGAAAACTCTATCTCTTCCACCCGCACATACTCATCAATTATCTCGGATAGCGACTTGCCGTGATTGCGCGGGTTTTCCAACAACGCCTGCAGAATATTCATACTGCGTTTATCCAGCGCGGCATGCTGATAATAGGTAGGAACGCGAATAGGAAGATCACTAGTTTGCTGAGCACTCTGCAGATATTCAAAGAACTCATGCCGTGGATGGATCAGTTCACCACCCTGCTCCAGAGCAATGGGGAACAGCAGTACAGGGTTCTGGGCAAAGGCGGGACGGACCTCCAGGCGATAGTCATTACCATCACTGAAACAGAAGAAGAGAGAGTAGAGTTTGACTGAGGGGAGCTTGGTGTACTCTTCCAGGGCCTGGCAGATAAGATCAACAATATTGGTCTTGCCTGATGCCGGCGGTCCTACCAGGATAATACCGCGGCTGGGACCAGACTCTTTACCCACAGACTCAATGACATCTATTATCTGCTTGGAACAAAACTCCTGACCACAGACTTCGTTGATGCCATTGGCGAAAGGATCAGCAAATATCTTGTAGTTTATTGTGGGCTCGCCCGAGCGCACCACAATCTCGTATCCGAAATGCTTAACTGCTTCCGCGATCAGCGAGGAACTGGTATGCAGGCACTGCAGGGGATCATTAACCGCCTCAGTAACAAATTCGTTAAAACTCAGGCTGTTCTTCTTTGAGTAACCCAAAATGCGGTCAAAATTAAAACTGTTCATATACAACTCCGCTTTTCACTCTACATACGACAGGTCACTCAGGCTGCTTTAAATGGTTGCTGCTGCCTGTTCAAACGGTCCGCTACAATCTCAAATGACACCTCATCCACTTCACTCTCCTTGTAGCCACCAGCACCAGCCGAATACAGCTTTTGTTTAGAGAGCAGATACACTGGGGCTTTCCAGATGCGGTTCAGATTTTTCAAGGTTGGGCTTATCCAGTCCACCCGCAGATTCCGCCCGTCATCCCGGTGCATAAGTAATAGACCACCATCGAGGTAATTGGTGTCAATTATGTAGACCCGAGGACGATAGTAGTGAGCAAAAAACTCCAGCATTTCATTTAAGATTGGCTCCGGTCGTAACCAAACCCAATGACTATCTGCCTTGATGATATCTTCACTTTTTACACCCAACTGCTGGGCAGTGCGTTGATCCACACGATTCAGATGAAACTGACCAACTAGTTCTGGAGTAAGAAAACGGCGCAGGAATTCATAATCGGTAATGGTTTTTACCAGATGCCGCATACACTCATGCGGTTCATTCTGTTCAGGCTTTTTCCACTGCTGCTTGGCATCCAGATCTGTCTCTTCATGATAAGCCAGGCTTATCTTCCCCTCACGATACAACTCTTCTATATGCAGCCACATGTTGTAGCCAAGATGGTATGGGTTGCGCTGAAAATAGGGTCGTGGATAGCATACTCCTGAGAACACCCTGGCATAATCTATTGCCCCACGCACAGAATCCTCAGCAAATAGCTCCATCAGGATCTTCTTCTCCCAGTACATGGCCCAGCCCTCATTCATAATTTGGGTGCGGGCAATAAAGTCCTGGTGTTGGTGGCTGACGTATAGATACTCCAGAATAGCCCTCTCGGCCTGGCTGGTTGGGGCATACTCACGCAGGAAGCCAAGGATATCCTGACACGGCGCATGCAAGGTATACCCCCTGCGACTAAGCGCTTCCTGACGCACCCTCTTTCTCTCCTGCTCTATGAAGGGCTTGCTATCTTCAGTTTTCAGGATCGCATTAAGGGTATCTGACACCAGATCAAGGGGTCGATCCTCACTCTCCGGCTCCTCACTTGACTCAACTGCACCAGCAGTCATGGTGCTCTCTTTGTGAATACTGTTGCCCAAATTGTATTGGGAGTTAGGGGCAATAAAAGGCAATGCAGATTCACAGGCGTTCCAGTAGTCGATGTAACGTCTCTCCCCCATCTGCTGCCTGGCGAGATCTACTTTTCGCACTAGGTGCATTACATACTCGGTACGATCAAAATCAGAGTCATTTAGTACATTCAGCTCTGAAAACTCACAGTGGCCTGCCACATGCGCCATTACCGAAGCCTGGGTCAGGGCTGAATTGGTCTCATTCAGGTAGGCATATGATGGGTTTCCTGTCTGTACCACTTCGTAATAAAGTGCCGACTCCTGGCCGGTTTCAATACGATGTTTTTTATTAACAATATTCTTGCCTTCCCAGATATTTATAGGACTAGTCGGGTAGACATTTTTCTCCAGCAGGGCTGCAAACTCCATTGGATCCAGGATAAAAAAGCGCATTTCCGGAAGAGTCATACCGAATTTATCACGCGCAAAATACTCCACTCGCTGCAACAGCCGCATCAATTCCTGATCTGAGCGCAGGCTAAGCATCACGCTCCTGGAACATCTGTTTGATTACCTGCACTATCTGTTTTTTCTCTTTCAGTTCAATGGTGCGGACCACCTGATCAGTACCAAACACCCTGAACACTTCGGTATTCAGGCAACTCATGGTGCCTGGTTGTACTTCAACCAAGGCCAGACGATTAAACATGGGGTGTATTTGGTGCTGCAGAATCTCGGCAATCTCTTTGGCATCATTACCAAACAGTTCACCGTCACCAACGTAAAAGCCATAAAAATTTGTAGTAGCGGTGTCATATTCATTAAAGGCAATATTGGCCACCAGGTCGAACACAGGTGAGGCCCTGGTACCACCTATATTACTCACTTGATAAAACTGCTCAGACGTCACTTCGTAGGCTTCTACATCATGCACAAAGAAACGGTGTTCAACATTGTTCTTACCATAGTTAAAATCCAACCAATGGTGCACAAAGTTCAGCAACCGTTTCTCTAACTCCAGGCGTTCTCCAAAGGTGGAGTACGAGATATCTCCCATATAAAATACAACGGCCTTAAATTTAGGATTTTCCTCCCGTTGTGGGATCTTATAGCGCCGATCCCTGCGCCTTACCTCTACATCGTACCGCTCCTGCTCAGGCCGGTAGACACCCATTCCAATACTGGATCTCAAGGCCCGTTTGAAGGTGCGTTTCTTGTCCAGTATCACTCCCACAGGACCAAATGTTTTGTAGTGATACGTAACCTCTTTGATCTTTCCTTTACCCTCTTTAGTCAGGTTTGGCAGATTAAGTTTATCGGCCACCAACTCCATAAAGCGTTCAAATGGGACCTCGAATTTCAGTTTCCCCTTTTCCTCTCCAGGACCAGAACCAGACCCAGCCCCCCCACCATTGCCACCATAGGTTAGTGTGGGCGGAGAAATATCATCCATCTCGATAATAAGATCACTACCGCTGGCATCTGAGCGGTCCAAATCCCCTGCATTGAGAATATCTTCCGCCAGGTCGTTCAACTGTTCTTCAATAAAATCGTTAAACAGACCTTCTGATTCATCGGATGTGATACGGTCAACGTCCATAACCACCTTCAATCAAGATAGATATCAGCTAAACATCGATACTGGAGGCGTTAGCGGTAATAGTCAGGGCCTGAAATGCACACTTTCCACAATAGCCTTGATGTTCCATCAAGTATTTAACGGTCTCATTAAGCTGCTCCTGCTCTTTAGAGTCCACACTAGCAGCACTGCTGCCACTCTTGATCCACCCCAATAGCTTGATGTTTTCACCAGATTTAAACTCATTCTCAAACACAAAACGTTTTATCGCAGCCTGGTAAGACGGCTCATCAGCCAACAGGACCTTACCACTGACACTGGCGATTGCATCTGACAGTTCCTTACGAAAAATATCCTTCTCAGGAATACCCAAATACTGCTCAATGGTCTGCATGAATTTCTCATCTGGCTGCACATCCATCTGTGTAACCTCATGCTTGACCTTGGTATTGTGGGCATAGGCGCGCACATGATCGGTATATTTCTTCCAGGTACTCTCCACAATAGTGGTGTCACGAAGTACGGCCGTGTAAACATCGCTGGCAATCTGCCCGAAGATCCAGCCCTTGGCCTGGGGCAGTATCTTGGTCAGATAGTGATTGAGCAGGCTCTTATTGGTGGCAAAAGCCTCTTTAATGGAATTCTCCATACGGATATAGAGATCTAATGGTGAGACACATGGATTGTTCAAGGCAATTGAGGTCAGCATGGTCGGCTCACTCTGCTCATCCTCAAGGCGTTGGATATTCGCTGCGTATTCGTTGATCTGAAAATGTTCTGTATTTTCAAATACATTCTGAATAAACCGCGGATCCAAACCAAAAGCACCCTCGGACGGTTTAACATACTCAAACTCATCCAGAATTGCCTTAGCCATGTTGTTATCCACGCCGCTATCAGCCCTCCCGGCGTAGATCAAGGCCTTTTGTAACAGAGAAAGATTGGGGTTTTGTTTGGACTGATAGAGCCGTGTCATTACCGAGACCAGACTCAACAACTCGATGCTGTGAGGTGCCACATGGGCCAGATGCTTCTTACTACTATTCCAGTTGCGATAATCGTTGGAATAGGTGAGATCATAGATCTTCTGCTCATCCTTGAAAGTAACCGACAGCGGCATCTCGATAAATGTAGTACGCGAACGCAGGGCCTCAAAGGTATCGTTGCCCATAAACATGTTGTATTCATGGAAATTGGTATGCCCGATAATAACGCCATTGAACGGTACCGGTGGCTGTCCCTCTGGTTTGAAGAACCGGTCCTGAGTTGCAAACAACAGTTCATAGAGAAATTTATCCGAGAGCTTCAGGATCTCATGGATCTCCACCAGACCATTGGCGCCCGCACAGAGTTCTCCCTGATAATCATGCACCAGAGGATGGGACTCACTACCAAAACGCGGCAATAGACTATAGTCAATATTGCCTACCAGTGACCCGGCCTCCTGACTTTTTTCATCTCGCGGTGTATAAGAACCGATACCGGTCTTGGTGCGAGCATCAAAGATCATGCGCTTAACCTTGAGATAGGGGAGCAACTCCCACATATCCAAACCTTTGGTGCGCATGAATTGCTTCAGAACATAGTCTGAATAAGGTGATATACGCCCATCAATGGCGATTCTAAATTCTCCATCATAGTGTGGATGCCTATCTAAAAACTCCTCTAGCTCGCCATCCATAACCCCTTGATTAAGCTGAGTACAAAAATCATCGCGTAAGGCATGTGGGATAACCTGTAGCGGCTGCTCATAGATTGGGCTTTGCAGATAGTAAATTCCATTCTCTTCAAACAGCGCCTTATCCTTTAATCTTTCATCCATGGTGGGTAACAACAGGGTATAGGTCCTGCCTTCATTACTGGCAGAGTAAATACTTAGCGCATGTTTAATGCCATCCATAGAGCGTGATTTTGCTGCTCCGGGTGGACCTAAAAGAATCCACAACCTCTTGGCAGACTCCAACCCACGACTGGCATTATCTATCTTTTCCACCAGATTCTCTTTGGCCTTCTGTTGCCCAAATACGGCAAACGGACCAATTAATTTTTCATCTTCAAAGAAACCATAGCGATGCTTGATAGGCTTGCCTGGCATAATGGCGTGCTCTACGCCAGAACTTAGCATCATGTCGTGAACCAGCTGGAATGTATTCCTGGTGACCCACGGTTGTTCAACCGTCATGGCAAGGTAGTCAGGAAAAGAGATAATCTCCTCATCCAACAGATCTTGTTTATATGAATCAAAAACAGTGCGCAGATCATTGAGCATGAGCTTTAACCTCACTATTTTGAAAACCCTGGTTACCAACCAAGTTGAAAAGTAGTACTGCAACTACCAACTAGTGGATCTCTTCTCCTTGTTGGAAAAAGACTCGATGAGCAGATGAAAAACAAAGAGTTATACCTCTGCTTCTCTATTCAGCCAATTAATCCAACTAATAAGAAAGTTAACCCTCTCATATAATGTTTAGCACAAAACTACCAAACGAAATTAGATTTAAAAAATGAACTTTCCTGGGATCTTGTAAATGAAATACATCTGACTAAGGATGGATTACAGAGGTGTGGAAGGTGTATAAACCCTAGATGGCAATATATGCACATTAACCCATGCTTCACATAGGGTTTATAATTATATTCAAATACAAAAAGTGTATTAATTAGGTAGTTTTTCCCTCTACTGAAAAAAATTATTACACCCTGCCACTAGATATGCTGCATCCGTGCATATCACAATATGGACATATAGCCTCGAACTCCTCTACACACAATAATAATCTTGAGATAATTCATGAGTATTCTAATCACAACAGTAAATGTTGGTGAATATCCTATATAGATTAAGCTATGTATGAGAGGGGATCCTAGTTAGACTACTGAACGCTTTTAATGCTTTTTTGGCATTACCAGCATTATCTCTCTTGGCGATGGGGTTATTTAATAAAGTACGCGCAGATGGATACAATTTTCTTAATCAAAACAGCTAACGAATCTCGATCAAATACTAGTTCAGTCAGGAATTCATTTTTCCTGCTCAATCAACTACAAACACTTGGCTTCCTCAACTTCAACACTACTAAATATAGAGCACCAAGTATATACAAAGATCACTCATGTACTTTTTTGTAACCAACTGTTTTATAGTTATTTTTTCTTCAGGCATAGACTTTTTATTTAAAGTGAGACTGGTGAGTTAAAGGGGTAGACCAGGCCAAGTAATTAAACCTTAGACACGGTTTATTTATCACCTATAACCCGATGGAATATAAACGGTGAGCGGTTCATGCAAGAATCAGAATCATCATCTCTGTACTCCTAGGTTAAAATCACACAAATTAGTAATTAAATTCCCCATGGAATCTTGCTTTATAACCCATTTGAGTAATGTATGCCTTAATATAGACGGTTAAACTTACTTATGTGAGAATAAGGCGTTAGTGATAGACGGCATTAAATAACAGCAACAATGGTATGAAAAATGAGTAAAATCAAAAAGATATATGGCCTCTGCATTGTCATAGCAACTGCAACAATGCTTACAACCACGTCTGCTTTAGCATTCACGATAACTACCGGTGGCACTCTTTTGACTGGTGGCTCTCCTACGGTCGATCAAGGCTATACTACAAGCGTGGTTGGAGCCACAGTAATAGATTTCAACTCAAGTCTCAGCTTACCTAGCGGCTATACAGGCGGTGCCGTCAAATATGGTTCTTCTGGTGGTAATTGGGCATCACCCCCAGATGATGATTCAAACTTCTACACTGTAGGCCCAGGTGCAGGGCAGTCGTCTCCAGGTACACTGACACTAGGATCTTTGAATCAGTATTTTGGCTTTTACGGTGGATCGCCTGATACATATAATTCCATTGAATTTTGGCGCGATGACACTCAACTCGAAGTCATCACTGGAACTGAATTAGCTACGGCAGCACTTGTTAACCCAAATGGAGACCAAACTGTAGGAGTCTACTGGAACATTTGGGCAGATAGTATTTCTGAGCGCTTTAACAAAGTAATATTTGTTTCAACTAGTAATGCTTTTGAAACAGATAACCACGCCTTTTCTGCAGTACCTATCCCAGCGGCTGTATGGCTTTTTGGTTGTGGTCTCATTGGTCTAATAGGTTTCTCAAAACGCAAGAAAGCAGCCTAATTCCCAAGTGCATTTTCAATCTTGCTGATGCAAAAGGTAGCATCAGACCCACTATTGCGTTAGATCTTCGATAACCTGTTAGGTCAATAACGTCCGGCGCCAACTACCAAACAATACAACGTATTGATTCACGATATAAGACAGCATCCAAAAAATATCTGGACACTTCTTAAAAAAGGGAATCAAATAACTATATCTCGCTATACTACGCCTATTTAGTAACCTGTATAGGTTCTATAACAGACCATACTCTCTGGAGGACAGCTTTAGTTCCTAGGATAAAAACGATCAAGGCCACCCAACCAAAGTTAGGTAGCCTTGATTAAGACACTTGCTTGATCTAGGTTTAGATCTTCTCTTTGATCCTGGCAGCCTTACCGGTACGTCCACGCAGGTAGTAGAGCTTGGCACGACGTACATCACCACGCCTGGTCACCTTAATCTCATTGATCAGTTGGCTGTGAGTCTGGAACGTACGCTCCACTCCCTCGCCATGAGACAGCTTACGCACAGTAAATGCAGAGTTTAGCCCGCGATTACGCTTGGCGATCACAACACCTTCAAATGCCTGCAGACGCTCGCGATTGCCCTCTCTAACCTTCACCTGGACGACCACTGTATCTCCAGGACCAAACTCTGGAACCTTAGGGTTCATCTGCTCGGCTTCTAGTGCCTCGATGATCTTGCTCATGGTCGTAATGCTCCTGTATCTCAACGGGCGCCTTGTCGCGCCGCAATATATTCTTCAAGTAAAAACTGCTCTTCTTCGGTCAACTGCCGCCCTTCTAACAGATCGGGGCGACGCAACCAGGTGCGTCCCAACGACTGTTGTAGTCGCCAACGGCGGATGGCTTCATGATCACCACTCTTAAGCACATCTGGCACCGGCATGTCATCGATCAGCTCGGGCCGCGTATAGTGCGGGCAATCCAGCAGGCCATCACTGTGTGAGTCCTGCTCTGCTGAATCAGCTGCCCCAAGAACCCCTGGTAGCAAGCGCAAAACAGCATCCATCAACACCAAGGCGGGGAGTTCCCCACCACTTAAAACATAATCACCAATTGACCACTCTTCATCCACATAGCGATCAATAATCCGTTCATCTATCCCTTCATAGCGGCCGGCAATCAGTATCATGCCACCCCGCTTAGCCAGCTCTGTTACCACTGCCTGATCCACCCGTTGCCCCTGGGGACTCAGATAGGCCACCTTGGTAGTTGGAGCCGCCGCCTTCCTGGCGTCTTCGATGGCAGCCTGTAATGGCTCCACCTTCATAACCATCCCGGGACCACCGCCATATGGCCGGTCATCCACAGTGCGATGTACATCACTGGTGTAGTCACGCGGGTTCCAGGTGGCAAGCTGCGCCAGTCCTTTATCAAATGCCCGTCCAGTAACACCGTCACCGATCATGGCCTGGATCATCTCCGGGAAGAGGGTCACTACGTCGAAGCGCATATCAACGTCCCTCTAAAAATCCGGATCCCAATCCACCGTCATTACACCATCAACCAGATCCACACTCTTCACCACATCTTCGATGTAGGGGATCAGCCGTTGACGTTCACCCTTTACTACCATTACATCATTGGATCCGGTCTCAAACAGATGATCCAATATGCCCAACTCAACTCCATGAGTGGTATGTATCTTAAGTCCTTCCAGATCAGTCCAGTAGTAGCCCTGTTCATCTAAATCTGGCAACTGATCACGTGGAACAGCTATATCTCTGTTAATCAGACCCGCAGCCAAATCCCTATCATCAACCCCTCCAAGCTTGGCAATTATGCCTTTGCCATGGGGCTTACCGGTCTCCAGTTGGAATCTCTGCCAGTCATTACCGGTTTTCAGATACCAGTCTGGATATTTCAGAATATTGGTTAGTGGTGAAGTGTGTGAGTACACCTTCACCCAACCCTTGACACCGTACAGACCGGAAATCCGGCCCAGGGTCACAAACCTTGAGCTAGCTGCTGTACCCACAGAGATAGCCCTTTAGCAATTTAGTTCTCTCTTCCAGCCAACTAATCCACTACCGGACAGCAATCTGTCCAGATGGACCAATCAGGCAGCCTTGGCCTGATCCTTGAGCAGCTTAGCCACACGATCGCTAGGCTGGGCGCCCTGTGAGACCCAGTGATCGATACGATCACGATCAATACGCAAACGCTCTTCACCACCTACAGCAATAGGGTTGAAGAACCCCACGCGCTCGATGTAACGCCCATCACGGGCACGACGGCTGTCGGCTACTACTATATGATAGAACGGACGTTTTTTAGCGCCGGTCCTTGCAAGACGAATTGTTACCATGTCCCACCCTTAAGTTGATTCTGTCGCGCACATCCAGCCCAGCCGGCCGGAGGCAAGTAAACCGGGCATTCTACGCTATTTTTACGGAAAGTGAAGCCCTTTTATCGATGAATTTGACCTAAAATAGCTGATTCACCTGCTATCTGGCGCTGGTACGCCACTACTACTCCCTAGTACAACTGAGCCTACTGGAAGGGGAATCCCCCAGGCCCACCGGGGCCTCCGGGGCCACCAAATCCGCCCGGACCTCCAGGGCCAAGACCGCCCTTGAGTCCCCGCATCATCTTCGCCATGCCGCCACCCTTCATCTTTTTCATCATCTTCTGCATCTGGGTGAACTGCTTCAACATCTTGTTGATATCCTGTACCTGGGTACCGGAACCATTTGCGATACGGCGCTTACGCGAGCCCTTTATGACAGCTGGAAACCGCCGTTCCTGGGGCGTCATGGAGTTGATAATGGCAATCAGCTTCACCAGTTCCCGGTCATTTACCTGGTTCTTTACATGATCAGGAATCTTGCCCATACCAGGCATCTTATCCATCAGAGAACTCAAGCCACCCATCTGTGACATCTGCTCCATCTGCTCCTTGAAGTCATCCAGGTCAAACCCCTTGCCCTTCTGCAGTTTCTTGGCCAGTTTCTCCGCTTTCTTGTGATCGACCTTGGCAGAGACCTCTTCCACCAGGGAAACCACATCCCCCATACCCAGGATCCGGGAAGCCACGCGATCCGGGTGGAATGGTTCCAAAGCGGTGGTCTTTTCACCCACACCCAGAAACTTGATGGGCTTGCCGGTAATCTGGCGAATAGATAAAGCCGCACCACCCCTGGCATCACCATCGGTCTTGGTAAGGATTACACCGGTCAGCGGCAGGGCCTCATCAAAGGCCTTGGCGGTATTGGCCGCATCCTGTCCTGTCATGCTGTCTACTACAAACAGGGTCTCAACCGGGTTGATGGCGGAGTGCAGGGCCTTGATCTCACCCATCATCTCCTCATCCACATGCAGACGTCCGGCAGTATCTATGATCAGTACATCCTGGAACTTCTTGCGCGCCTGCTCCAGGGCATTGCGGGCTATATCCTGGGGTTTCTGATCTACGCTGCTGGGAAAGAACTCTGCTTCCACCTCAGTAGCCAGGGTCTGCAGCTGATCGATAGCGGCCGGGCGATAGATGTCACAACTGGCCACCATCACCGACTTCTTCTGGCTCTCCTTTAGCCAGCGCGCTAACTTGGCCACGCTGGTGGTCTTACCAGAACCCTGTAGGCCTGCCATCATGATCACGGCCGGTGGCTGGGCAGCCAGATTAAGGCTCTCGTTGGCCTCACCCATGACCCGCACCAGTTCGTCATTTACCAGCTTGATCAGAACCTGCCCCGGGGTGAGGCTCTTCATTACCTCTTCACCCAGAGCCTTTTCCCGCACCTGCTCCACAAAGGCCTTCACCACTGACAGGGCCACATCCGCCTCCAGCAGCGCCATACGCACCTCGCGCATGGTGTCTTTAATATTTTCTTCGGTGAGTCGACCCTGCCCACGCAGTTTATCGAGGACTCCGCCCAATCGATCTGTCAGATTCTCAAACATACTCTTCTCACCCCTGGTGGGGTTATTCAAATGCCTGCATTAAAAAAAACCGCACCTCCCGTCAGTGAGATGGCAACGGCAAGAAAACATGGAATAGAGAGTTCCTGAACTCACTATCTAGTCTACGGGAGAAGTATATAAATTAATGAATGACTATTCAGCACATTCTATACAACTGTAATCAACCATAGGGAACCTCTGATTAATTCCATGTTAGCCGCACGCAATGGAATCGATATTCACATATTTATTTCACGCAAGCTTAATAGGAATTAAATTCCAATAATGGCATGAAATATGCATCTTACATTCTAATTGCCTGCAGTTGTCGACTTTTCGACACACGTACTAATACTAAACAGCCACATGAGGCACCTTATTGTCATGAACACATCGAAAACTGACGCTACCGGACAAACTGCCTCTTCAGCGAACAACAACCTGAATGGAGGAAGATCACTAACAATCCTGCCAGAGGACTACAGAAACGAGATTTTTGATCAAAACCTCAACTATTTAAAAGAGCACCAACCTGCTCTTTTTGACGCCGTTGAAAAACATAAATGCAAAGATTATCGTTTATGCTCAAATCCGGACGGCAGCCCAAATATTCTGCATCTAGCAAGCAAGACTCCAGTTTATGCGGCATCCTCAATGGATGAAATCATGGCACCTATCATTCACGATATTGACAGCCTGTTCTGTTACGCACATTTAAGTCCAGCCTTTTTTGGAGAAGGTGACTCATGGTGGAAAAACAACAATCCGATTCAGATCAAGATGCTGGACGGCCTTTATCAAGCTGGCATGTTTCGAAAGTTGAAACTTACATCTGATAACACAAGCCCACTCCATAATTTCTGTAGTGATTACCTCCCTCTAGTCCGAGTGTACGGAATCGGTCTTGGATATCACATCACTGAACTCATCCAGCGAAAAAAGATTAGCTACATGACGGTTTTTGAACCACATTTAGACCTATTCTATCTATCACTCTACACCATACCCTGGAACCTTATCTTCAAGTACTTCGAATCCAACAACAAAGGCATCAATTTGTCGTTGGGAACAACACCTGAACAGACAATCGAAAGTAACTTGGCTTTTACAGAACAGCGCCTAACCCCTTTATCAAGCCTATTCTACCGCTTCAACCATTTTCGTAACCTACCTGCTATACAAGAGGTCATAGAAAAGGAGCCGCAGGCAGACAGTCTACAGAGAAGCCTGTTTGATGCTGGATGGTATGAGGATCAGCGAATAGGCTTCTACTTCGGTGTAAAAAATATAAAAAAAGGAAACAAGTTTTATTCTGGCAAGAAGATAAGCCGATACTTCCGAGTGTTTATTGTTGGAAGCGGACCATCACTCAACGAATCAATAGACTACATCAAACAACATCAGAATGATGCGATCATAATCTCGTGCGGGTCTGCCATTACCCCTCTGACAAGGGCTGGTATTATTCCCGACTACCAGATCATACAGGAACGCACCTGGCACATTCCAAAACATGAAGAACGGCATGGACATGACCTTGATACTTTAAAGCAGGTTTCTCTCATCAAGCTCAATGTAGTCAGCACAAAAATCGATAATTACTACCATGAGACCCTGGTATTCCAAAAATACCTAGATCCAGGATCCTCCCTACTGGACGATAGGTATCCAGTTACTCAGGACGTCAATCCTACAGTCACCAATGCAGGTATCGTTATTGCTGCCGAACTAGGCGCAAACAGCGCCTTCCTCTTTGGCATAGACTACGGAGCACCTGCTGACAGCAACGAGATGCATGCACAAAACACCCATCATGAAGATGAAGGTACTGAAGAAAGTGTAGAGTCGCAAAAGGTTTTTGAGCTACCAGGTAATTTAGGATCAACCATCCATACAACCAGTGTATTATCCTGGTCACTAAGAATAACTGAGATTAGAATTCAGAAACACAAAAACATCAAATGGCATAATGTTGGCGAAGGCGCGTTAATCAAAGGAACCACTCCCATCTCAGCGGAGAATCTTCCCGCAAACTTCGATAAAAAAATACAAAAACAGCGACTACGTGAGGAAATTACTAATTGCTTCAATAACGATTACTCACCTACCGAGGCACTTGAGCGGCTAGAAAATTTCTATTTACCCCAAATTGAAGAGTATTTTCAAGCCATCGTTGAATTCACAAAGTCCTCCCCTAAAAGTAGAGAAGAGATTGTTGAAGTGCTATCACTTATGTACGAAGCCGCCTCTGTTGGAGCTTCCAACAAAGACTTCCTTCCTGCATCTCTTCTAGCTCATGGGATCAAGCAGTTTATTAATAATGTATTTATCCAAACAGGTCTGGCACCGGATGATGAGTATGCCGTCAACTTCTTTACCAAATCAAATGAAGTTTTGATCGAACACCTCACAGATATTGCCAAGGATATAAACAGGATCCTTAGTTACATTGAGCAAGATGATGAACCTGAAATAGTGAATAAGTGGTAATTACCGTACTTGAAAAACTTCAAGGACATACGAAATATTGTCAACGGTTATTCCCAACAACCTTAATCAATAAATGCATGTCTATAGCCATGCATCTATCTGTGAGTGAAACACATCCAGCTGTGAACGCAGCTTTACATGGATTTCAGCATACTCTTCCTTGATAGCATCTACATCATCCAGGCTTGACTCAATTAGTGAATACATCAGCTGAAAAAAATGCTCATCATTCACATCCACCATCCTATCCTCAAGACCAAGTTCTTCATATAACAACCTAACTTGCGGGTAGTTCACAAGGCCTATGGTCGGTATCCCCATTGCTATCGGACATACGTTGGCATGAAAACGGTTTCCAATCACAAGATCACAGTGACGATAGAGATCAAAGATATAACTCTCGCTACCTTCTCCATGAATGTATGGAGCAATGGTGATCCTACGCCGTACTATTTCATCGGAAAAACGATAAAGAAAACGTGCAATGATTTCCAAATCTTTAAAGATATGTGGAATCAAGATCAGATCTACATCTGGATTACTATCCATAAATGTTGCGAGCAACCCGGAAAAATCTGCAAGGAAGTCGTCAAGCTCAGTAGCCGAGTAACGTCCACCCAGCATATCACCAGCCAGATTTATAGCGATATTTCTTTTCCGTAAATCAATTTCTGGATGCTGCGACTCATCTGGTTTAACAAAAAAGCCACCATCAGGGATTACAGATACCTTTTCAGCATACTCATTCCCAAGATGCTCCCTTATCGCCTTGTGTGAGCCATCATTCCTTACTGACACTTTAAACTGATCAGAATTAAGAACATAATCTAAAAATTTCTTGAACTTACCAACTGCAACATCGCTTGCCCCCTGCCCTACATCACAACCAAGTGCATAAAAGACAGTTTTCGTTTTTATTTTTTTTAATATATCCAGACTTATGTCTATAGATGTCCCGGTGTGGGAATGGTCTACCCACAATTCAAAATAGTTACCACCACCAATTATCATCAGGTCAAACTGATTGACGTATTCTGCAAACTCATCATCAAAGAAACGCTTTTTCCAGTAAAACTCTCTGATCTCAAGATCTACAAATTCAAATGAGTAATTACTTAGGTTCTCAGCGAGGGTTCTACGCGTACCTGCAGTATTGGCATTATCACCAACGTTCCCTTCAAAACTGGCCAATTGCAGAACTCTAAGCTGACGTTTCATTCCAGATTTCCATTTAAATTAGCAGCACATCAAACCATTCTCTTGGAGTGCAGTTACCAGTAAACTAGTCATCAACTCCGTCTCCCGCTACTGTATGGCGTAA